>NZ_JAMXSE010000029.1:0-72485 GCF_024124685.1 Pseudoalteromonas sp. OANN1
TAACAGATTACCGTGGGTGAATAATATCTATTAGATCACAGTAACCAACTCGATTCAAGGTTAAGAAACAGTCAATCCAAAACCAAGAATCCAGTACCTGAAAAGAGTAATTCTACAGCCTCAACGCTTGCCTAACAGGCGTAAAATAGCAGGCAAAAATCAGCGACGAAGGAGCGCAAGCCTGCTGATTTGCGTCCTTGGTTTAGGCACTTGTTATACCTCGCCGTTTTCTTCTTCGACCTTTTCTTCGACTTCTTCTTCAATTTTATCCACGGGTAAATTTGTAAATATTGAAAAATCAAAATCATCATCAAGTATTACTTTTGCGGCTTTCAAAATTTTCAAAGATTCTGTTCTCGCTTTATTTCGCCAGTAACACTGATTATTCCTATTCGTTCCATCTAAAAGTATTTTAAATTCTTCTTTATCGTACTTGTCGAGATTAGGAGCTATGTCTCGCTCAAAATATAAGTCAGCTCGTTCAAAATCAGCACTGTTGATGAAACATGCAATACCAAACCCTCTATAATCTTTTTCTAAACCAAACTCTTTACTAACCTCTTGTAATTTGGCTAGGTGTTTTTGATTTAGGAAATGACCATTATCGCCATATTTTTTATAATAATTATCTGAAATCCACTTAGTAAGAGCCTTTAAGTGTTCCTCTGGAGTTTCGTACATAAAAAAAGCTACGCCAAAGTATGATAAGTTTTTGAGGAGAACAGGTTTAATTAGCTCTTTGGCAGAGTCATCTAACGCGAGGTATAAATCTCGTTCTAAAGACATGAACTCTACCAACGCTTTAATTGTTTCCTGCTCCTCCGAGATACTCGAGTAATACTTGGTTTCATGTTTTACTGCTTCAATTATTGAGTTTCGCTCTTTATCGAAAATTAGCTTCAATGCTCTTAAGTTAATTTCCCTATTTTCTTTAGGCTTCTCATCTTCAGACTTGAAACAAAATTTCCAAAGTCCTCTGAAAATCTTTACTTTCACATCATTAGTAAGTGAGTTTAGGTATTTTGCATTGAGATATTTGGCAAATGCCACATCACTAGGAAACAGGTCTTTTATTTTCTCTAAGTCTACCAAAATGGTGGCCAGTATTTTTTGGGTTAAAAATGGCGGTTTGCTTAATACCGTCTCAATACTGTTACGAATATCACTTCTCACCATCTCCTCAGTAGGCTCAAATAATGTGTCTTCATCACTTATTACAGGGTGGGCTGACAAATGACGATGATCTTGAATCATCATTATTTTATGGTTTGAAGCAGTATCTAATAATTGAGTTCTTTCAAAAACTAACTTAATGAGCTCTTTTTCCCATTTTGGCGAGTAAGGATCAGCTTGTTGTAATTTTTCTATTTCTAAAAGAATCTTTTCTGCACTTGAATCTGAGTAGAGGTCTCTTAGCTCTTGTAACTTGAAAATAATATCGCAAACAACAACAGACCAAAGCATTACTGTAGCTGAACGATAACAGCCTGACGCATATGATTTATATACTTCATCAAAGTACTTTCTTGTTCTTCTGTCATAGATCTTGCTTTTTTGAGCATCTAAAGAGAACACCCTAACGTCCATATAATCTCCCAGAGGTATAACGCCGCTAGCAGAGGCGCGAGCTTGCGAGCGTCCTGCTGCCTGTTTTTGTTAGGCCATTTCAGCCATGTACTTTTCGGTGAGTATATTGTTGCTAACCCAACCACAAGATAGTTTTATTAAGACCTTAAGATCACTAATATCTTTGTTCTCCCACTTCCTTACGTAGTGGGTCTCGTCATTGCCAAGCCAAGCAGCCCGCTTGGCGCATGCTTTCAAATTTGTATCATCTACAAACTTATCAATTACCACGCCCAAAAATGATGATTTTATCGAATCCGTTTCATCAGGGTTCTTATGGATACAGTAGTCCTTGATTAAAAACTCTAAAGCCTTTCGGTAACCGACACCTGCAATTTCGTCTAATCCTGACGATTCAGCCGAGTTTGCTTGAGAATATATAGCCTCAAAGGATGGGGAAATATCTTTTACCTCTTGCTGTATTTCTGGAGGCCGAAAATTTAACGGTACAGATTTCTGAAACTTGAAATCTTTGACCATTTTATCGCCTTGTACAGTAGTTCGCTGGTATATCCCGATAAATAACCTTGAGCAATCATGGAGCGTACATTTAAACGCGACATCTATATATGTGCCTCGCGCATATTGATCACCACTTAACGTAGCGTTAACGAAACGAGGAGATACTGCATGATGACAATGTGGGCAGGTATCTGCATATTTATCTATTGGCAGACTTCCCATATCTGTAGTTATACTTGGCATGAGCTCTCCTTTGTGGCCTAACATTTTATTCGTGCGCATGCGCGTTTACCTCATTGGACCAGTGAAAACGCGCGCAGTTAACTATCAGTATGTAAAGAACTTATCAGCATTCTGCTAAATATACCATCTGGAAAAATGCGCATGCGCGTTTCCCAAACCTATTATCTCAAATCGCAGATAAATAACCTTTTGATAAACAATAATATTTTTAATTTATTCATGCGTAAACGCGCAAAAATTTTTTTCATTATTTCCCTTGATATCCGAGAATCTCAAATAACACTGTATACATATACAGCACCATAAAATAAGGAGTTATCATGAGTCTAAAAAGCCCATTTCTGAAAGGTCTTCAGGAGGAAATGCGTATGCGTGGTTACAGCATTAGAACAGAAAAAAACCTACCTATATTGGATTAAGGCATTCATTAACTTTCACCTCAAGCGTCACCCTGAAACAATGGGAACGGAAGAGGTTACACAATTTTTAACCTTCCTTGCCAACCAACGAAATTGGACAGAAACATGTTAGTACCGCAGCCCGCACCTGACCAATAGCTGAAATGTCAGAATTTATAGCGTTCTATATTTGTACTCTGTCAGGTCAAAAATTAGCGCTTATTCACTTAATTGTGTTCAATTGTGTTCACTTACTTGAATAAGTCACTTTACTCACTTGGATGATAATGGCGAATACCATTGTCATCCACCATGACGTAACAGCTATCGTGGTTTTGAAACGCTTTGTAAAACACCTCGTCATATAGGAGCTTTTCACTTTTCGTTTCGCCACCAACTCCTTGATAACTAACCAACATATGACATTCGTGACAAATAAGCGGATTCACCAAGCGCTTATCAGCAGCTTTGACTACTGCGGTTACTTCATACACTTTACCGTGCTCTTTATTTTTGAACCAAGTCATACACTAATTTCGCTCCAATTAAATCACTCAGTGCTGTTCCTACAGACTTAAACAAAGTAATTTCATTCTCGTTACTTCGACCTAGGTTATTTTTAGTCATTTCGCTAAGCTCTGCAACCACCTTATCTGGGCTAAATTTACCTTCACTGATCGGTAACAACAATTCGCCCGCCTCGTTCAATACATTGGCGCGACTATCTACAAAAACGCGACTCTTAGTTACCGTTGTGGTATCAATTTCTCGACAATCTTTATGGTGATTGCCAATGCAATCTATATGCGTACCATCGCTCAACCACTCTCCATTGAACAAAGGCGTATGACTGCCTGTTGCACAGCTGATCACATCTGCTGAAGCAATAACAGACGCGGTTGCCTCCTGATACAATGAAAATTCCACTCCCTGATGCTGCGAGGACAATAGATCCAGCAAAAGGCGTCCTTTTTCAGAATTACGTGCAACTATTGAAATTTTACTATAATTTCTAACACTTAAATGCGCATTAATCATGTAACTAGCTAAATTACCTGAGCCAAAGAAAACCAAATGTTTGGCATGCTTAGGTGCTAAATACTCCGCGGCTAACGCTGACACAGCAGAGGTTCTCCACAACGTTACTTCGGTGCCGTCCACAAGCGCGAGCGGCTCACCGAACTGCCTAGAAAACAGCATGATTTTTGAGTAAAGGCTGGCTTTATCGTGCTGGTTGTTATCAGGGAAATAGGTAAACGCCTTTACGCCAATCACATCGGCATTCCAAGCAGGTAAAACAGCAAAAGCGTCATGATTGCTGTGACTATTATCTAGCTCAAAAACTTGCCGTGTTGGTGTACCTGCTGGTTGCGCAAAACCCTGTTTAAGCGCCTGAATTAAGCTTGGGTAGTTGAGGCTATCCGCGACTTCTTGGCGAGTAATAATTTGCATCATCATTCCTTAGTTCGTAAGCTGAAATACTTGTGGTGCGTGGGTTAAGCATTCAAAACCATTTTCAGTCACCAGTACATCTTCTTCCAAGCGCACACCACCATAATTTGGAATGTAAATACCCGGCTCTATGGTTATGATATTGCCAGCTTCTAATTGGTGATCGACCCCAGGTTTAATAAACGGCTGCTCGTGTAGAAATAGCCCCACCCCGTGGCCAAGTCCCTCACCTGCGTATTGTGAAAAGTCACTATGACTCAACACATCGTGTGATGCGTTATTTAAATCTATGCAGTTAACGCCTGCTTTTATTAGCGCCAACGCAGCTCGCTGCGCATGTTGGACCGTGTCATAAATGGATTGTTGTTGCTTCGTCGGCTCCCCTAACACGTAACTTCGCGTCATATCAGAGCGATAGCCGCTTATCACCGCACCAAAGTCGATAAGTACTAAATCGCCTAGGTTAAGTTTTGTCTGTCCTGGGTTTCCATGCGGTAAGGAAGAACGTGCACCAAATAATAGGATTGTGTCAAAAGAGAGTCCTTCGGAGCCTAGCTTTTGCATCTGATACTCAAGCTCAATTGCCGCTTCTCGCTCAGTGATCCCTACTTTTAACAAAGGCAGTGTATGGGCAAGCGCCGAGTCAGCTATCTCGGCGGCGCGTTTAATACAGTTAATTTCATCACTATCTTTAACTTGTCTTAGTGATTCCACCCAAAGCGGCGCGGCAATAAGTGTGGTATTTTTTGCACTGATGTTTAATGAGACATAATCTGCGTGACTAATTTGATGCGCTTCAAATGCAAGCTGTCGCGGCCCATCCAATAATCTAAAAATACAATCAGGTAGCGTTTCTTTATCACGATTTCTTAAAATGACTTCGACTCCCACCGCTTCATTGCTAGCACGCTCAAAGTAACGATAATCAGTAATGAGTCGGTGTCGCCCATTTGAAGACATCAACAATGTTGCTGCATGACCGGTGAAGCCAGTTAAATATACAATATTCTCGTAGCCATAAATAATGATAGCGTCACTTTGGTGTTGTTGTAATTTATTGACTAAGCGTTGCTGTCTGGCTGCGTAATCTACATTCATCGTAGTAAAAATCCTCTTACTAATGGATCGTGGTCGTCTAAAATAAATTGGTGTCGGCCTGTAATATAGGCCGTGCCCGAAACTATTGGGATCAACGATTTACTGTCATCACTAAGTTGATAACAAACATCTAAGCCCAAGCCTAATATACCTTCAATAAAGATACGTTGGTTTGCGGCGAGCTCATCTCTGGCGGCAAGAATTGCAGCTCTACCACTGACCCCTGTCCCTGTTGGACTGCGATCTAATTCGCCATCGGCAAAAATGCACACATGCTTACTGTGAGCAGAGTCCGATTTTTGAGAATTGGAATAAAAAATCACACCATATAAAAATGCGAGGCGCGCATCGTCATACACTAAGCTAATCTGTGTTGCAATTTCTTGTTTAAGCGTTAAACCTAACTGCTGAATGTAAGCTGCATTTTCTGACGTAAGAGCTAAATCGATTTTATCAGCGTCAATATAGGCATAAAACGCACCACCAAATGCGATATCCACTGAGATTAAACCAAATTCAGATGTCTTCACTTGCTTATCAAGTGTCACCACCTCTGCTGGTACATTAGCAAATTCAGCTTGGCCGTCTCTTAGCCATGCAGTAATTAGCCCTGCAGGCGTATCTATCAACAACTGTTTCTTTGCGGGATTGTGCTGTAAAAATAGTGTAGCTAAAGCAATAATCGCATGACCACACATTGTTGAGTATCCTTCATTATGAAGAAATAACACGCCAAAATCGCTTTCTGGTAACTGCTTTTCAACGATAAGCGCACCATACATATCAGCATGACCCCTAGGCTCATACATCAGCGCGGTGCGATAGTGATCAAGATTTTCTACGCAGTACTGCCGTTTATCTAAAATAGTGTTGCCTTGAGGTTCAGGGAAACCATCGACAATCACCCGCAAAGGCTCTCCGGCGGTATGCATGTCAACCGTCTCTATTACTCTCGTGTGGCTCAGTATCTGTTCCAAATCTATTGTGAACGTCATCATACTCTCCGTTATGTGAAATAAGCCAAACACTTGGCTTGGCTTAAACCAAGAACTAGGTGCATAGCACCCAGTCTTGGCTATCACCAGGGAAACTAGAATGTAAACCTTGCAACCAACGACGCGTAACGCTCAGTTTGTCGTAACGTTGTAATGCCGTAGTCAGGGTTAACGATTAAGCCATTTGCACCATCTAAAGATCGCTGTTCATTGATCCCAAGCGCTTTATCACTGTTTAGTAAATTATAAATGGTGCCCTTGAGTAACAAGTCATGTCCCATGATATCGGTAGAGTAACTGAGTGATAAGTCTACCGTGGTTGCCCAAGGAAGATTATCAACGCTGCCGCGAGGAGCTGGATTGCCGTTTTCGTCATAATGCGAAACATGGCCGTAATATTTACTCACGCAAGCATCCCAAGGGTTACCAGGCGCACAGCTATCTACACCGACAGGGTGTTTTGAGAAATAGTTAGTCGGGCGACCTGATGACGTTCTTGCAACCAGCCCCAGAGTTAACTCATCTGTGATATCGTAAGAACCTGATACTTTTATTGAATGGCGATGGTCGTTCGGCAAATTACCATAGCCGTGATCCATCAGATCCGCGTAATCATAGGAAGTTGTCCAACCTGGATCGGCCTGATCGTTATCGGTTTTCACTAAACCTTCTGTATTACCATAGCTATGTGACCAAGTATAAGAAGAATTAATCCGTAACTTGTCGGTAATATTGCCTTCTAAGGTAAATTCAAGTGCCAGATATTTACGCACTGCTTGTTGCAGGGCAAGCTCTTCTGCACTAAGTGTCACTTCATCGACTTGGCCATCGCCATCAAAGTCATAACTCATGGTGATCGCTTCACCCGGGTTATTTAGCACATAGTAAGAACCCTGACCGACATTGTCTTGGATACCGAGTTCGGCCAATTTCTTCGCAAGCACTGGGCCTACATCTGTATCTTCAACACTGCGTCCAAGATCTCGATAAATCGCCCTAACTCCAAATGCCATATCGTCAAAAACGGTGGTCTGATACCCTAAGGTTAATTCATCAGAATACATCGGCTTAAGGGTGGACGAAGCTATCAAACCGGGCTCTGTAATTCCGCGTTGGCGCCAGCGTCTATCTCGAAGCATTTCCCCTCGACTTGGTGAACCATCACTCAATAAAACAGGATAACCATCACTGTCTACTTGATCTAGGTCGAAATACTCAAACCACTCTACTGAAGCCGAGCCTTGAGTGATGTTCATGTTGGCAGACACAGGTTGAAAGTATCGTCCGTAAGTAAAGAAAACTTTGGATTCGCCATCACCATTTAGGTCATAAATCGCTTGAAATCTAGGCGCAAGTTGGTTATCCATATCAACAAATGCTCTGCCGTCGGTAACGGTGTTTTCAAACTGACTATAACGCAGGCCCAGATTTAACACGAGTTGGTCGGTGACTTGCCAAGAATCATTCACGTAGAAAGCAAGCGAGTTAACCTCAGAGTCAACCGTCCGAGTCCTCACTCGGCGTTCAATATAATCTTGACCAAGTGCAGCACCGGAAATACTCCCTTCACCAGCGGTTTTAATTGTCCACCAACCTTCAGCATCACCAAGACCATTTTGACCTTCAAAATAATCTACTGTCACTTTGGTATAATCGACACCGAACAGAATGGAGTGGTAGTCCAAATCGATATTAAAATCTATTCTCGCTTGGTCACGGATAAATTCTTGCTCAGAAACACCGCTTGCCGTGTGGCTTGATAACGTTACCGTCCCTTCTCTTTCATCCCAAACTCCCGGTACGGTCGATGCGACAATGTTTTCTACATTTTCTGTGACTCGGCCAACTACCGCAGACACCGAGAAGAAGTCAGAAAAGTAGCCATTATAGTTGATGCTGTAAACCTTACCGCCATCTTCACCTGGAGCCGCTACACCTTGTTTATCACCAATCGCATCGCTTTCCCAATCATAGGCATAGGTTTGTCTCGTCCATTCTCTTTTGTTATTCATGGCTGAAAAACCGATTGAGTGGTCTTCATTGATGAACCAATCTAGTTTTGCAAACCAGCGGTCTTCATCTCGGCTTCTGTCATTGAAGGTCGTTTGTCCAGCCCAGCGATTAACCTCTCGTCGAGGCGCATACAGGCCATAGTAAAATAAGCTGTCTTCAATGAGTGCGCCACTCGCCCAGATTTGCAGTTCTTTGAACGAGTCATAATCTTGCTCAGTATTTATATTGATGGTGCCGTTATCTAAATAATTAGAGTCGTGATAACTATGGCTTGATGAAGGATCGACCCTCAATTCTGCGCCGAGGTTAAACTCGTTATCACCAGATTTAGAAATTGCATTAACGATCCCCCCTAGTGCACCACCAAATTCAGGGCTAATTCCCCCCGTTTTAATTTGGGTTTGCGAAATAGCTTCCCAAGGCAAGCGAATTGAGCCTAAACCCGTTTGAATACTCGTGACATTTAGGCCATTAAAGTAATAGCCATTTTCTGCTGACGAAGAACCGCCAAAGCTTGATGCACCACGAAACGAACTACCACCAGGTTCAGCGGTACCCGGTGCGAGTAACGCGATACTTTCAAAGCCGGTGTTTACTGGCATAACTTTAAGCTCTGCGTCTGTAAAGGTTACGCCAGCCGTTGACGAGGCCATATCAACACGTCGGATAGCCGTACCAGTGACCGCTATCCGCTCAATATCCTGTCCTTGTTGTAATAGTTGAGCGTCTAAAATCAGCGCCTGTCCAATATTAAGCTCAACATCCTCTTCAATAACGGTTTCAAATCCTGCTTTATTAATTGACACGCTGTAACGACCAACAGGCAGATTACGTAAAATGTATTCGCCCATGCCATTAGTTTGTACAGCAAACTTCAGCCCCTTAGTTTTATGTGTAAAGGTCAATTGAGCCTGCGATAACTCAAGACCTTGACCATTAACAATGCTCCCTTTCACAGTACTATTGCCATCTGCAGCAAATGCAGTAGTAGTCCCCAATGCTAAAGCAAGTGCTGATGCTGTGAGTGATTTACACAGTGTTTGCGCTGTTTTTTTGTTATTACGCATATTGTTGTCCTTTTGTTCCCATTGATTTGAGTGTTTTTTTGGTAACGAACAAACAATACACAATAGATATATTGTATACAATATTATTTATGCAATTATTACACAAATAGATATTAACATTATGATTTATATAAAGATTATTTATTATTTTTTTATTTCAGCGCGTTTTCGATACCACTTGTACTCAATGCGAATGGTTTGAAAAGTAGGTAGAGCCTCATCTAACCCAATGAATTATTTTATATATTTCTAATTTTATTAGTGTCTATACCAGTAAAATTGGATCCACTTCAACTCGGCTGCTAGCCAGAGCGTTTTACTCAGCCTTCAACTTACTCGTTTTACGTTTCATATAAATTCGCCCTAGCCCAATCAAATTACTCACCAAAAAAGTACTTTCTAGCACAATCGCCATGGGTGAGCCGACATAGCAATTATGTATCAGCCAGCACACTGTACCTAACATCATCACACACCGAAATGCCACCTGCTCGCGAATAAATGCGCCAAATGTCAATAAGACACTACCAAAAGCAGCATAAAGTTCGTAACTTGCATTTAAATGTACTAAAGGTGGCACTGTATTGAGTAGTAGAAACCCGATAAGCAAGCGCTTTGACTGTGACTTGATAAACACCAGATATCTGAGGCTCGCAACCGCCATAAGCAAAGCACCAGCCATAGCATCAAGTAGATAGAAGTGAATTGCAGTAAGTGCAGTCGACAAGCTTAGTGCCAATAACACCTGCTGGCGTTTCATAAATTGAAATGAGGCGAGATCGAGTAAAACAGCAACGGTAACCAAAACTTGAGATAATAAGAACATGACAAACTCCTAAAAGAAGCATTGTCACAGGCCGTTAGCTTGCAGTAATTCACCTAAGTTAATTTTCAGCCATTATTTTCTTGAAAGGTACTTTTATTGTAATTTCGACACCTTGTAATTTCGCCGTTTTACAGCGGATCTCCCCTTTTAAAAGTTGCGTTACCAAATTATAAACAATATGCATGCCTAATCCGCATCCGCCTTGATTACGTTTTGTGGTTACAAATGGCTCAAACAAGGTCTTTTGCATTGCTTCGTCCATGCCGACACCATTGTCGCGGTATACAATAGTCCAGTGGCTATCTGTCGCCTCAACTAACACGCTGACTGTGCCAGAGGCACTCCCCTCAAAGCCATGGATAACGGAATTGTTAAATAGGTTTGCCATTATTTGATAAACCGCGCCTGGATAGGTGGAAAGATTTACACCAGCATTCCCATCTATAGACAAATATACTTCTTTATTTTTAGCCAATGGTTTGAGTGAATCGAATACATCATTGATATATTCAAGCAGGTTAATATCACGCTCCGTCTCACTGGATTGATCGACTGCGACTTGCTTAAAGTTACTAATAAGGCTTTCTGCTCTTTGCAGATTGCGACTGATCAGCAGATAGCCTTCTTGCTGTGCATCGATGGAGGTGACCAAATCTTTTTGCTTAAGAGTTTTATTCTCAAGCTTTTCTACCAGCTCAGATAAACAGTCTTCATTATGCGAAAGTGCGGTGATAGCTATACCTAACGGGGTGTTGATTTCATGCGCAACACCCGCAACCACAACACCCAAAGAAGCCATTTTTTCACTTTCAATCAAGTCTTCTTGCGTTTGCTTTAACTCAAACATTGCTTGCTCAAGTTTCTGATTCTTTTTATATAGCTCATCGGTGCGCATCGCGACTTTTATCTCAAGTTGCTCGTTTAACGACTGCAAGGCTTGTTGATGTGCTTTCAAATCAGCAATATCTTTCAGTGCCCCCGCTATCCGCGTTGCTCTACCATTGTCATCTCGGGCCACCACCTTTCCTCTATCTAATACCCAGATCCACTCTCCTTGTTGATCTTTGACTCGAATAGACAGTTCATACACGTCTTCTCGTCCGTCGACACAGGATTGCAGACGCTCCTCAAGTAACACACAATCCTTTGGGTGTACAAACTGGTCAAGCTCATTGAGAATAAGTTTATCTTGGAGTTCACTAAAGTCGATCCTTGGATTCACGCTGTAGCGATAAATTTTACCCGACTCAACATGCCAGTCCCAAAGTTCGTCACCACTCGCCCACAACGACAACTCCAACCGCTCTTGTAGCGCAGACATTTTCTGATTATCCCGCACTACTTGTTGATAGCGCCGCTGTCTCGCTCGAACAAATGCAGCGATGATCAGCACAATGACTAAGGTGTAAAGGGTTTTCGAGTAGGCATTCCACCAAATTGGCGCGGCGATATAAATACTAAATTCATGAACGGGCGACTGCATATTAAAGCGATTTACGGTATAGGTTTCTACTCGATAGGTGCCGGGCTCAAGCTGGAGTAAGTTTATTTGCCGCGCTCCATTTGCAAGTTTTAACCATTTGTCGCTTAATCCTTTAATACGGTAATAAAAGTTCAGCTTCTCAGAACCAAAATCCAAGCTTGAATATTGTAGCGATATAATATTTTGGTCATAACGTAGCCGCAATGAACCCGCAAGCTCCGGTGCGACCGTGAGGATCCCATCGAGACTTGGCTTTAATGGCTCGCCTAGTAATTCGATTGTGGAGACCAAAATAGGTCGCGCGGTATTTGAAATTGATACATTCTGAGGAAAAAATTGATTAAAGCCTTTGGCTCCGCCCATAAAAATTCGGCCATCAGGGGCTTTCCACGCGGCATTGTAGTTAAACTCATGTGCCTGTACTCCATCAATGGGTAAAAAGTTATCAATGGCAAAATCCATTACATTGACGCGCGACAGCCCACCACTGGTGCCAAGCCACATGTATTCGTAGTCATCGTAAACCAGACCCCACACGGCTTGGTTTCCTAGTCCCTCTTGCTCACCAATAGTACGGACAACTTTCATTTGTTTATCAACTAAACTAATACCCGCTTCACTTGCAACCCAGATACGTTGCCATGGATCTTCATCTATCATAAAGACCAAATTCGACTTTAAGCCATCCTGTGTGGTGAGGTTATGAAGCTGACCTTTGTTAAACCTAAACAACCCCTCACCAATAGAACCAAACCATAGGTCCTGTCCGACCACTTTAAACGACGACACGTGTGAAGGCGCATCTGAACGATTTTCAAAAAACTGCACTAAGGTTTTCGACTCTTCGTCGTACCTCATAAGACCTAGCGTCCTTGAACTCACTAAGATCTGAGATTGATACTCAATGACATCATTAAAACTGAGTTCTGGGCCATTATCAGAGTCTGGCATCAAATGGCTGTATTCTCCTTGTGTTAAAGCGTATCTAACAACGCCATCTCCCCTTGTTGTTACCCACAAGGTGTCATCATAAATCTTTACTTGGGTGATAAAGCTTCCTTTGATTGCAGATAAACTCGGGAAAATTCGATGCGCTTCGATAAAGCTCGATTTTTGATAAATATATAAACCGGATGACGTACCTATCCAAAAACGCTCACTACTGTCTAATGCGAAATTCCTAACATCTGGATGTCCCAAAGGCGCGTGCGGAAAGTTTTGTTCACCAACATGGCCAAACGACTCGCTTAGTTGACTAAAAAAGTGCAGCCCTTGTGATTCCGTGCCAATCCACAAATCACCATTTCTATCTCGTTGAACACTCAGAACATTGTTGTCTTGTAGTCCGTCATATTGCTCTGCACGACGATACCAATGACGTTTGGTATTACCTTGCAGGTCTAAAATAAACACACCTGTATTGGAAGCGACGAGTATTTCATTCGCTCTGACTTTAATTTGATGAATGCTGAGGTTTACTTTCGCGCTGACCGACTTTTGCCATTGCACTTTATTGAACTGAGTGTCGAAACTAATGATTTTATCATCCGCGTCAACAACGAATATCCGTCCGTGGGAAAGCGACAGTGTTTTAAACTCACCTTCCAACAGAATATTGGCTCCGACTTTGTCTTTAGGCTGACTAACTAGGCCATCTGCGTTGAGGTAAACAAATGCATCCCTTGTTTCTTGGACTTCACGAACAAATTTACCGGTTAAATAGAGCTTTTCAGGCGTTAAAGTTTGATAGTTAACCCGGTAAGCGTCGCCTTCTTCTGTTGATACAGTGACTGATTCACCATAACAGGCCACTTTTTTCACTCTATCTGAGCTAACCGCCTCATTCTGCGCCGCTAAGATAGAGCGAAAGGTCCCCGCTTCAGTATCGTAAATGCTAAGCCCTGTACTTGTTCCAACCCAGATATATTTACCACTGTGGCATAGTGAGGTAATAAAGCCACCAGAGAGATGATGTTTGGAGTTCTGTTTTACTTCAAATTGAACAAAATCATGACCATCAAAACGATTTAGGCCTGACTGTGTGCCAACCCAAATGTACCCGAGTTGATCTTGCGTAATGGCAGTTATCGTGACCTGACTGAGGCCAGAATTATAGTCATAGCGTCGCATAACCTGCGCCGTATCGCTAAATTCGGGAAAACTGGCAGCACAAGGAAAGCTCGGTAATAACAATAGCGGCACCACACAAAACCATTTCAGTGTGCTGTATGGTACAACGAACAAATACATGCGCTTGAGTAGAGTCATATAGTCGAGATGTTAGCCCGCGTTATATTAACTATAGCAAAAGCGAAAAAGAGCATGTGTTTTTTGATGGGTTTAGCGCATCATGCAAGCATACATGCGCTACCGAGCTAAGCTACAAATAGCTAAAAACGGTGTATTCAGCCTTCGAGGATTTATAACTCAAAATGACTGTGGATCCCCGTGCCGTGTAGTAGCTCATACTTTTCTAGCAAGCCGTTTTCAAGCGTTACTAAGCTAATCGCAGAGTCTGACACCAAATAGCCATGTTTTTTTAGTGAAGAAGGATGCTTACTTACAGATAGCTGCCAACGTTTCGTAAAGAGATTCAGAGGACTATATTTGGCATACAAAATCGTGTCCATCTTATCTAAAATATTGATAAGCGGCTTTGGAAATTCATTTTTTATTCCTGATGCAGTTAACTGCCAAATGCGGTTATCATGACGACCAAAACGTGCCTGAACCGAAAAGCAAAATGAATAATGTACATCGCCGGAGAGTATAATTGTTTCTTTTGGTGTATCTGGACGCTTAAAAATTTCAATGAGCTTTTTCGCAGCCCCTTCATGTGCCATCCAATTTTCCACATCCACCATCAGTGGCTCACCACAGGTGTTAAATACAGCTTGTATGGTTTCGATTGCCTTTACCCCAAATACTGGCGCTGGGCTTACCATCAATACTGCACTGTGGTCGATAAGTGTGTCTTGCAGCTCCATCAACATTTCCCAGTCGAGTAAACCACTTGGTTCATTGAAATCCTGTTCATTACGCCAGCGATGTGTGCGAGTATCTAGCACCACCACTTTTGGAAACGTATCTAAACAATAGTGCCAGTGTGTGAATCGACGAACTAGTTTGTCAAACGCCGAAAAGTGCCATTCGTTGTCAATCAGGCTTGAATTAAAACCTGATGTCAGCGCCCCGCTATACTCAAACGCGTCATTGCCAATGCCTTGAAACAGCCAATAGCTAATGATGCCATTACTGATTATACGGCGACTCACTTTATGGTTTGCAATTGCCTGTTCCCATTTAGCCGTCAAGTTCCAATCATCGGTCACATCATGATCATCAAACATCATCAGAACGGGCACGTTCGCACACAACCGCTCAGCGCTAGGCAACGTTTCAACAAAGCCTTTGAGGGCGTCAAGTTCGGACTCAAATATTCGCCTAACTTTGTCGTTGCCACCATCATAATGAAGCGCATCAAAGTTAACCAACTGCCAAGCAAGATGAGAGAAGTTTAACAGGTAACAGGCGACAAACTCTTCGAAGAAAATTAGGTGATTAAAGGCCTTAACACTAGAAAAGTGCGGTTCATCCTTTCGAAACCAGTAGCCCGGTGAAAACTTTGAGCGCTCCTGCCATGGCGTCTTCGGTAGATATAAGTGACGATGGTAAAGCTGGGCTTGTTGATCAGCAGGTAAGTGCATTGGCAATTTGGTTTCTTTAAACAAACCTAGCCTTGCTATAAGTTGATGAATAGCCAACAACATGGCGCCGGCAACATCATCTGCATAGATCTGATCGCCAGAAAAAATACACAAGTCAGCACCTAACTCACCAAGCTCGCGCTGCTGCTCCTGCCACTGATCCGCAGTATGTAGACTGTCTTTAGCGTGATGATGCGGGTTACGGCATGAGCCATGTAATATTTGATTCAGTTTAGCAGGTATCGCAAAGCTAAGCTCTTCTCCGTAACGCAGGTAATCTGGCTTATACGCAGCGCCGTTAATGAGCACTTGATACTCAAGCAGCTGCGCTGTTGGCAGTGCCTCCTCGCTACATATCATCAAAAAATGCAAAAAGCAGGCTGCACCGAGCTGAAATGTCTCAACCTCACATCGACTTTGATGGGCCAATAGCGAAGCCGAGATGTCCACGGTTTCACAAGTAACAATCTGAATACAAATTTTATTCTGCTCAGCTCGGCGAACCAGCGGGCCCATCAACACCTGAGGTAGCTGATTAAGTTGTGCTACCATCTTGGCGTTTCACCAAATTAAATAAAGAGTAAAAGTTATTCGTGGTTTGCTCTGCAAGCGCTTTGTAGCTCACTCCTTTTAAGTCAGCAATATAATATGCAACGTCTTGTACATACGCAGGCTGGTTAGTTTTGCCACGATGCGGTACAGGCGCAAGATAAGGTGAGTCGGTTTCAATCAGCAATCGGTCCATAGGGATTTGCTTAACGACTTCTTGAAGCGCGGTCGCATTTTTAAACGTCACAATACCTGAGATTGAAATGTAAAAACCAAGGTCTAGTGCCTGCTTTGCCATCGGCCAATCTTCAGTAAAACAGTGCAGCACGCCACCGCAATTTTGCGCATTGTGGGCACGCATGATGTCTATCGTGTCCGCTTTTGCATCGCGAGTATGAATGATCAGTGGTTTTTGTAGCTGATTAGCCACATCTATGTGTCCAGCAAAGCTTTCTTGCTGTACCTGATGCGTATCTTTTGAATAATAATAATCTAATCCAGTTTCACCAATAGCAACGACTTTATCATTACTCGCCAGTTGTATTAGCCTTTCAACATCCAATTTATCTTTTTGATCCAGTGGATGTACCCCACAAGATGCAGAAACATCATCAAAATGGGCTATTTTTTCTAACATGGATGGAAATTGGTCTAGCGTCACGCTAACGCATAAAAAGTGTTCTACTTGTTTTTGTCTCGCGTTGCTGAGTACTTCTTCAAGGCTTAGGCCTAACTTTTCAAAATCGAGTCTATCTAAATGACAGTGAGAGTCTACAATCATACTGGCTCTACATGGTGTAAGTTGGTTTATCTGAATGCAAAGTTGCACCCAAAAGCTTATTTATTTTATCGTTAAGAGCTGGCGCGTCAACAAACGCAACGCCAACCCCAGGTGGATTAGAATTTTGCGCGCCTTGCGGTGTTAACCAAGCAACGACCACGTCAACTTCGTCCGCTTCTAAGGCGTCAGGCAAGGTAACTCTGAGCTTTAATTCTTGCCCCATATCAAAATGGGCGTTGGACTTGATAAATATGCCACCGGATTTCAGAAATGGCATATAACAACGATATAGCTCATCTAAATCTTCAAAATCCGCAAGTAACTCTTGCATGCACCACCTCTTTATAGCTGTTTTTGTAAGGCAAAAAGTAAATTAGAAATGCTAAGGTTTTGATTTAACCCTAACACATTTTTCTGTTCGTACATAAACCGATGTACTAAGCTCACTAAGTCTTGATACTGGGTAAAACTCAAACCACTCCCTTGTGTCATCACCCCTTTTAGACGGTTGAGCAAAAAACGGGCGAATACATCGCCCATTGCGCTGTGCTTTAATAAAATCTTTTCAACCGTTTGCGCACTCTCTACTGTTAATTGATTCGCCGCGTGATAAAGCGCAGTCACATCATCAAGTGCACCTTCATGTTGCCACGCTTCGATAATAAATGGCTGTAGAGAAAATTCATCAAACCAAGGGAAATCACAAGCGACATTTTTAGCAGCCAGCCACTGCGCAGCCTCTGCTTGATTGGGCGAGTGAATCGACACTTTATTACAACGGCTCAAAATAGTGGCTGGTAATTTACTGTCATCATCGCTGGTAACGACCAAATAACGATTAGCATTTGGCTCTTCAAGTGTTTTTAACAGCGCATTAGCGGCTGAATGGGTCATCAAATGCGCGTGTTCAATCAACGCGACTTTATTGCCACCTTGCTGCGCTGAATGGTTCAAGAAATGCGTAATCTCTCGAATTTCGTCCACCCCGATTGATTTTCCCTCAGGTACTACACTCAGTCTATCTGGGTGATTACCAGCTAAATTCAAGTTACACGGCTTACATTGCCCACAGGCAGTGAGATTTTGTGGATGTGAGCATAAAAGTGCATCTGCCAAGTGCGCCGCAAGCAGAGACTTTCCTACGCCTTTTTTACCCGATAACAACTGAGCATGGTGCAAACGACCATTTTGCTGTGCCCGAGCAAGATAACTCAAAGCGCCGCTGTGCCAACTTGGAAGCAAATTATTCATTGCCATCCACTGTAAGGTGTTTGGCTATCAAGCTATCAAGCAGTTCAATACTTTGCTCAAGTACTTGTGCTTTAGTTTGACTGGCATCAATCACAGTAAATCGTTCAGGGTCATTCTTCGCTTGAACGAGATAACCCTCACGTGCGCGCTGCAAAAATTGTTGCTTTTCATCCTCGAGTCTATCTAGCCCCTCACCTCGCGATTTGACTCGCTTTAAGCCCTCTTCAGGGTCCAAGTCCAAAATCAAATTCATGTCTGGACGAAAACCGCCGAGCGCAAGCTGATTAATGGTCGTGATGGTGGCAAGATCTAGCCCTCTTGCATAATGTTGAAAACTAAATGTTGCAGCGTCAAATCGATCGGAAATAACTACTTTGCCTTGCTCAAGTGCTGGAATAATTTTTTCACGAACGTGCTGAGCACGCGCGGCCCCAAACAACATAAGCTCCGTCATGTCTGCCATTTCGGGGGTTGAGGGATCTAGAATGATTTCTCTGATCTTCTCTGAGATCTCTGTTCCACCGGGTTCACGAGTCATCACAACTTCAATACCGCGTTGTTTTAAATGCGCTTCCAATCCGGCAATAACCGTCGTTTTTCCAGCGCCATTGCTGCCATCGCAGACCAGCATAAACCCTTTTTTCATAGCAAGGACGTACTCATCATTCTTATTTAGCTATTATTTTATCGTGTTTTCGTGAATTATTCACGACTGAAATAGAATTGAGTTGTCTAGTAAATTGAATTTGTCATTCTGAAAAGAATTTAAAACAGAAAAATTTGGTCTACAATAACAAGCACATCCGATTAGTTTTATGTAAGAAATGCCTAATGCCGAGCAACATTAACATGCCTTTTAGGCCCGTAAAGGAAGCGTATTGATATGTTGGGTAAAATGCTTTGCTTGGTGTTCATGTTACTTCTTCTGGTTTATAGCCCAGTCAATGCACGCGCAAGTGAACCGCCAGAGATAGATGTCGCGGTAGGACTTGAAAACTTTGATTTTCAGCCATTATTTGAAGAGTTCACTGAAAAAACGGGTATTAAAGTTAACATTCTTGCCTTTAACAACAATCAGTTGAAAAGTGAGTTATTGTTGTATGCAGATGCCCTGCAGTTACCAGATGCCGTGATTATTCCCAGCGATTATATGGGATTGACTGAACTGCAATTTTCTCAGGTGCCAAAGTCTTGGTTAAGCAAAAAGCTCACACAAAAAGTCATCGAGAACAGTAAGGTCAATGGTGAGCTTAAGGGCGTACCAATTATGTACGGTAACCATCTTGTACTCTACTTTAACCGTGCACTTGCGCCACACCCTATTACCGACTTACAAACCTACGCACAGCAAGCGGTAGCAGACAAACCTACGCTCGGCTGGAATTTTTATGAAATGTATTGGTTTGTGACCTTTGCAAACGCCCTTCAGCCTAATCTCATTCAGGCCGGCGCGCCACAGCTTGACACCAAAGCGATGCGCCTCGCAATTTCCAATTATCAATCACTACTCAACAGCGGGATCATAGACGCTGACTGTGTATACCAATGCTTAATGAATCGCTTTAAGACCGGCAAGCTTGATTATTTTGTGAATGGAATTTGGGCATATCGTCAACTTAAAGACAAGCTTAAAGACGACCTAGCCATCGCGCCTTTACCAAGGTGGGGTAATCATCAGCTGATGTCTCTAGCATCGTCTCATGTACTGGCTTTTCCTGCCAATGGCATAGAATCGAAAAAAGGTCCGCATTTAAAGCAGCTTGTTGACTTTATGCAAAGCCAGAAGGTACAAGATAAACTATGGGATGAGCTCAATGCGCTGCCAGCAAACGGCGATAGCTTAGCTGAACTTACAAAACGCGGCGACAAAGCACTGTCTCAACTGATTGCCTCTTTGCAAGAAACCTATCCACAACCGAATGAACCTATTATGGCCTATATTTGGGAAGCCATGTTAAAGGGACTAACACGCTATCTAGGTGGTGTGTATAGTGTCGAAGAAACGACGCAATATATGCAATTTATCGTCACAAAGTCGGGACAGAATGAAAGCAAATCGCAGCATCGTTGATGAAATAAAAAGAAAAATTACGGCATTATTCTCTCTCTTCCTCGTTGTACTGGTTGCGATGGTTGGCTTTTCCCTGATGCAACAAAAAGCAACCTTAGAGCAAGAAGACGTTAAACGCACTGGCGCAAGCCTTATCAGCGATTTTAAAGCGCAAGTCAATGAGCTTATCTATCAAGTTGCACCATTAAGTGAAGACCATATTTTATCTACCTTACCGAGTGATTTACTGTTTACTCAATACGCGGTTAAGGCGCTAACTAACTTAGTCGACAATACCGACATGGTAAAATCTGCGTTTATCAACGATGGCTCCGTCTTTACCGTAGAGGGATATCCGTTTGACACCCTACGTTGGGACAATTCGGTATTTAGCGAGCATGCTCACAAGGTCCTCTCGCAACAGCGGCGCACTTTAAAAATCGACAAACTTGTTGTCCCCGTTGAAAGCATTGAAAAAAAACCGTCTGATCAGGCCAAGTTGTTTCTCGCCATTCCCCTTAGACAAAAATTATCATCGTTAATGCGTCCCTATAAATATACAGGTGTACTTTTCCTCGAAGTCGATCTTGAACCATTTTTAGATTCCAATCAGGGAAAAGGTTCTATCTGGCTCACCAGTCGAGACCTTGTGCTTGAGGGAACACATTACTCAAATGCTACTGAAGGTGTGTACCGCAGCCCTATTTATTCACTAAAAGACGATTTTGTAGAACTTGATTTACAGCTACAACGAGAAGCCGAAGTATACAGTAACGACATTTTACGCGCGGTGTTATACATAGTGCTTATTGGGTTGATGCTAGTGGTATTACTCACTTGGTATTTACGCCGATTAGCAAAACGGTTGACCAATCCGATGCAAGCACTTGAACGCCATTGTGAACGACTGAAACGAGGACATTACGTTTCTGCGAAAAGCGAATTTGAATTTAGAGAATTAAGAACACTTCAAGTGACCCTTAACCAACTTGCGAAACAAATCAAAGAGCAGATTAGCTCTCTTGAAAGTGAAAAAGTGAAAGCACAGAGTTCAGAGCGAGCAAAAAGTCACTTTTTGGCGAACATGAGCCATGAATTAAGAACGCCACTTAACGGTATTTATGGTGTATTTCAGTTAATGAAGCACCATAGAAATGCAGCAGACTCCAAAGAACTCATTGCACAAGGCATGACATCCACAGAAACATTACTTAGCTTACTCAATGATTTACTTGATTTCTCTAAAATTGAAGCTGGTGAATTAAAGATGGAATCAGCAGCGGTGGATATCAAAAGTATTGTCACTGAAGTAAAACAAGAGTTTGTCCATACTGCCAGTGCTAAGCAAATCGACCTGATTATTCATACTGAGGAACTCGCTAACCCCTATCGACTTGGTGATTCGCTGCGTTTAAAGCAGATACTGAGAAATTTGATATCCAATGCCGTTAAATTTACCAGTGACGGCTCTGTAACCGTTATACTCCAAGATGGCGGTAAACATCTCTCCATCCGTGTAATAGATACGGGCGCCGGTATTTCCGAAGTCGCGCTCAAGAAGCTATTTAATCGTTTTCAACAGGCGGACTCATCTACCACCAGAAAGTATGGAGGAACCGGTCTTGGACTCGCAATTGTAAAACAACTTGCTGAGTTAATGGACGGCCGTGTTACGGTGACGAGTCAAGAAGGTATCGGCAGTGAGTTTACAGTTGAACTCGTACTCGATATTTGCGACGCACCAGAACAATCAATCATGCAAGACTTGCAGGCTATACCTGCCTTGAAGGATAAAAACCTGCTGCTTGCTGAAGATAACCCACTTAATCAAAAAATATTTAGTGCCATGATTAAACCAACTGAAGCGAATCTTGTCATAGCTCAGGATGGTGAAGAAGCGATTGCGCTTTATCACGAATTGAAACCTGATATCTTTTTTGTAGATATTCAGATGCCAAAAAAAGATGGCCTAAAAGTGTGTTTAGAAGTCAGAGAACAAGATAAAACAACCCCGCTTGTTGCCGTCACAGCCAACGTGATGTCAGGTGATTTAGAAAATTATCAGCAACTTGGGTTTGATAATTGCGTCGCAAAACCGATAGATATGAAAAAACTTTATGAAGTGATAAATACGATTGTGAGTTAACGGTCAATTTCGTCCCATTTTATGTGGCTAGATGTAATAAGCTAAATTGAAGAAAGTTCACTTAAGTTACAATTGAATAACATAGTGAAATTCTTATAATCTTAGCCTGAAAGCAGACATTCACCTCAGGTAAACTTCTTCTCGTGCAACATTCAATTAGCATTCAAGCCTTTATACCATCAGCATTTTTACCTGCACTCGTTGCATAGTTTCATCGAGTGTAATTTCAAAGGAGTCAAAAGGAATGACAACCATTGTCTATAACGCAAAAACAGCAGAAATAGCCTGTGATAGTAGAACCACTACCGACAAGATCATCGTTACCGATAACGCCCAAAAGTGGTTTGATTATCATGGTTGGAGAGTGTTTTGCACCGGGCAAACATGCGATATATACAATTTGCAGCACAACTTTTCAAATAATCAGTTTGATACAATTGAGAGTTTGGAATTCATAAAATACCACCCCAAAAAAGGCGTTTGGTATGGTTGTGTAAAAAGGGGAACCTATAAATCTGAACCCTTAGCGCAATCTTATGCCATCGGCTCAGGCCAACAAGCGGCAATGTTTGGTTTACTCAATGGCTATAATACGGTGGAAATCGTTGAGCAAGTTAAACGTGTTGATTTTAGAACGGGTGGTGATATTCACTGCTTTAAAGTTACCGACCCGTTAGAACACACATAAGCCAGCGTCACAATACGCTGGCTTTGGGTCGCTTGAGTGAGTTAACCTGAGCTTCGGATAATTAATGCCTTTCTAGCAGCCAGTTTTAACGCTAACTGCGTTGAATTCACTTCCAATAGCTAGCTATTGGTACGTAAATTCGCCTTGTTATCCTCAAAACTCACTGGCTAGGTAAGAAGATAGTTTAAGGTGATTAAAAAACAGTTAGTTAGTTCATTCCTTATCCAAACCTCAGGTTAGTTAAATAACTGAAAGCTCAACCGCGATATTGCCACGAGTAGCATTTGAATATGGGCAAACTTCGTGAGCTTTCTCAACGAGTGACTGCGCCGTGTCTTTGTCCAAGTCGCCAACCGATACCGCCAATTTCACCGCAATCCCGAAGCCACCTTCAATTGGCCCAATAGACACTTCAGAGTTAATATGTGTATCTTCTGGCAACTTCACCTTTGCTTTGCCTGCCACCAATTTTAATGCGCCAATAAAACACGCCGCATAACCTGCTGCAAACAATTGCTCTGGATTCGTCCCTTGCCCGTCATCACCACCTAAGCCTTTTGGTGTCGAAAGTGCAACATCAAGACGACCATCATCAGACTTTGCCATACCTTCTCGGCCACCTGTGGCAGTTGCTTTCGCCGTATATGCAATACTTTGTAGTTCTTTCATTTCGTTCTCCTAAGTTTGTGCTTGTAGAGTACTCACCTACACCCTAACGCAGCGAGGCTTTACTCTAGATGAAGTAAAATCAATTAAACATTTATTTTGCACACAAAATAATAAGATCAAATTTTTAGAATTGCAAATACTTTGTGTACAAATTAAAATATAGCTTAGCTACTTTGCAGGAATATGTGATGAACTACCCACAACTAAAACTAGACGCTCAAATCTGCCACCGCCTCTACATGGCTTCCAATGGTATTGCCCGTACTTACCGAGCATCTTTACAAAAGCTCGACTTAACCTACCCTCAATATGTGGTGATGATGGCACTTTGGGAGAAAGATGAAATCAGCATTGCTGAGTTACTAGAGAAAACCGCCATCGATGGCGGTGCTATGACGCAAATCTTAAAGAAAATGACTGACAAAGCCCTGCTCTCAATCGTTAAAGACGAAAAAGATAAGCGCAAACGAGTGGTAAAACTACAAAGTAAGGGGCATGATCTGCAACATCAAGCTGCCACAATTCCCGAGCAGATCCGCTGTAAGTTTCCAAGTATCGACGAGCAAAAAGCACAAGCACTTATTGAATTACTAGATTCGATCAATGGTGATTTGGATTAAAGTAGAAATCAATAGATGGTCATTGTAGCGCGCGTTCTAAATGTGCCAAAAACGCTGATATTTTTTTGGCCAGATGTTTACGCCCAGCATAGAACGCATAAAGCACAAGATCTTCCGGTTGCTGCTCCAACGTGATTGGTATCAGCGCGCCTGACTCAATTTCTGCCTTACAGGAGTTCAGTGGCAAGATTGCAAACCCAACCCCAGATAGCGCGGCAGACTTAGCTATAAACCCACTGTTGACTCTGAAGTTTGATTTTACATTCACCGTCGTTAATCTTCCTTCCTTGGTGGTAAATATCCAAGGCGTACCGTTTACGGCGGTAAGGGTTGAAATACAAGGAAGAGACTGTAAATCAGCTAATCTATACGGCGAAGTATGCTTTTCTAGCAAGCTAGGAGCTGCCACCACGACGCTTGGTAATCGAGCCAGCTCTTTGACCACCCAATTGCTATCCTCAAGCTTGCCACGATGAAAGTAGAGCACGACATCAAAGCCATCTAAGAGGTTTTCTCTTGGACTTAGGCTGGTATCACAACTTATTGAAATTAATGGATGTTCAGCGCAAAAGGTTACTACCGCTTGGCCAAGTATGGGGATATCGGGCATCATTATACGCAAATGACCCATTGGCGTAGAGGCATGTTTACTCACCTCTCGCAACGCATCCGACAGTGAATCGATTAACGGTTTGGTACTCACATAAAGCTGCTCACCCGCCTCTGTCACTGAGATCCGTCTTGTCGTTCGTTCCAACAATCTTGCATCAAGCTTTTCTTCAAGTAGTGCGACGTGACGACTTACGTTGGAGGTCGGGATATCCAGAAACTCTGCCGCTTGTTTGAAGCTTAAGCATTCATAAACACAGTGGAAACTGTTAAGCCACTGAGGGTCAATCTGATCAATCATTTTATTAGCCCAAAATATGGGTTTATCAATTCAATAATGGACACTTTATTACCTAATAAAGGCTAATACAATCAAGACTTCTTTGTTTATATCTATTAAGGATGTCCATGTTTTCAGCTTCAATGACCACCTTAGCAAGCCCAAAAGCGAAATTTGGGTTATGTTTTGTCATCCACTTTTTAATCGCATTAGATGCATTAATCATCGTGCCCTTTAGTGCAGAAATGGCGCTAAGTTCAAACACCAGCCCATCAAATTCAGGACTACTGGTTTCAGCTTATGCAATTGCCGCTGCTTTCACTTGTTTATGGGTGCGTGGTTCAGGCAACCTCTCAAAGGAGAAATACAAGGTCTTTATTTTTCTGTCAGCAACCACATTGTTAACCTTGCTTACTTCAGCACTCGAGAGTTTTTATACCCTGCTTTTCGTACGTGCATTAACTGGCATCTGTGGTGGCGCACTGGTAGTACTCAATCTCAACTTGGTGATCCAGCTAAGCCATGAAAACGACAAGAAAAAAGACACCGCGATACTGCTGAGTGCTTTTCCACTCGCCTTGGCAATTGGGATCCCTGCTCTATTATTTATCACAGCAAATCAAGGCTGGCAGTTGGGGTTCATGATACTAGGAAGTGGCTTAGCCATTACAGCGCTATTATTTACATTTATATTCCTCTCAAACATAAAGCAAGCTTCGCAAAGCAGCGATAGCAACCCAATGCCAAGCTACACATTTAACCCGACCAAAACCCTTAAATACGCTCTGTTCATCGCATTTTTTGTGGTGCTAAGTACATTTGCAATTTCAACTCAATTTCCGGTGATGCTAATTACCAACTTTAACATCTCAAGCCCAATGCTAAGCGCATGCTATTTGTTAAGTGGTGTGTGTTCG
Source organism: Pseudoalteromonas sp. OANN1 (assembly GCF_024124685.1). Classification (NCBI taxonomy): domain Bacteria; kingdom Pseudomonadati; phylum Pseudomonadota; class Gammaproteobacteria; order Alteromonadales; family Pseudoalteromonadaceae; genus Pseudoalteromonas; species Pseudoalteromonas sp. OANN1. The sequence continues at coordinate 25,931 of NZ_JAMXSE010000029.1, forward strand.
TTTATTGCAGTTCAGCTATACGCTCGACGTAAGCTAAACAATCACACAACCTCATACTTAATTTACTTTCTTAGTGGCTTGATGATATTGGCGGCATTGTTTGGCTTTACGATAAGTTCAGTTATTTTTGCAGCAGGACTTTTTACCCTGTTTGTGATTGCAAGCGCTACCCGCTCTATGATCTTAGTGACAGAACTTATAACCTCACTTCACGCAGAAGAGCGCAGTACCTTTATTAGTTTGCAAAATGCGATACAGCACTTTGCGATAGCCTCTGGCGGCACCATTGCAAGTTTGCTAGTCACGCCCCGCGAAAACCACACACTTAATTTTAATGTCTTGATTGTTGTCTCAACCCTATTGATAGTTATAACGGTTGTTATGTGGAAAAACTTTCAAAGAAAGCGCTTTTAATCGCGATTTAGTGATTGCTCAATAGATAATTGGACAGCTTGATAAAGCAATAAGTGATGTCACTTCCCCAATTATCGCTTTGATCTGCTTTAATAACACAATCCGCCATGGTTACGCCTTACTCTAAGCGCGCCTCTATGCGATAATGCCTATCTATCGTTAGTCATATGTATCCGCATAGCGGCAAACAGCTTAGTTATCACGATATACACACTGGTGTGAACTGATATACACAGTCGTCATAACATCACGACAAATATGATTAACCAAAACAAACAAAAACAGTAGAATAACTTTTTGATTTTATGACAAATACAAACCAATCAGATACACCAAATAATGCCCAGAACATCCCGACTATCTATTGGCACGACTACGAGAGTTGGGGTGCGACGCCGCAAAAAGACAGGCCAAGCCAGTTTGCTGGGATCAGAACGGATCTGGATCTCAATATTATTGGTGAGCCACTGATTGAGTATTGTCAACCAGCGCCCGACTATCTCCCGCACCCTCAAGCCTGTTTGGTCACAGGGATCACACCACAGTTAGCACTAAAAAAAGGCCTGACCGAGGCCGAGTTTATGGCAAAAATCCACGCGGAATTTGCCAAACCGCAAACCTGCGTTGCTGGATATAACAGTATTCGGTTTGATGACGAGCTGACCCGTTATAGCCTCTATCGTAATTTTTATGACCCCTATGAACGTGAATGGCAAAATGGCAATAGCCGTTGGGACATTATTGATCTAGCTAGAGCCTGCTATGCGCTTCGCCCTGAAGGCATTGAATGGCCAACCCGTGAAGACGGTAACCCTAGTTTTAAACTCGAACACTTAACCGTCGCCAATGGCATTGAGCATGGTGCAGCCCACGATGCCCTAAGTGACGTTACCGCAACGATTGCGCTGGCTAAACTGATTAAAACCAAACAGCCAAAACTGTATGAGTTCTACTTTAATCACAGACATAAAAAAGCGGTGTCGAGCCTAATCGACGTTTTCAATATGCAGCCTTTAGTACACGTTTCTTCTATGTTTCCGGCACAACAAGGTTGCACAACTTGGATTGCGCCGATGAGCTTTCACCCAATCAATAGTAATGCCGTGATCTGCTTTGATTTAACACAGTCGCCAGAGGTGTTGAATGACCTTGACGTTGAGGCACTCAAACAACGGCTTTATACAAAACGCAGTGAATTGGGTGAAGATGAGCTACCGGTCGGATTAAAACTAGTACATATCAATAAATGCCCGCTGGTAGCACCGGCTAAGACCCTCTTGCCCGAAAACGCAGCAAGGCTTGGAATTGACCGCGAGCAATGCCTGGAAAACTTAAAGTATCTTAAAGCACGTCCAGAGCTAAGAGATAAGGTTGCAGAAGTCTTTAGCGATGAAAAGGGATTCGAGAAACCAAGTAACCCGGATTATCAACTCTACGATGGTTTCACTAGCAAAGCCGATAAAGCCAAGTTTGCAATCATTCGCAATGCATCGCCTGAAGAGTTGGCAACCATTGAACTGGATTTTGAAGACGGTAAATTTAACACTTTGCTGTTTCGCTATCGGGCAAGAAATTGGCCACAGTCGCTCTCACCTGTAGAACTTGATAAATGGCGTAAATACTGCCAAAACAAGTTGATGCATAATGAAGATAACCCTTCAATTTCAGCCGAAGATTTTATGCTGGAGCTTGAAAATTTAGTCGCAGAAAATGAAGGTAATGAGCGCAATATGCAAATCTTAAAAGCGCTTTATCATTACGCTCAAAGCTTGTAAGAGGCTGGTTATCGGTCTAAAGATGTCGGCCCATTAGATGTCGGCCTAAAGATGTCGACCTAAAGGCCGACCTACGGTGCGTGTGTCATGGCAAATGAGATAAGGCCATGCAATGATGAATGGGCGTATCGGCCTGTAGATATGTCAGGCCATAGATGTCGGCCCATTAGATGTCGGCCTAAAGGCCGACCTACGGTTTTAGGTGTTACCCATTTCCCAGTACTTTGGCAGGATCCGTTTTGGTGGCTTGCCAAGCGGGATATAAGCTTGCAACGACTGCCATAACAAAAGTCGTGACCAAACTGATATAAATGTCTGTCCAAATAATTTTGCTCGGTAAGTATTCAATAAAGTAGACGCCTTCAAGCGGATTGCTATCACTCATATTGATCCAGGCTTTAAAAATATCTGGAATATTAATAGCAATAAAAATGCCTATCCCAGTGCCTAGCAATGCACCTATCCCTGCATACGTCACACCTTGTAGCGCAAAAGTCGAAAAAATCGTACTGTCCTGTGCACCCATGGTTTTCAAAATGGCAATATCCGCCCGCTTTTCTTTTACTTCCATCACCATAGAAGAGACGATATTAAAGCTCGCTACAGCGATGATCAAAAATACCACGAGATAGACGATAGTGCGCACCATCTGAATATCTTGATACAGTCCGCCTTGCGTTCGAAACCAAGACGATACGTACACTAAATCGGGTAATGCCCTACCCGCTGATGTCGCAATTTGCTGTGCCTGAAACACATCACTCACCTTGGCACGCAAGTCCGTTACTTGGTCTTCTCTAAAATCCATCGCCTCTTGCAGTGCGTTAAGTGGCACTAAGGCTAATGTTTGGTCAAGTGGCCCGCCCATATCGATAAGCCCCACCACCGTCGCCGTTAATCGCTTTGGCGCAGCGAGTGGATTATCCGAATGTTTGTTAGCAACCAAGAGCTGGATATTATCGCCAGCCACGACGCCAAGCTTGTCAGCTATCCCTTTGCCGATGATCACTTCACCCGGTTTTAGTGCTTTTAATTCCGCGCCTTTTATAAAATCACCTATGCTCGACACCGTATGGTGCCTATTCGGTGCGATCCCTTTTAACTGCGCCGCTTTTAAGGTGCCTTTGTATTGCAGCATGGCTGTTAAGTTAATTTCAGCCGTTGCGCTTACGACGCCACGCTGACTCTCCAAGAGCTCTACTTTTTGCTGCCACGCTTGAATAGGGTCGTAAGGTGCTTGATAACTCACTTGCGGCACCACCGACAACAGCCGCTGCTCTAATTGTTCTTCAAAACCATTAATCACAGAAAGTGCAACTATCAATACTGCCATACCCAGCATTACACCAAGCGTAGAAGCACGGGTTAAAAAACCAATAAAACCAAGCTGACGTTTAGACTCTCTAAAGCGTTTGCTTAAAAAATAACTAAGCATGCTGATACACACCTACTTTGCCATCGTCCAGTTGCACTGCACGACCAAGCTTATCTGCCAACTCTAAGTCGTGTGTTACAACAACAAAGCTGGTTTTTAGCTGCTGATTGAGTTCGGCCAGCAAGTCATAAATTCTCAGAGCATTATGCTTATCAAGATTGCCAGTTGGTTCATCAGCTAGCACCAGATCAGGTTCTGTCACTAGTGCTCTTGCTATCGCAACACGCTGTCTCTCCCCCCCAGAAAGCTCTGAAGACTTATGATCAGCACGATGACTCAAGCCCACTTTATCGAGCATATGTAATGCTTTTTCACGGGCTTGTTTTGCTTTATTACCGGCAATTAATAAGGGCATCGCCACGTTTTCAACCGCACTAAACTCCATCAACAAATGATGAAACTGATAGATAAAACCCAAATGCTTATTTCTAAATTCCGCCTGCTTTTTACGCGACAGCTTGCCAACTTCCACACCTTTGATTCTTACACTGCCGGTGGATGCTTTATCCAAGGTACCTAGAATATGCAGTAAAGTACTTTTACCTGATCCTGAGCTACCTACAATCGCAAGCATTTCACCTTGGGTTACAGATAAATCAACGCCTTTTAATACCGTTACTTCGGCTTTACCATCTTGGTAGCTTTTGACCAAATTTTGGCAGTCAATGACTAAATCACTCATATCTTAATACCTCTGCTGGCAGCACACTCGACGCGCGTTTAGCTGGATACAAGGTTGCTAAAAAGCTTAGCAATATGCTGCCCACTGCCATAATCGTTAAATCTGTTAGTTCTATTTTGACCGGAAGTTCAGCGCCACCAAGCAACTGGAGGCCTGCGAGGTGGAGCACCTCATTAATATTGTTCGACAGCAATAATCCACCAGCAACACCAATGAGTGTGCCAAAAACGCCGTTATACATCCCTTGCGCCATAAACACTTTTGCTATCATTTGTGGTGTAAAGCCAAGCGTTTGCAAAATAGCCACTTCCCCTTGCTTTTCACTCACCATCATAGATAGCGCTGAAATGATATTAAATACAGCCACTATCACAATAAGGCCAAGTAATAGCGACATAATGCGCTTTTCCATTGCAACCGCCGCAAACAATGTGCCTTGCTGAGTTTGCCAATCCTGTGTCTCGAGCCCTTGTAACAAGCTGTTCGCTTGCTGATAAAAATCTGGCAGGCTAAAAGCATCATATAAATGAATGTTAAGGTCGTATTGCTCTGGCTTATTGCGCATTAACCGCTGTAAACTCTTCCCGTCGGCAAATGCCAAATAAGTGTCAGCTTCGCTCTGGCCATCATATATAGCGGCAACGGTGAATAAGCGCTGCGTCGGTGTGCGGCCAAGCGGTGTGTATGTGGTGAATTCAGGCATGATCACGCGGAGTTGTTGACCAACGCTTACGCCAAGTTTATTGGCTAAATAGCGACTCAGGGCCACTTGGTATTTTTGCTCGTACAATCGAGTTAAACTGCCGGCACGTATGGCGTCATCCAACGCAGTTTCATACCCTTGAAATAGCCCTTGAAGTTGCACACCCACCAAATCTTGATTGGTTTGTAGAATTACGTCACTTGCAACATATGGCGAAACTTGCTTAACCAATGGATGATTTTCAATGGCTTGTAATTTATTTTGATCAAGTTGCTCATTTTCCTTAATTTGCACATGCGGGATCAAATCAAGCATGGCGGCTTTTAAGGTTTGCTCAAAGCCATTCATCACTGAGCTGACGGTGATCAAACTCATTAAGCCAAGGGCGATACCCGCAATTGAGAAAAATGAGATAAACGATATAAATGCATTGCCTTTCGCAGCACGGCTATATCTTAACCCAACAAAGAGGCTAACTGGTTGAAACATAATCTATCTCGTAAAAAACTGCTGCACGGATACTAACATACTCAAAACCAGATTGATGGCAGGATTGCTATAAAAAGTGTGACAAACTATAAATTTGTTGACGTTTAGCTGCGCCTTGCTGATCCCGTCAAAACTTTACTGCTCGCCATGCTTAGCGATTACCTTTTGCGGATCTGATATGGCACGTTTCTGCGTTTGACTATTGTTGATTTCACCACCGATGTGTGGGTATCACCCAGCGTCGAGACTTTATCCAGAATTTCGTCTAGCTTAGGCATACTCTCAAAACACAGCCTCACATAAAAACAATCCTCTCCCGTCACTTTGTCACATTCAATCACTTCAGGAATGTTTTGGATCATCGTTTCAAGTTGTTTTAGTTTACCGGGATGTTGACGAATACGCACAATCGCCGTCAGCGGGTAATCAAAGCTTTCTGGGTCTAATTCAATACTGTATTTACTAATTACCCCATACTCTTCCATACGTTTCATGCGCTCATTCACACTCGGTGAAGACATATTCACAGCACGAGCCATTTCAGCAACGGACACTCGGCTGTTGTTTTCTAACAGCTTTATAAGCTTGCTATCTATCGCATCAAGCGACCATTTTTCATTATTAATTAGTTTTCGCATTTTTGCCTTTCATTTTTAGGAAATTAGAAAAATTAGCCTTTTATTGTCTATTAGTAATACGGCAAACCCTAAGTAATATGCAAGTATAGAATTGAATATATCAAGGTGTGAACAATGTTTGGCTCAGATAAAGAGAAAGGTTCAATAGAGATGATAATAGCTATGGTGCTATCTGGCACCATAGGATACTTTGTCGTCAGTGCAGAACAATCCTATTGGAACGTGGTATTTTTACGTTGTGTTATTGGCGCGTTATGCCTTCTCGGATACGTGCTCGTGACAAAGCAACTGACAAAAGAGGTATTTAAAGGTCCCGTGTTTATGACCATCTTGCTCGGCGGTATCGCGCTGGTCGGAAACTGGGTGCTGTTATTCGCCTCGTTCGACTATATTCCTTTTTCAATTTCAATTATCGCATATCATCTACAACCTTTAATGTTGGTATTATTAAGTGCGGTGCTTTATCGTCAGTATCCAAGTAAAGCAACCCTTTTATGGTTGGCCATCGCCGTGCTGGGGTTATGGTTGGTTGTTGGGATCCCTTATCAAGAAATAGTCGCGGTTATTTTTGCACAAGAGAGCAATCAAGCCGTTTTTGGTCTGCTACTGGCGCTCGGAGCAGCGTTTCTGTATACCATTACAACGCTGATGACGAAAAAGGTAAGCCAAGTGCCATCCGGTGTGGTTGCTGTGATCCAAATCTTTTTTGGTGGCTTATTTTTGTTGCCTTGGGTTGACTTTGCACACTTCTCAGAGACTTCATCGAGCTGGGGTAATATCTTATTCTTAGGCGTCGTCAACACAGGGTTTATGTATGTGATCATGTATGACGCGTTCCAACGCCTAAGCACCACATTAATTGCTATTCTTTCTTTTATTTATCCGGTCGTGGCGCTGTTTGTAGATTTTATTGCATTCGAGCACACGATTTCGATACTACAAACGCTTGGGATTGTTTTAATCTTAACGGCAGTCAGCGCTGTAAAGTTCGATTGGAAGTTAGGTAAGTTATTTAACCTGAGGTTTGGATAAGGAGTGTTCCAACTCATTGTTGCTTAAGCACAACTTAGTTTTTCCTTGTCTAGCCAGAGAGTTTTAGGGAAAACAAGGCGAATTTACGCACCAATAGCTGGCTATTGGAAGTGAATTCAACGCAGTTAGCGCTAAAACTGGCTGCTAGAAAGGCATTAATTATCCGCAGCTCAGGTTATTTAGCACACCGAAGCAAAAAGTCAGTTAATTTAGCTAATCTGAACTTAAAGGAAACAGCAGTGATAAAAGCAGAGTAAAGTGCAAGTACTTTGCTCTGCCGCTGTTGACTAGATTACTGCTCTAGGTAACAAATAACCGCAGCTTGCTTAGGGTTGCTTTGCGTATCTTCAATTAGATAGCTCGCTTTTTTACTGTTTTGGCATAAACACATGTCGTAATGACTGATCATGTAAGCATTACCAACAGCATCCTCATCCGTTTTTTGGATGCTACAGGTAGGCTCTCTCCAAATTGGATCCCAGCCGCTTTGGCCAATAGCAACAATTTTAATGTTTTGTTGAGTAACGAGGGCTTTCGCCTCTTCTACTTCTTGAGCAGATACACACAATGCAGTCAATGCAACGAGTGCGGTGATTAGCTTTTTCATTTTTCATCCTTAATTTAAGTCAGCGCTATAGATAAAAAACAGCAAGACACTGTAACAGTAATCAAAATATTGAATAAAAACTCTATAGCGTTTGCTATTTTATTCATTAAATATGACAACTCAAGAATAAATTCATTAAATTTATAAAAACAACTTCAACCTTAAAGCATCATCACAAAAAAATCTTGCCCACTTACGTAAATACACACCTTTTGGATCTCTCATTAATTAGAATAAATTGACATATAAAACATCACAACGATAACAAAGAGAGATAAGAAAGGTTAATTCCATTTATCTTAATAGCTTGCTTTACACAATAAACTCGCACCATTTAAAAATTCACAATTTCATTATCCTAAACACCATAACTTTTTTAATTCCGAATAACACAAGACATAGCTAAAGCAATAAAAACCCACTACTGATTATTAAGAGGAATTATTTTTCAGACATTCAGAATATTAGTACATAGAGCATTTACACCAAACTTAATTCAATAAAACTCAAATATAAAAACCAGATAAAAAGCACTGTAAATAACAAAAATAATTAGTCCATAAAAAACAACAATGAAATTATTTAGGTTAATTTAGTCAAAATAAAATCATTAGCATCTAAAGAATTTCGATGTTTGAATACGCAACTTGTGAACACAGTGTAATTAAAATGTGCACAAACGAGCTTTTAATTGCCTATTTATCATACTTCTGCATTAAGGTTTTTTGAGATGAATGACTTTTCTTCAAACACTTGTTACGAACTTGTCTCTGAAGCGCTAGAGGATATCGAGGCTCTACATGAGGAGTTTCAAGGTGTTGAAGAGGATGAACATGCCAGCCACCGCGTTGTTGACATTGCACGGCAGTTAGTCGCATTCAAATCAATCACGCCGGATGATGTTGGGTGTCAACTGTGGTTAGCACAAGAGTTACGGGCTTTGGGCTTTTCAATCAAGCACTTGCCTGTTCGTGATGTGAGTAACTTAGTAGCAAGTATAGGTAACAATAGTGACGCTAGGTTTGCTTTTCTTGGTCATACCGATGTAGTACCGGCAGGAAGTGCACAAGATTGGCAGTTTAACCCTTTTAAGCTGACAGAACACAATGGCTGTCTCTTCGCCAGAGGTATTGTTGATATGAAAGGCGCTATTGCCGCCTTTTTCTGTGCAATTGAGGCTTTAGTGACAGAATTTGGAGTACCGGAAAAAGAGCTTTGGTTGCTACTCACCAGCGACGAGGAAGGCGAAGCGGAACACGGAACCAAGCGGATCGCTCATTTTTTAAAACAGCAGCGTATTGCATTTGATTTTGCCTTGGTCGGAGAGCCAAGCTCAGAAGCGTATGTAGCAGACACACTGAAAGTCGGTCGTCGTGGCGCTTTGTCTTTTACCGTCAATTTACATGGTAAAAGTGGACATGTGGCTTACCCTCAAAAAGCGACCAATGCCATCCATTTGGCGCAAAATATTATGCAAGCACTATTGTCGCAGGATTGGCCAAAGCACTGTGATAACTTTGACTCGACCACGCTGCAATTCACCCATGTAAATTCAGGAAATTTTGTCGACAACATCATTCCAAGCCAATGTCAGCTAAATTTTAATATCCGTTATACACCCGCATACGACGAATATGAATTGGTCGAGCTGGTAAGAGAGGCCATCGAAGAACATACGCTCAATTATGCATTAACGACCAGCAACCCCTGCCAACCCTATTACTGCGTAAATAATGATGAGATCTCTTCTCCATCCCTCGCTATCGTCTGCGATGAAATCAACAGTCAATGTCATTTCACACCAAAACTATCGACCGCAGGGGGAACGTCGGATGGCCGCTTTATTGCTGAAATATCGACCTCAGTACTAGAACTCGGACTGGTGAACAAAACCATTCATCAAATAGATGAACACACAACAACATCCGACTTAATCCAGCTTCAACAGCTTTACTACGGCATCTATAAACGCCTGCTCTACCCTACGCTTCATGTTCACTCAACCGCTCAAGATGAACTGCTGCAACTTCGCTAATTAATAGAAAATAGATAACTTCAAGGAATGCATTATGGCAATCGAAAATGAACGCTCTGTTCACCCCGAAAACGACACGCTACCGATAGCAATTATTGGCATGGGTTGTCGTTTCCCAGGTCACGCGAATAGTCCTGAATTGTTTTGGGAAAATATTAAACATGGTGTCGATTGCATCATAGAAACCCCAGAATCGAGATGGAATATCGATACTCATTATTCGTCTGTAAAAGCGAATAAAGGCAAGTTGAGCTCAAAATGGGGTGGCTATATCGATGATATCGATAAGTTTGATCCAGCATTTTTTGGGATCACGCCTCGTGAAGCCGAGTTTATGGACCCTCAACAACGTAAACTGCTGGAGGTAACTTGGGAAGCGTTGGAAGATGGTGGGCAAAAGCCATCTGAACTCGCAGGAGAGTCGGTCGGTGTTTTTATGGGTGGGTTTACGCTTGATTATAAAATTATGCAATTCACTAACCCAGATTTTGATAACATTGATGCTCACACTGCGACGGGTGTCATGATGACGATGCTTTCTAATCGCATCTCTCATACTTTTGACTTTAATGGCCCCAGCATGTCAATCGATACTGCTTGTAGCTCCTCCATTGTCGCGTTAGATATGGCCTGTAAAAGTCTACAAACCGGGGCCAGTAATATGGCGCTCGCAGGTGGTGTGCTATTACATTTGGCACCACAATATACTGTATCCGAGTCTAAAGGCGGTTTCTTATCTCCGACTGGTTTTTCTCATGCTTTTGACGACTCCGCCAACGGCTATGTCCGTGCTGAAGGCGCTGGCGTCGTTGTGCTCAAGCGCTTAGATGATGCGATTAAGGATGGCGACCCAATTCATGCGGTGATCTTAGCCACCGGTGTAAATCAAGACGGTAAAACACAAGGGATCACGGTACCAAACGGCGATGCCCAATTGCGCTTGATGAAAGAAACCTATGCCAAAGCGAATATTGACCCCGGTAAAGTGCAGTACATTGAAATGCACGGCACAGGCACGCCTGTTGGCGACCCTATTGAAGCAAAGTCAGTTGGAACACTCCTTGGGATCAACCGTAATCAAGACGATAAATGCTACATTGGCTCAGTAAAAACCAATATTGGCCATACCGAGGCAGCCGCAGGCATGGCTGGTTTGTTCAAAGCGGTCAAAGCCATTCAAAACAAACAGATCCCACCGCATTTACACTTAAAATCAATTAATCCTAAGATTGATTACGCCAACGCGCCGTATGAGATCCCCACTAAACTTACACCTTGGCCTAAGCATGAAGGTTTAGCCGTTGCGGGGGTAAACTCCTTTGGTTTCGGTGGAACCAATTCCCACGCGGTTATTCAAGAATTTGTTGCGCCAGAAGTGCCATCAATACCTCCAGCAAATGAGAATGGCCTAAAACTTTATCCATTGAGTGCAAGAGATCAACACGGGATTCATCGCTTTGCCAAAGCGCATAATGAATTTTTGCAAGACAGCGATGCATCACTCAATGATATTATCTACACATTGGGTGAGCGCCGTGAACACCATCAATATCGTCATGCAATTTGTTTCAAAAATGCAGAAGATCTGCAACAACAACTGCAAACATTAAGTCATGATGCTGAATTTGCTGCGGCCAGTACATTGCGCACACTGAAAAAAGATGAGCAAAAAATCGTGTGGGTTTTCACCGGCATGGGGCCGCAATGGTGGGCAATGGGCCGTGAGCTGTACCAATCAGAGCCAACTTTTAAAGCGATGATCGATGAGTGTGATAGCTATATGTCAGCGCTTACAGATTGGTCATTGGTTGATGAAATGCTTGCCGATGAATCAGCGTCAAACATGCAATACACTTGGCTTGCTCAAACGGCAAACTTTGCCGTACAAGTCGCACTTGCAGCAATGTGGCGTCAGCACGGCATTTCGCCTGATGCCATTGTTGGCCACAGTACCGGTGAAGCGGCGGCATTTTATGAAGCTGGGGTCTACTCATTAAAAGATGCTTGCACCATCGTAGTCCATCGTAGCCGTTTACAACATCAATGCCGCAACACAGGTAAAATGATGGCGGTAGGACTTTCTGACAGTGATGTCACGCCTTATCTCAACGACCAAGTTGAAGTTGCAGCGGTAAACAGTCCAAACTCTGTCACCCTCGCAGGTGAAGAAAATGCATTACACAGTATTGAAGCACAACTGAGCGAAGCGGGTGTGTTTTGCAAGTTTCTCCGCGTTGAAGTGCCCTACCACAGCCAGTTTATGGAACCGATAAAGGCCGAATTGCTCGAGTGTTTAGCTGGTATTCAAGCTAACACCGCACATACTCCATTGTATTCAACGGTAACAGGAACACTTGCTGAGGGACCTGAGCTTGATGCTAACTATTGGTGGCTCAACGTCCGTCAAGCCGTGCGCTTTGTTGATGCCACCCGCGCAATATTACAACAAGGTTATCAAGCATTTTTGGAACTAGGTCCACACCCTGTGCTTGGCGCATCTATTGCCGAAACAGCAGAAGAACAAAGTTGCTCAAGTGTTGTCGTCTCGAGTATGCGCCGTAAATCCGACGAACAACACACCTATTACCACGCTGCAGCTCAACTATTTGGTTTAGGCTTTGAATTAAATTGGTCAGCCATAAACGGTCGAGGTAAGTTCACTACTTTGCCAACTTACCCGTTCTTGCAAGAGCGCTTTTGGACCGAGCCTGAGTACTTTAATCAAGTGCGTTTAGGGCAAAGTAACCATGCTTTCTTGGGCCGTAAACGCAGTGAAGCTGAACATGTTTGGAACGCGGTAACCGACACAAATCGCGATAGTTTTTTAAGCTGTCACCAAATCCAAGGGAATACCCTCTTCCCTGCTGCTGGCTTTATTGAAATGGCGTATGCTGCAGCCAAAGAGACTTGGGGCAATGGTAGCTATGCACTCGACCAGTTTGTCATCGATAAAGCGTTATTTTTGAATAATGAACATGCACCCAATGTGCAATTCATTTTGCACCATGATGAACCGAATTTTAAAGTGGTAAGCCTTGAAGATGGCAAGACGACCCGCCATGTTCAAGGGACAATCCGCCGAGTACAAAGCGCAAACCTTGCTGAGCCTATTGATCTCAATGCTATTCGTAGTGCTGCCACCAGCGCACAGCAGCACGATGAGTTTTATGCACACCTAAAAGAGTTTGGTTACGAATATGGTCCATGTTTTAGAGCCATTGAACAGATCTGGGCAACAGACAACGGCGTGCTTGCCAAGATTTCTTGGCCTACTCAACTTGAGCGAACAGCACAATTTACCCTACACCCAAGTCTATTAGATGCATGCTTCCAAACGTTAGTATTTACGGAACTTGCAGGTGCTAATGCTCAGCAATTTTCTATCCGCTTACCTGTGATGCTAGAGCAGATCTTGCTTTGCGAGCAGAACAATACTGACTTTTGGTGTTATACCCAAATCACTCATCGTGACGACGAAAAAACGGTCGGTGATTTATACCTCTGTGATGAATCAGGTCAAGTCTTTGGTGTTATCAAAAACTTTATTGCGCAAAGTGTTGACTCCGCTGCAAGTGGGATCACCACCAGAACCATAGATAGCTGGCTTTACCAAGTTAATTGGCTTGCAGAGCCAGAGCAGGAAATACAAGAAACCGACACATTGGGTCGTTGGGTGCTTCTCGCAGATCAATCAGGAACAGCTGAACAGGTAGCCGACCGTTTAGCAAAGCTTGGCCACTCTAGCTGTATCGTTAAATCTGGAGAATATTTTGATATCGACAGAGACCATTGTCATGCATGGCTAGTTCCCGATTCACGGGATCACCTGTCACAACTTATCGAGACTTTGGGCAAACAAGAAATTCGTGGCGTTGTGCATTGCTTTAGTCTAGATAACAGCGCAATAGAATCACTAACTCTTGCTCAGCTGCAAAGAGAAAAACGTCATTCGCTGCATTCATTGTTGAACCTGGCCAAAACCGTAGTGGAACAAGACTGTAAATTCCCGCTTTACGTGGTAACACGTAACGCTAGCCTCGTTAATAGCGAGCAACTTACCGCGGTGATGTCCGCTTCGTTAACTGGATTTAGCCGAGTGCTCGCACAGCAAGAATTGGTTGATAATTGGGGTGGCCTCATTGATGTTGATGGCCAAAATGATGCCGAACATATCACAGCCAGATTATTAAGTGACCGCCAAGAAGGGGAAGTTGCTTTTAGGGAAAATCAGGCCTATGTTGCTCGTTTAGAGCAGGCAACGTCACTTCAACCCGCCTTCCCAACTCGCGTGCAAAGCCATAAAGCACAATTGATCACGGGTGCATTTGGTTCAATCGGTCAGTTAGTTTGTCAGCTACTCGTCGATAGAGGTGCACGAAACCTCATTTTGCTTGGTAGGAGTCAATTACCTGAGCGTAAGAGTTGGTCAGAACTTACCTCAAGCGACCGTAACTATGATCGCGTTCGGTTTATTCAACACCTTGAGGATCAGGGCGTTAATGTCTCGTTATGGCAGACAGACTTAACTCGAGAGCGTGAACTTCACGCGGCCCTTGAGTCTTATCATCTAAGTGCACAAGCACCGATCAACGGATTATTTTTCTGTGCTGGTATCGTCAATGACACCTTACTTGGCAATATGGATACCAGAGCATTTGACGGTGTGTTTGACACCAAAGCGATTGGTGCGTTGATGCTTCACAAAGCACTCAGTAAAGTTGACCTCGAACATTTTGTACTCTTCTCCTCTGTCGCGGCTCAAGTCACTACCGCAGGACAAACAAACTATGCTTCTGGCAATGCTTTCTTAGATGCCCTCGCCCACTACCGTCGCAATCAGGGTCTTCCGGCGCTGAGTATCAACTGGGGTCCTTGGGCTATTGGTATGATTGAAGAGTTGGGTCTCGCCGAACATTACAAGGACCAAAGGGGCATGAACTGCATCTCACCAAGTGCGGGGATGGCTGTGCTTGAACGTATTCTAGACCAAGATCAACCTCAACTCTTAGTGTGTGACGCCGATTGGTCCAAAGTAACCAATTGGTATGCAGGAAAGCCGAGTTTATTTAGTCACTTGGCTACCCAAGAAAACGACAAGCAAAGCCACCAAGAGCAAGAGTTTGCTCCTTTATACCAGCAAACAGACAGCGCGCTTCGGTTACCGCTTGTTGCCGATCATCTCGCTAATGCTGTCAGCCAAGTATTACGCTGTAAACGAGAGCAAGTGGAATTAGATCTATCGCTCGGTAATCTCGGTATTGACTCTATTATGGCAACAGAGCTGAGAAATAAGATCACCACCCATTTTGGTGAAACCCTAACGATTGTACGCCTTCTAAGTGGTGCATCTATCAACGAATTAAGTATAGAGCTTAATGACAAACTCGTTGAGTCGCTTGGCTTTGAAGTCATAACCACAGAAACATCACAGGTTCAGCCGGTTTCCGAGACCAAGGTTAACTCTATTATCGTATCTGATGCCAATGTGGAAGCTGAATTCCCACTTTCCTATGGACAAAAAGCGATTTGGTTTATCAATCAACTCAACCCAAGTAGCGCTTCCTACAATATCGGCGGCGCGATGCACATTCCTAGTGCCCTGAATATCGACGCGCTGAAAAAAGCCCTTAGTGCTGTAGTTGCTCGCCACCCAATGTTAAGAACAAACTTCTTCTTTAAAGATGGCGAACCCTATCAAAGAGTCTGGACTCATCGCGAGGATGCACTGCAAGTCATTGATGTACATGGTAAGTCTTGGGAAGATATTCAACCTATGATGATTGCAGACAATGAACAGCCTTTCGACCTTGAGCACGACCCGCTGTTTAGACTGTATTTGTATAAGCAGAATGATCAAAGCTACTACTTTGCAGTGACGATTTATCACATCATCTCAGATGCATGGTCAAATTACATGTTTATCGATGAAATGCAGTCACTGTATGCGCATTTTGCAAAAAGTGAACCGTTAGCACTCAGCGAGATAACGTCAAGCTATGAAAAATTTGTCGATTGGGAAACACGCTTTGTTCACTCTCCACGCGGCGCGGCAAACTATAAGTTTTGGCAGAATCACTTACCTGCTGAGATCCCCGTATTAGACCTTGCAACCGACAAACCTAGACCTGCGGTACTCACCAACGTTGGTGATTCATATCATTTTGAGTTGGATAAAGCCCTCACGTCTTCATTGAATACCCTTGCAAAGGCACAAGGGTCCACCATGTTCATGGCGTTGCTTAGCATCTATTACGCAGTCATGCATAAATATACTCAGCAGGATGAGATCATTATTGGCAGTCCCGTGGCCGGTCGTACAAATCCAGAGTTTTCAAACGTCTATGGTTACTTTGTGAATCCCCTACCGCTATGCGCAAGGTTTGATCCTGAAACGCACTTTACTTCGCTTTTAGCGCAGGTGAAAGACATTACCCTCAACGCACTAGATCACCAAGAATATCCGTTTGCGCTGTTAGTGGATAAGCTTGGTATTGAACATGATGCCAGCCGCTCGACGGTATTTCAGGTCATGTTTGTAATGCTCAATCACCGCGTTGAGCAATCGCATATGGATGAAAATAATGTCGCGTACTATAAGGGCTTTCCTATGCAATTCATGGAACTGCCTGAAGAAGAAGGTCAATTTGACATTACGCTTTCGACCTATGAAGAAAATGGCGTGTTCAAAGGCACATTAAAATATAATACCGATCTATTCGAAACCGAAACGATAGCGCAGCTGGCTCGGGACTATATCGCACTGACGCGAATGGTCGTTGATAGTCCAAATCGGCCACTTTCGGAGCTTGCCTTAACAAGTCCAGACGCAATAGATGCCTTGGCGACATTTGCTGAAAGTCAACAAAACGCACCTGCATTACCGACTTTGGTCAGCCAAATAGAAAATGCGGCGCAACATAGTCCTGAGCTTCCTGCCCTTAGCATTGCCTGTGAAGCAAATGCTGGAGAACTGGCTGCTACTTTGAGCTATTGCGAACTGAACGGTCAGGCAAATCAGTTGGCGCGACTAATTAATTCGCAGCTAGATAACCAACCTAGTCAAACGATTGCCTTACATTTTGAAAAATCTATCGCATTAGTTGTTGCTTGTATCGCTACGTTAAAAGCAGGTCATCATTTTGTGGTAATTGACCCGCAGCAACCCAATGAACGCAAGCAACTGTTGCTTGAGCAAAGTCGCTGCGCGTTTCTACTTTGCGAAGAAGCGCTAACATCAGATCACCCTACACTACTTTGGGAAAGCTTCCAAAGCCAACGAGATGAAATCAGCGAGCACAATTTGGCGTTAAATCATCAGCCAAATGACATCGCGTATATTGTCTTTACTTCTGGCTCTACGGGTACGCCAAAAGCTGTCCAGGTCAGCCATCAAAACTGGGCTACGATCGCTGTGGACTGGTTAGCCCAATTTGATTTAGCACCCACCTCTCATCATTTACAATTGGCCAGCCCAACCTTTGATGTGTTTTGTGGCGATCTCGCGCGCGCATTTTACAATGCGAAGCACTTAGTGTTGTGTCCTAAAAATATGATGCTGAACATGCCGGTGTTGTATGACCTCATTGAGACACAGCAGATTGATACGGTTGAGTTTGTGCCCTCTGTGGTTCGTAATCTCATCTTATTCGCAAAGCAAAGTCAGGTTGGATTCACCAGCTTACGTAGAGTGATTGTTGGCTCTGAGCAATGGCAAATCGCTGAATACCGCGCACTCAAAGGATTGCTACAAGAAGATGCTCGACTATTTAGCTCCTACGGCACATCTGAAGCAACCATAGACAGTAGCTTCTTTGAGGAATCAGAGCAGTACTTAGAAACCAGTACGACAGTGCCAATCGGCAAGCCTTTCAATGCAACGCAACTTATCTTGCTCGATAAGCAAAACCGATTGGTATCGAGTAACGCAGTCGGCGAAATTGCAATTGCAGGGCAAGGCGTAAGCCTTGGCTACCTCAATAATCCAGAGAAAAATGCCAGTCAATTTATTCAACTTCCCGTATCAGAAAATAGCACCATACGGGTGTATAAAACGGGTGATTTAGGTAAGTGGGACAAACACGGAAACCTACATATTCTGCAACGTATCGACAACCAAGTAAAAATACGAGGTCACCGCGTTGAGCTAGGAGAAATTGAGTCTAGCATCAACCAGATCCCAGGAATTAAGCGAAGCTATGTAAAAGGAATAGAAGTACATGGGCAAACCCAATTAATTGCCTACTTTGAGTCGGAGCTTGCGGTCGGTACTGAATTTGTCCTCGAACAGTTAGAGAACCAGCTACCAAGCTATATGGTACCTAGTAAGCTAGTTGCCATTGATCAATTTCCATTACTGAGTAACGGTAAAATCGATGCGGCGGCATTGCCACAGGTTGAAGTCGCTGAGTTGGTAAGAGCATTCGTAGCGCCTGCCACCTTATTTGAGCAGCAGCTCGCTGAGATTTGGTCCAATATGCTAGGGCAAAAATCCATTAGTCTTCATGATGACTTTTTTGCCCTCGGCGGTAACTCTTTATATTTGATTGAGCTAATGGTCAGGATCCAATCAGCCTTCAGCATCAAAATGGAAGTTAATCAGCTATTTAGATTTACAACCTTACATGGCATGGCGAGTGCAATTGAAGATGTAGTAACAGGAAAAGAAACGGGCGCGTCCCCTTACCTTATCTTCAATGCGGGTCAATCTAGTCGTTTATTTGCACTGCCGCCAGCGGGTGGTTACAGCATCGTCTACAAGGCATTTGCCGACGCATTGCCTAACACTGAAGTGATCTCTTTTAACTACCTCGAAAGTGGCACTAAGGTTAGCGACTATGCCGACCAAATTATGCAAATTCAACCTCATGGTCCCTATACCCTATTTGGATACTCCCTTGGCGGTAATTTAGCCTTTGAGATTGCTAAGGAGCTGGAAAGCCGAGGTCAACGTGTCGGGGATGTAGTGATCTTAGACTCATTCAGGATCACCGAAACAATCAAAATGCGGGAACAAGACTTCGCGCACTTTGAGCAAGAGTTAAAAGCACATTTCGCCCGCCACACCGGCTCAAATACGGTACACGAGCATACACTGGCACAAGCGAGAGACTATATCGATTGGTGTTATGAAGTGAAAAATCTAGGTCAGGTTCACGCAAAACTGCACTTTATCGTCGAGCAAAATGCACATGCAGAAGCTGCTCGTCTAACCAGTTGGGATGCAGCATCAGACGCCGAGGTCATTACCTATCAGGGAGTTGGTAAACATGAGGAAATGTTGATGCCAGATATGATGCAGGCAGGCAACGGCGCAATTATGCAAAGTATTCTGCAAGATACCCAAAGCCAAGCGGTAATAGCAACAAACGTGGAGTAACAGCTTGCCCCAAAGCCTTCGCTTTGGGGCTTTCTAACGACTTTAAGGACAGAATTATGACCACACAAAGACAATCTATGATCATCATAGGTGCCGGCATGGGTGGACTCTCAACCGGTAGCTATGCACAAATGAACGGCTACAAGAGCGTGATCTTAGAACTGCACGATATTCCAGGCGGCTGCTGCACATCGTGGGAACGCAGAGATTATATTTTTGATTGGTGTATTAGCTGGCTACTGGGTAGTGGCACAGGCAACGGCATGAATCAAATCTGGCAAGAGTTAGGTGCGCTGGATGATAAAGAAATTAGAGACTTTGAAATCTTCAATTCAGTTATTGATGAAGAGTTAGGAGAAGTACATTTCTACGCAGATCCAGATAAACTTGAAGCCCACCTCTTGAGCATTTCTCCCGCTGACAAGAAACTCATCAAACAATTTTGCGATGGCATTCGCGAATTCGTCAAAATGATAGACGCTTATCCTTTTCTGGTGCCAGTTGGCATTATGTCACGCTGGCAAAAGCTAAAAATGATGTGGCCGTTTATCAAAAAATTTAATTTAATCCGCAAATCCATGGCGACATTGATGTCGGACTTTGCCGCTAAGTTTTCACACCCGCTGCTGCAAAAGGCATTTAACGTTATCTTTTATGAGCAACATCCTAGTTTCCCGCTATTACCTTTCTACTTTAATTTGGCCTGCGCGGCGAAAAAAAATGCAGGTGTGCCCGAAGGTGGCTCCTTAGGCCTCGCACAATCGATGGAAGCAAGATATAAAAAGTTGGGGGGTGACATCATATACAACACCCGAGTACACAAGATCTTGATCGAAGACAACAAAGCCATCGGTGTCGAGCTCAGCGATGGCCAAAAAATGTATGCTGATATCGTGATCTCAGCATGTGACGGTACGGATGTGGTAAAAAACATGCTTGAGGGCCAGTATTCCAGCTCTGTGTTAGACAAGCTATACGACGAGTTAAGGGAGACCGATGGTCAAATGTTCCCAGGATACGTCTCTGTATTTTTGGGAGTAAACAAGGACTATACCCATCAACCTCATTGCCGCACCCACTTGTTAGACCAACAAGATCTGGTCCACTGCCCTGGTATGACGCACCCGGGGATCAATGTGCAGGTGCGCAATGTGTACTACCCGCATATCGCCCCAGAAGGCAAATCCGTGCTTTATATCACTTACTTCTCAACTTATGAGCCATGGGCTGAATTAAATAATTTCCAAGAAACAACGGCGACTAAACGCCATCACACTAGGGTCAAGCGTAGCGTTCAATATCGCCTCGCTAAAAAGACCTTAGGTGAATTTATAATCGATAAGCTCTCCACTCATTTTGAGGGACTAAAAGAGCATATCGAATATATCGACATCGCGACCCCTTTGACCCAAGTTCGCTATACCCGCAACAGCAAAGGAACGGTATTGGCGTGGCAGCCATTTTTGGAAAGTGGTGAAAGTTTAGAAGACGAAATAAATGCCAACGGGACAACGGGACTGCCAGGCCTTAGCAACTTTTATATGGCTGGTCACTGGGTGACAACCGGCGGGTTGATCCGTGCAGCAGCTACAGGCAGACATGTTCTGCACTTTGTATGCCGTGATGATGACAAGCCGTTTCAGGCTTGGATCGGTGAAAACTCACTACACCAACCTCAATCTTATAGCGAACAAAAGCAGCATGTTGCTTAACCAAGAGAATTAAAAGGAAATATTATGAGTACTCGTATTGGCCTATTTTATGGCAGCACAACAGGTAACACTGAAGCCGCAGCAGAATTAATAAAAGCAAACCTAAACCAGTTTACCATCGACCTCTTTGATATAGCAGACACCGAATTAACCTTAACCGAGAACTATGAATTTTTGATTTTTGGGATTTCAACGTGGGAATACGGTGGTTTACAGGATGATTGGGAATCACGTTGGGAGAGCCTAGCACAACAGGATTTCAGCGGAAAAATCGTGGCTATCTTCGGTCAGGGCGATCAAGTTGGTTATGACGAGTGGTTTCAAGACGGTATCGGCATCTTACACGATAAACTAACCGAACAAGGCGCCACAGCAATTGGTTACTGGCCAAATTCAGGTTACCACTTCACCAAGTCGAAAGGGCTAAATGAAGACGGCAGCGAGTTTCTCGGCTTGTCGCTTGATGATGATAACCAACCAGAACTCACCGAGCAGCGCATCAACGACTGGTGCCAAGAGATTGCCGCCGTGCTTCAAGAGCTTGCCTGCGAAACAGCTTAAGGCCATCAAGATAACTATTCGGCGATGCTTAACTGTATTACATGCACGCCGAATATGACAAGGAATAACAATGTCAAAAAATACAAAATCAGTCATTATTATCGGAGCTGGCATGTCAGGTCTAAGCACCGCAGCATACAGCCAGATGAATGGTTACGAAACGACAATATTTGAGCTACATGAAACTCCCGGAGGATGCTGTACTTCTTGGCAGCGAAAGGACTTTACTTTTGATTGGTGTTTGAGTTGGTTAAAAGGCACAGGCCACAAAGATGAGATGTCTTTAATTTGGAATGAACTAGGTTGCCTCGATGACGTTTCAATCTACCATATTAACACATTCAACACCGTAATTTTTCCAGATGGACAAAAAGTTACTTTCCACGCAGATCCCGATAAGCTCGAGTTAAGTTTAATCGAACAGTTTCCTGAAGATACCAAGCATATTAAAGAGTTTTGCGGCTATATTAGAAAACTAGCTGGTTGTAGTCCCCACTTTCCATTTCTAAAAAATACTGGACTCATGACATGGTGGGAAAAAGCTAAAATGATGTGGAAGTTGCTTCCCTACATGAAAACATTGATGAACACAATGTCTATCAGTATAGAAGACTACTCAAAACGCTTTAATAATCCTATTTTAGCTGAATCTCTTAACTGGATAATTTATGACAGACTTGGGAATTTTCCAGTTATGCCCTTCGCTTTTAATATTGCTAATGCCGCGGATAAAACGATAGGAGTTCCGGATGTCGGCTCATTAGGATTGGCTAAAAAGTTGGCTAGCAGAGTGAAAAAACTAGGTGGAAAAATCCACTATAAAGCGAAAGTCGACCAAATTTTGGTTGAGAACAATAAAGCTATTGGGATCCGACTAAGCAACGGACAAGAACACTTTGCAGATTACGTGATCAGCGCAAGCGATAGTTACAACACAACACAACACTTATTAAAGGGTGCCTACCCTCACCCTGTAATGGATAAAATGTATAGCCATCTGCATAGCGATCCAAAGGGCATCATTTTTCCTAGCTTAGTTGCCGTATTTATTGCCGTTAATAAGGATTACACTGATCATGATCCTTATTCAACCTATCTAATAGACGATAAACTGAAATCAGAGTTGATAGGTATTAACCACGGCGGAATAGCTGTACAAGTTAGAAGCACTCTATTACCAAAGCAGGCTCCTGAAGGTAAGTCAGTGCTCTACATTACTTACCTTACTGACAGTCAACCATGGCAAAATTTAAACGCAAACAGTGTTCAATCCGAACATATCAGTATTGGACGAAATAGTCACACCCGTCGAAGACGCTCTGTAGAATATAAAGTCGCCAAGAAAGATGTTGGCTCTAAGATACTACAATTTCTTTCTCAGCACTTTGAGGAATTAGAGAACAACGTTGAGTTTATAGATGTTGTCACACCGCTTACTTGTGAACGATATACCAAAAACTACAATGGCACAGTATTAGGTTGGGACCCATTCTCTCCTTACTCAGAAGAGTTTGAAAAATACATCAACAGACATGGGCCCACTTTACCTCACTTGGATAATTTCTATTTTTCGGGTCACTGGGGAACATCAAATGGTGTAGCTCAGGCCGTGGCTAGCGGCAGACATATAGCCCAATATCTTTGTCTACAAGATAGCAAACGGTTTCGAGTTACGCCTTTTTTAAGCAATGCCAACACTGCGACGCAACCAAAAGAGAATGAACAATATGCATAACTTAGCTACAAAAAATAGGGCCGCTAAAGCTATGAGTATACTCTGCTACCCAGTCATTTTCTTAATAGTTAGTGCAATTAGTTTGCTTGCGATTACAGAAAAACTTGAACTTGGTATCACTACTTTTTTCACCGTTTTATTCGTTATTTTTTTCTTCGTTGTGATGGAAAGAATAAATCCTTTTCGGCACAGCTGGCATCCAAGCAAAAAGGAATGGCAAAGAGATGGACGTTATTTCATTTTAGTGATGATTTATGGCGCGATTGGCGCGGGCATCATTCGCACCATCTCCATTTATTTGGCACCTCAGGAAAATGCACTAACACTGTCACAAAATGTGTTACTAGCAATTCTCGTTAGTTCATTTACGGGGTATTGGCTTCATAGATTGCAGCACAAGTACCTATCTTTGTGGAGCTTTCATGGTATTCACCATACTCCGAACAAGGTAACAACAAGTAATAATGTTGTTGTACATCTATTTGAAGTAATTATAAGCGCAGTTACTATTCAACTTATCTTTCTATTATTAGGCTTTTCTGCCGAAAGCGTATTTATTGCCGGTCAATTTACGGTATTGCAAGGGTACTTCATACACGCCAATATCAATGTCAAAATGGGATGGCTAAATCACCTTATTGCAACCCCCGAGTTGCACCGGTTTCACCACAGTACCAACTTACAAGAAGCAGGAAACTACGGCTCTGAACTAAGTATTTGGGATAAAGCCTTTAACAGTTTCCAGTACCACCCAGAGCGCTCACCTCAGGAAATTGGTGTTACTAAACCACATTTGTTCCCTGCCCCTTCGGCCATTGGACTTGGTATTTTGCACCCTTTTAAGTGGTTTATAAGTTCAAAAGGCAAACGTCCAAATTACAGCAATATTGATAAACGCACGGCAAATAGGCCGAAAAAAGTGCCATCAACAACCCATGATATTGGATGATAGTGTGAAAGATTTAACTCAAGGCTCAATTCCAAAACATATCATATCAATGGCCTTGCCATTGGCTATCGGTATGCTTGTCCATACACTTTATATGTTTACCGACCTCTATTTTGTATCTCAGCTAGGTGATGCAGAAACGACGGCACTCATCTTAGTTGGCAATGTACTCTTTTTTATTTTTGCGATTAGCCAGATTTTAAACGTTGGAACCGCTACATTAATTGCGAACTCCGTGGGCAAGAAAAACCAAGCTGAATCAAACTCAATCTTCAATCAAGCGATTTTATTGTCCTGCATATTAGGATTGGTGGTGCTATCTTTTGGGCTATTTGTAATCCAATTTTACCTTCAACATACCACTACAGACTTGGCAGTTCGAGAAGCGGCTATGATTTACACTAAATGGTTTATTCCTTGTCTCGCAATGCAATTTTTATTTATTACTTTGGGAGCAGCGATGCGAGGTATAGGAATAGTTAAACCTATGATGTTTGCTCAGCTCGGATCTCTCCTTCTCAATATCTTGCTATCCCCTTTACTTATAACCGGTTGGGGCTCCATCCCTTCCATGGGGATCTCGGGGGCTGGACTTGCAAGTTCAATTTCCATTATATTAGCTATTGTCGTTACCCTTTTATATTTCAGAAAAGCAGATGGTTATCTAAGAATTGATCTAAAAGCATGGAAAATTGATCATTCCACCATCAAAAAACTACTCGTTATCGGCGGACCCGTTGGGCTCGAGTTAACGCTAACCTTTTGCTACATTTCGCTGACGTTTTGGGCAATCAAAGATCTCACAACGGATGTCCAAGCAGCACTCAGTATCGGTTCAAAGATAATTCAAGGACTTTCTCTACCCATGATGGCTGTTGTCTTTTCGCTTCCTGCAGTTGCAGGGCAAAACTTTGGTGCAAATAACTTAGCACGATTTAGATATGCTTTTTTTTGGGTAATGTGCTGTGTGTCAATCATTATGTTGCTCATGTCTGTTATCGCAATAAACTGCGGCCACCTGCTTGCCACTCCTTTCTCAAATGATGCAAATGTCATCGAACAAACGCAGTACTTTTTGGAGATTGTTGCATTTAACTTCATCGCCACAGGTATCGTTTATAGTTGCTCGGGAATATTTCAGGCTACAGGTAATACTTTCCCCTCTCTTATAAGCAATGCTTCCAGACTATTCACTTTTGTTTTACCTGTTATCTGGCTCGTACTTACACAACGAGTTTCCGTAGAGTTACTATGGCATCTGTCTGTGATAACTGTGGTTATTCAAGCGGCTTTAAGCTTGTATTTAGCTAGAAATCATTTAGGGCTCATTGCTAGCAAAATAAGTGCTACCGATTACTCCGTGAAGGAGGTATCGTGATTACCCATAAAATAGAAGAGCGCATAAACCACCAGCTTTCTACTTCTAAATGGTTTTCCTTACTCAATAAGCCTAACACCATTCGCAAACAACTCATTTGCTTTCCTTTTGCTGGCGCAGATGCAGCTGTTTACCAAAACTGGGTAGGAAAACTGCCAGAAGATGTCGCTTTATATGCTCTCCAAGCACCCGGGCGAAAGGAGCGAAGTCATGAAGCTGCCATTGATAATATTCATACCTTGGTCGAAGCAATAGCACCTATTTTGAGCGAGGCAACACCACTACCCAGCGTTTTTTACGGTCATAGCAATGGCGCTTATATTGCGTATGAGCTTGCTTTAGCACTTCAACATAGCGGTTGTAATATCGTTAAACACCTGTTTATTGCAGCTAGGAAGGCACCGCAATATGCAATAAGAAAGTCCCCCTACCATACTCTTGACGATAAGAAGTTCATTGCGGCGGTAAATTTAATGGGCGGATTACCACCGGCTTTGCTCAACGATATCGAGCTGCAACAACTGATGCTGCCAACGTTAAAAGCAGACTTTAAGCTGGGAGAGACCTATCAATACGAGTCGGCTTGTAAACTCGACGTCCCTGCAACCGTGTTATATGGTACTCGGGATAAAGCAGCAACAGGGGCGGATATGCACCATTGGGAAACTTGCTTTAAACAAGGTATCACGCCTAAAGCGATACCCGGTCGGCACTTTTTTATGCAGGATTCCTCGGCTTTGGTGCTAAAAGAGATCAACGCGGTGTTGGAAACACTGAGCCCCTTATAGTTGGGGCTCTTTGGTTACTTCAATTTGCCTAATGGCCAATCCTTGAATTTCTATTACTTTGAACTTAAAACCATCCACTTCTAACGACTCTCCTTCGGCAGGAAAATGCTTTAACCTGTGGATCACAAAACCGGCTAAGGTTTCTATGGCTTCAATCGGTTCAAACTCGTACTCAATCACCGAAGCTTGAAAGTCCTTAATCGACATATCACCCTGCACTAGCCATCGGGTGTTATCCTTTTGTCGAAATTGGGCTTCTATTGCTTGGTCGTCTTTCAGTGCAATTAAATTCAAGATGCTGGATAAGGTTACCATCCCAACCACAGTTGAGAATTCATTGATCACCACTGCACAGTTGCTTTCATGACTTTTCAGCCCATCTAGCGCATCGGAAAGACTTAGGGTATCAAGTAAAATGACCGGCTTATGGAATTCTTGTTGTTGACCATCCAGTAACGGCTTTTTAGCCAAAATATTGCTAAGTAGTTGTTTGGCTTCAGGTGCAGCAATGACTTTATCGAGCGAGCCATCACACAGCAGATACTGTTGAAAGCTGTGCGCTTGAATTAACGTGCTCAGGTTTTCTTCTGATTCTTGAATGTCTAACCACACGATTGCATCGCGGTTGATCATCGCTTGGGTAATATTAGTCTGGTTAAGGTCGAGCACATTGCCAATGATATTGTACTCATGCTCGCACAGTTCCCCCTGCTCAGCACTTTGATCAACCACCGCATAAATATCATCACGCGTGACTTGTTCGTCACGTTCATTTGGTAAATTGAATAGCTTTATTATCCAATCAGCAAACACGTTAAATAGCCAAATAATGGGCTTAAAAATCCATACACTGGCGAGCATAAGATGGATAAATCGCATCGCGATAGTTTCTGGAATGACCATGGCTATTCGTTTTGGCAATAAATCAGCAAACAATACAAATAACGATGTGATCAGTAAAAACGACACCACTGTGGATATTTGCAATAACATCGAGGCATGAGCCGCAACATCGGCAAACATAAAACTTGCAACCCAGTTTAGTAGTTGCAATACATAAGGGGTAAACACCGACTCACCTATCATACCCGCAACAATTGCCAAGGCATTGAGTACCACCTGTACCGCAGCAAAAAACTGATGCGCATTGGCTTGCAAATATAATACTTTCTTGGCTCTAACGTCACCAAGATCAAATAAGGTTTGTAATTTAACTTTGCGTGCCGCTGCCAATGATATTTCACACAGCGCGAAAACTGCACTCAAGCTAATGAGTAACAACACCCAAAAAAAGTCCACAGATACACCTAAAAAAGAAAGCGAGAATTCGACGCGATGTATACGCCTATTTTATGACTTTAGCAATGTAATTCGCGTCAAATAATTAAATTTTTGTTGCCAATCTAGTACCGATTATCGTACTGTTCGCGACGAATAAAAAATACGTCAAGGAAGGAAAATGACAAAACTGATACACACCCTCAAATTAGCCCTACTCACAACGATATTGCTCTGCTTTTCAACAGCATGTTCAACCTATCATGAGATCACTAAAACCACGTCTTATCAAGATGAAATCTCGACCTTTTTAAAAACTGAAGACGGTAAACATCTCATCTTTGTTGGAAAAGAGCATCATTACATACTGCGTACTGATCCCACCTTAGCCAAGCTACTCGATAGCCCGTTTTTGGCATTTATCTCTCTTGAAAGAAATGACTTTCACATCAGTTCAATGCGAAGCGTAGAAGGAAAGGTTGATATTCTATTAAGTCCTAATACACCGAACGAGATAAAAGCAAAAGCCCAAGACTATGGTTTTAAGTCTGGTCGTGTTTCTGTCAAACTTGTTGGTGATAGATATGATAATCGGGATCTGAACTTTGCTCACTTCAAACAATTTGAGCACCCACTCGTAATCCACTTTAGCGTTGCACAAAGTTTTTCAGAAAAGGCATCAGCAGCGATTACGACACCACTAAGAGATATCGCAGAAGGCGCTATTTTCTTATTAGCTGTCCCTGTCATTGCAATATTATGCATGGGTGAAAAAAGGTGCTTACACTAAACACTTTACGAAGGCTAAATTCAGCCTTCACATTATCCTCATAATTTTGTCGTTTAATGCCCACTTAGATTACCAATACTTTCAAACCTAGAGGTACACTGTGAAACCTTCTGATAAAAACAAACTAAATGTCAAAGGGGTATTTTTTAGTCTCGCGACAATCGCCATTTTTTCTGGGCTATCTACCTCAGCAAGAGCTGAATTTTATGGCACACTACAACTTAATGACAAAGTACAAAAATGTAGTGCAATAAAAAACCAATCTGAAAAATATTTCCATGATAATAATTCAGGTCGAACACATCTACCTCTGTCAGTATCGTACTGCAATATAGGTGGCTACATTACTGATTGGACTAAAGTGACGGTGTGGGAGTTCATTGAGGGTCAAGATGGTGATGGTTGGTGGAACCAAATATATGACGAAAAATTTTCGGGCAATATTGCCGCAGATAAAGGTATTTATTGGCGTGGAAACTTTTTAAACAAAAATACAGACTATAAAGTAAAACTCACTTATAAGATTAAATCAGGCGATAAAAAAGACTGTACACGACAACTGACTAACACGACAAAAGGAATGCTATGGCAAGTTGCCAGCGGTGGAACAACTACAAAATACAATAGATGCCGAACTTTAGAAATTAAACGCTAAATGCGCTGGCGATGCCCTGTTATAAGTCTGATAAATCTTAACTTAATTTATCAGACCTATAACAAAGGTGGGACTTGGAAGCGCCGCGTTAAATACTTAACAATGCGGCTACCAACCTGAATTACTGTACCTTAGCGCCACAGCTGATTTAGGCTGAGCTAATTCATTTAAGCCGAGGTCAACGGGCGATATAGCCAGCCTTTACGCCCTCACTTAAAGTAAAGCTGTCCCCCACAGAGCCCACCACCATTTGCTTACGGTTTGACTTCATCAATTCACGCAGCACGTATAGCGAGTTAATACCAGTACAATGTGCCCCCATCATATTCTTTAAGCCAAACTGCTGTAATTTACCTGCTGTCCATGCCAAATGTTTATCATCCGCATTCATTAAATGGAATCCGCCTATCGCCGTCGTAATATTTGCGGGGTGGATCGTTTTTACTATGTGTTCCATCGTGTTGATGATGCCCGCATGCCCACAACCGGCTATTAATACAAAACCATCTTTGGTATTTATCACCAGTGACATATCTTCTGGAATGTTATCTTCTATATGGCCGTGCTTACCTTCAAGTTTGCTATTTCCACTCCAATTATGTTCGGGGTGAATGCGCTCAACATTGCCTGTTAACCAAACACCTGGGTAAATTTCTTGCGCCTCACTGTATTGTTTGAAAATCACATCTTGTTTTTCAAGCGCGAGCTTCATCGTGTGCATGCGGTTTTCTCTACCTGCACGTTTTGCGAAAATACCGTGACCAACATGAATGCGAGACATTGCTTTTGCATTCTCTTTACTCAGCTCGGTTCTTAACGTTTCTAGTCCGCCAGTGTGGTCGCCATGATTATGGCTTAAAATTACGTCTTCTACATCGGACAAATCGATCCGTAAGTCTCGCGCATTTTGCAGCACCGTTTGCGGCCGATTACCCGTATCAAAAAGAATTTTTCGGCCGTCCACTTCAACTAGTGCTGCATACCCCCACTCGCCAATGCCACGGTCCGCAAGCATGGTCGACAGCGTAGTGATTTTGAGTGCTTTGACTTGGTGAGGAGTTTCATTGGCAGCCGCTGTCGGTACCGTAATGAGCCACCACAAACAAATTAGACACAGAATATGTATACGGTGCATAAGAATTCCTTTTGCGTATTTTGAAGTTAAGTGTTGACGAAACTAACTGGGTATTGAATAAAAATCAACCTGTTACCATATTAGTCTAGAGCCAAATTAGTATAAATGGCCACATGAACGGCAGATCAAATTTTAGGAGGAAGCAGCCAAAGTACCACTTTGAAAAGTTAACAAGTAAACATGTTCCCTTGATACACAAAAGTAACTTCGACTTTGGTTTATGTCTGCCTGCTCAGCAAAAGGTGACTTTAGGCGTAATACCTAAAGCGCCTCCCTTGCTTTAAATTCAAGTACTTGGGCATTGATACAATAGCGGTCTTGACCTTTTGGCCCTTCATTTTTAAAGACATGGCCTAAATGAATGCCACTGCTTTTTGAGCGTATTTCAGTTCTCACCATTCCGTGGCTTAAATCTTTGTGATAGGTCACGCTGTCTTTTACTGGGTGGGTAAACGACAGCCACCCAGTGCCTGAGTTAAATCTATCTCGGGTGTCAAAAAGAACCTTGCCGCTTAATTTATCGATAAATACGCCATCAGGTGTGTTTTTAAAGATATCATACTGCTTGCAAAATGGTCTTTCTGTGCCTTTTTGAAAGGCAATGTCAAAAGCTTCTGAACGACCTAGCTTAAAAGCACCGAGTGCCTTGTAAAACTCTTCTCTCGCCATAAAACCTTGAAAGCCTAGAGACTCAACACCATTTTCAATAAATAAGATCGTTGGCGTCGCCCAAGTCGCGGTTTTTATCATTAGCCCCTCGAGTTGATCTGCATAGCGAAAGTGCAGTGGGATATCACCTTGATAGTCGTTTAATACCTCTTTTTTTAGCTTCTCGCAATAAGGGCAATAGCTTTTAGCATCAACAATCACTATATGCTTACCTTGGGCTAGCATAGTGTTATCTGTTTTATCTTTCGCAACCTTATCAAAGGTCACTCCCGTGCTGTGATCTGGGCAGTATCCCTTGGGATTCTTGGTTAAGTAGTTTTGATGATACTCTTCCGCTGGATAAAATTTTCTAAGCGGCTTAATCTTGGTTTGAATGTCGCCATAGCCTTGCTCAGATAATAAATGTTGATACTGCGCTTTTAATGTGTGGGCCTTGTCACTTTGTTGATCGTCAGTATAGAGAATGATCGAACGATACTGCGTTCCAACGTCATTACCCTGCCGATTTTTTTGGGTTGGATCATGACTTTCAAAGTAGTACTTTAGCAGCGCATCGGTGGTGATAAGATTTGCGTTGTAAGTTACCTTTACCACCTCCGCATAGTTGTCTTCATCAAAGCGTCGGCTCGATTTAATGATTTCTCTATAACTTGGCTTAAACCCTTTACCGTCGGCATAGCCAGATTCAGCATCTATCACGCCCGTCATTTTTTCATAGCGTTTTTCTGGACCCCAGAAACAACCGGAGCCCAACACTAACGTTTTAATATGGTTACTTGCGCCATCAACTTTAGGCTTTGGCATATCTGTCCCCGCGAGCGCCGATACACCCACACCTAACATCATGATAAACCCTATCGATGCGGCCACCTGTAATGTTCTCATCACTACCCTCTCAATGCTGTATGTTACAACTAAGTATGACTATCACTTCATACTTATTGAACTTAATATGATTTACTGCGTATTAAATGAGACCGCTAAAGGTTAATTATCATTTCATCTAAAGTCGTTCATGATAGTGAAGTAGGCTGTCTGCAAAATAAAGGAATGGGTGTGAGTAAAATAAGTGAGAATCTCTATCAAAAGCTAACCAATGATGACGAAGCGCGTGCCTGTAAAGCGATTGACGATAAGGCGTGTAAAGAAGTTCCCGGTAACTACGTACTTATTTTATTGAGTCAACTATTTAGTCAATTGGGAGATGCCCTACTCAACCCAAAGATCACACTACCTTGGCTGATGCAATCACTCGGTGCTCCCGCTTATTTGATATCGGCTCTGGTCCCCATTCGCGAGTCCGGTTCACTGATCCCACAATTGTTTATTGGCCAATGGGTGCGTAAGCACGCTAAACGAAAGTACCTTTGGTCTTTCGGCGCACTTACTCAAGCTACTTGTGTACTGCTTATGGCACTGCTTGCATGGCAACAAACTGAAAATCAATTGTACGCTTGGTTGGTACTTGGATTGCTGGCGATTTTTAGCATCGCTCGCAGCTTAAGTTCTGTGTCGTCAAAAGATGTCATAGGTAAAACTATCCCTAAACAAAAGCGCGGCCAGCTAAGCGGCCAAGCCGCCTCTGTCAGTGGACTTATAACTGTTACATTTGGTGTTGGGCTTTTTATCGCTGCCACTCAAGTAAACAATGTCAACTTTGTGATCACACTGGTACTGGCTGCAATCTTTTGGCTGATAGGTGCGTTAACGTTCTCAAGAATTAAAGAATATGAAGGCGCCACCGAAGGCAGTGAAAACGGATTAGATAAAATAAAGCAAGATTTCACGCTGTTAAAAACAGACCCAACTCTGAAAAAATTTATCTTTGCGCGTGGGCTTTTGTTAAGTTCCGCGCTTATTCCGCCCTATTTCACCGTGCTGGCGCAGCAGAATATCGGCAACGGAGCATGGGTGTTGGCAGCTTTGTTAGCGGTGTCTGGGCTTGCCAGTTTAGTCAGTGGGGCTTTTTGGGGTCGTCTTGCCGATCAATCAAGTAAACACGTGATGATGTATGGCGCTACAATCACCGTTGCTATCACTGCAATACTACTGGCAACTGCTTTATTTTATTCTTCACTGCTAGAAACAATCTGGTTCATTCCACTTTGCTATTTTGTTATTGCTATCGCTCACCAAGGCGTGCGCGTGGGCCGCAAAACCTACGTGGTCGATATGGCTGAAGGAAACAAACGCACCAGTTACGTCACGCTCAGTAACACAATTATCGGTATTGTGCTTTTATTAACAAGCGCACTTGGTGTCATTGCCTCGGCATTTTCAATTAATGTGTTACTTGCACTCTACATTATGATCACGATATTAGGCATTGTGCTGACAAGCCTCTTACCTAATGTCACTGAACGGTAAAACCTGTTACTTCACCGACAAATTGTGTCTAAATTTCTCTGATTAAGGTAAAAACGCCGCAATTTTAGTTATCTGAGGATAAGATTATGTCATTGACTACGCGTTTTTCTGCTTTAGCGCTGGCGGTTGCCAGCATGACTTCTGCAAATGCCGCTGACTTTGAGTTCAATACCAAGCTTGCAGACGCTGATGCACTGGTAATTTTTCAAGCTGGTGAAAGCCAAAGTAGCCTAAAGTTCCTTGATAAAGACACTCGCAAACAATTGGAGCGCGCAATTGCTGCGGAAGACTTTAAAGGGACGTATGGCAAAACAGTTGAAGTATTAGCGCCAATAGACTCTGATTATAAGCGTATCTTCATTGTTGGTTTGGGTGACACAAGCGCACTCGACGCGAGCAAAATGACCAAACTTGGCGGTAATTTACACGCTAAATTTGAAGGTAAGAAGCTGGAGAATGTTGCAGTTGCATTCGAAGACGTTGAGGGAGCGCTCTCAAATGCAGAACTAGCGGCACAATTTGCACACGGTGCAAACCTTCGTGACCACACCTTCGAAGTATACAAAAAAGAACCAAACACTTTTAACGTAAGCTACCACTTCGACGTTGCCGATAAGCAAGCAACAGAGGCTCAGTATAAAGCACTACAACACATTCAAGCTGGCGTATTTTTAGCGCGAGACTTAACCTCTGAAGTCGCAACAGAAATGACCCCGGTTGATTTTGCAAAAGCAGCAAAGGAACTTGAACAATATGGCGTTGAAGTAAAAGTATTAGCACCAGCTGAACTTAAAGAGCTCGGCATGGGCGCACTTGAGGGCGTTGGCCGTGGTAGTGAGCACGGCTCTCGTTTAGTTGTTGCACACTATAAAGGTAACAACGAGACACCAATTGCCCTGATCGGTAAAGGAATTACTTTTGATTCTGGTGGTTATAGCATCAAAACCGGCGCGTCGATTGCACGCATGAAATCTGACATGGCGGGCGCGGCTGCCGTGCTTGGTACAGTAAAAGCAATGGCACTGAGCAAAGCAGACGTAAACGTGGTCGCTGTGATGGGGATGGCAGCAAATATGGTGTCTCAGTATGCAATCGCACCGGGTGATGTACTGCGTACTGCAGAAGGTATTAGCGTAGAAGTTGTCAACACAGATGCTGAAGGCCGTTTGGTGCTATCTGATGCGATGTGGTATGCACGTAAACATTACAGCCCTGAGATCATGATTGATGTTGCGACATTAACTGGCTCTAAAATTGGTGCTGTTGGTAACGAATATTCTGCAATTTTCTCTGAAGATGATAGCTTAATTACAGAATTTACCAACGCAGGTAAGGTTGTGAACGAAAACGTATGGCGTCTACCGCTTGGCTATAAGGACAAACTAAAATCTGACATCGCCGATTTCCAAAACGTAGGTTCAGGTGGTCCTGGTGCAACAACTGCTGCAACTTTCCTACAACAATTTGCAGGTGACACCCGTTGGGTTCATATTGATATTGCAGGTAACGCACTTTCAAGCTCAGCAAAAGACGAAGTACCAACTGGTGGTACAGGTTATGGCGTTCGCCTTCTGAGTCAATGGCTATTAACTGCTAAATAAATCCTTATATTTTAAGCCGTGTTAAAACACGGCTTTTTTGTAACTGCAACACAATGGCAACTAGTAGCAATAACTTCGTTTCAATTGCGAGGTGTGTTATAAGAAATATAACGTTTACCAAAGCAACCAATTGTTATTGTCTATGTCCGATGTGAGTTGTTATCTATTAGGTGAGCAAGCAATTGTTATAAATGCAATATGTTTGCCTGATAGCAAGAATCCAATTAACCAACGATTATTCGCCCTCAAGAAATGGCTTGATAGTAGCGGTGATTTTATTGATGTGGTGCCTGCCAAATCTTCCGTTACTGCCTATTTAAAAGACCCCCGTAAAGCCGATCAGTGGCAACATAAAATCCAAGCACATTGGCAAGACCTAGAGGTAGCAGAGGTAAAGCCAACACACCATCATATTGAGGTGTTTTATGGCAAAGAATTCGGACAGGATTTTGAACGCATAGCAGACCAATTACAACTGACACCAAAACAGCTTATCGAGCTACACTCAAGCGTTGATTATCAAGTACAATTTATTGGCTTCTTACCTGGTTTTGCTTACTTATCAGGGTTACCAGCCGCACTTCAATTACCCAGAAAATCCACACCAGTTACCAAGGTCCCCAAAGGCAGTATTGCCATCGCAGACAGCTACAGTGCAATTTACCCGAGCCAATCTCCCGGTGGCTGGCATTTACTGGGACAAACCAATGCTACGCTATTTGACCCAAATTCTTCATCAGCAAGCTTGCTACAACCAGGAGATATCGTGCGTTTTGTGGAGAAATCATGCTAGAAGTTATTAAACCTGGGCCACTTTCAACTATTCAAGACATTGGTCGCCAAGGACTTCGCCACTTAGGAGTAAGTCAAGCTGGTGTCATCGACCCTGTTGCGCTTAAACTTGCAAATACACTCTTGTCAAATGACGACGATAGTGCAGCTATTGAAGTGACCATTGGCTTATGCGAGTTTCACTTCCACGCCCCCACTAACTTTGTTATCGCGGGGGCAGATCTCAATGCCGTTTTAAACGATGAAGCGATATACCCTTGCTGGCGCTACAGCGCTAAAGCTGGAGATCAGCTGACATTTAAACAAAATCGCGATGGTTTACGCGCTTATTTGGTGGTCGAAGGTGGATTTACCAACATAGACAAGCTGCTTGGGAGTTATTCAACCGATCTCATGGCAAGCTTTGGGGGAATATGCGGCCGAGCTCTTAAACAAGGGGACAAACTAAGCTACACGCCGAGCACTGCCAAAGGCGCCGTTGGTGGTCTACAGCCCAGTTATGAAAAGCTCATTCACTTTATCCCAGGCCCGCATCTCGAGTTAATTTCCAAACAGACACTAAGTGTATTAAACGACACCATTTGGAAAGTAAATCCCAGCAGTAATCGCATGGGCATTCGCCTAAGTGGCCATAGCAACCTAATACATGCACATAATATTGCAACCCAAGCTGTCCACCCAGGCGTTATTCAGCTGCCCCCCAGTGGCGAGCCCATTATCCTATTGAATGACTGCCAAACCACAGGCGGTTATCCAATTATTGGTACCATCATTCAAGCCGATATGCGCCACTTGAGCCAATTGGGCGCGGGCGATTGTATCCATTTAAAATCAACATCCCTTATAGATGCAGCAAAGGAATCTCACCGAGTACAGGCGCATCTCAATCAGCTAAGGCTAGCGCTTAAAAATAAAGAACAACAAAATGACTGAGCTAAATCTCCTTCCTCTTTCGGGCATTGCTGTGATTGTTATTGGCTTTGCTCTGAGGTTTAATCCCTTATTGGTTGTCACCTCGGCAGGTCTAGTTACTGGTTTTGCCGTTGGAATAGACTTTGTCGACTTAATTGCCACCTTTGGCGAAAAGTTTATGAACTCTCGCCAGCTTGCAAGCTTTCTACTTATCTTACCCGTGATTGCAATTTTAGAACGTTACGGCTTACAGCAACGAGCTAAAGCTTGGGTTGCGGGTATAAAAGGGGCGACAACTTCTCGAATTCTAAGTATGTATTTTGTAGTCCGTGAGTGCTCCGCAGCGCTGGGGTTAATCAATTTAGCAGGCCAAGCGCAAACCGTTAGACCACTGCTTGCTCCGATGGCGATAGGCGCTGCGGCAAACCAATACGGCGACCTGCCACAAGATGTAAAAGACATGATAGGCGCACATGCTGCCGCCTGCGATAACATCGCCGTCTTCTTTGGTGAGGATATTTTTATCGCTTTTGGTGCTGTACTACTGATGGATGCTTTTTTAAAAGAAAACGGCATTGCCGGAATTGAACCGCTGCATATCGGACTTTGGGCAATACCAACTGCAATTGCCGCGCTCATTGTTCATCTTTTCCGGTTATCGCGATTTGAGGCAAAAATCCGGGCAGAAATTGCGCGCTGTCAGCAGCAACAAAGCGAAGAAGAGCAAACACCTAGCAACACAAATTCGGCGCTTAAGGAGGAGTCATTATGAGCTTAATGAACACCTCTGACGCGCAATCTAGCCTACTTTCAATTGACAACATCTATTTATTGATTGGATTTATCGTGATGTTTTTGGTGGTAAAAACGCTACAAGATAAGGCCCATCCTAAGCGTCTCACCACCGCCCTATTTTGGTTTTTATTTGGCTCTGTCTTTATCTTTGGTGATGCTTCTATCACATTGATCGGTGAGCGAAATACTTATTTATGGATTGGCATCAACGTGGTGATCATCGCACTGCTTGCAGGTATGAATATGGTTTCCATGGGAAATTACGAAATGCCGTGCGAACGAGCCAAAACAGAAGATGCAAATCGGTTTGGTAATAAATTGTTTGTTCCTGCTGTACTTATTCCAATCGTTACTGTTATCTGTACTATCATCTTAAGTGAGATCCAGCTCGGCGATTTTTATCTATTCGATCAGGGTCACGTAACGCTTTCAGCACTGACACTCGCTTGCACCATCGCTTTACTGGTGAGTTGGAAGATAACCAAAGGCAGTCCATTACAAGCACTTTCTGAGTCTCGTCGCTTAGTTGATTCAATAGGCTGGGCAGCAATATTGCCACAGATGCTAGCAATGCTTGGCGGTGTATTTATCGTCGCAAACACAGGCACTGCTATCCAAGACTTAGTGACATTATTTATTTCGCCAGATAACCGTTTTATGCTCGTTGTGCTGTATTGTGTTGGCATGGCACTATTTACCATGATTATGGGAAACGCTTTTGCCGCATTTCCAGTAATGACGGCAGGTATTGCACTGCCATTTTTGATCCAAGGGCATGGCGCGGATCCTGCACCGCTCGTCGCAATTGGCATGTATTCGGGTTATTGTGGAACACTGATGACACCGATGGCTGCTAATTTCAACATCGTGCCAGCGGCACTGTTAGATTTAAAAGATAAGTACCAAGTCATTAAAGTGCAAATACCAACCGCTATAACGTTATTGGTGATTAATATTTTTCTTATGTACGGAGTCGTTTTTTAATGTCCAGTTACAGTAAACCTTGTGTCCTCGTTACTGGATTCACCCCATTTGGTGGTGAGTCCATTAACCCTTCATGGCAATTAGCTCAGCTTTTAGAAGGTGAAACCATTGAAGGTCACCTGATCCACACAAAAGAGTTACCTTGTGAATTTGACAAAAGTATTGAGTCTTTAACACAAGCGATAGATAAGTATCACCCAAGTATCGTGATCTGTTTAGGCCAGGCTGGTGGACGCTGTGATATCTCCATCGAACGTATCGCGATTAACGTTAACGATGCCAGAATAGCCGACAACGCAGGAAACCAGCCGATAGATACACCAGTCATTACACACGGACCCGATGCTTACTTTGCCTCTTTACCAATAAAAAGTATGCTAAGTAGTGCGCTTCAAGCGGGAGTTCCTACAAGTATTTCTAATACTGCGGGCACTTACGTGTGCAACCATGTGATGTATGGATTACTGCACTATCTTAGTACACATGACTTAGCGTGCCGTGGTGGCTTTGTGCATATTCCATACTTGCCCTCCCAAGCGGCGCACCACCCTGGTGCACCCAGTATGGACATTGACACCCTAGTTAAAGGAATAAAAATCCTATTAACCAGCGCCATTACACAAAAGCAAGATATTAAACTTGTCGCTGGAACGACACACTAATAAGTAATGCCCCAAAATGGTGCAGAATTGCACCATTACACATCACAAAAAATTCACATTTTCTCTATTTCATTGTGTGACTTATCAAATTATTTTTGGTAGAACTTAAACTATCTCATGGTAACTATGCTTCCGTGAGCAATAATAATTTGTTGATATTATCAACACATCAATAGGAATGAGGAAATATGTGTTCAATTTTCGGCGTACTTGACATCAAGACCGATCCCCTTGCACTTCGCGAGCAAGCGATCGAAATGTCAAAAAAACTAAGACACCGTGGCCCCGACTGGTCAGGGGTATATTCAAGTGAAAAAGCCATCCTAGTTCATGAACGTTTGGCAATTGTTGGCGTTTCTAGCGGCGCACAACCATTATTTAACCCTGAAAAAACACATATTTTAGCGGTAAATGGTGAAATTTATAATCATAAAGAGCTTGCAAAAGCACTGACCGTTCCATTTGAATTTCAAACAGAGTCTGACTGTGAAGTGATCTTGGCGCTATACAAGCAAAAAGGCCCTGAGTTTTTAGATGATCTCAATGGAATTTTTGCATTTTGTTTGTACGATGAAACAGAAGATGCCTTTTTAATTGGTCGTGATCATATCGGTATCATTCCACTTTACACTGGCCGTGATCAAAGCGGTAACCTCTTTGTCGCCAGCGAAATGAAAGCGCTCACACCTATTTGTACACAAATTGAAGAGTTTCCTCCTGGCCATTATTGGTATTCAAAAGAAGGTGGTCCAAGAGAGTATTACCAACGCGACTGGCAAGCGTTTAGTGCTGTAAAAGACAATGAGGCCAGCCCCGAAGCAGTTAAAAATGGGCTAGAAGCCGCAGTAAAACGCCAATTGATGTGCGATGTGCCATACGGCGTGTTGTTGTCTGGTGGTTTAGATTCTTCTGTGATTTCTGCTATCACACAAAAGTTTGCAGCAAAGCGTATCGAAGATGATGATGCTTCCGATGCTTGGTGGCCAAAACTTCACTCATTTTCCATTGGCTTGGAAGGTTCACCCGATCTCGCTGCAGCACAAAAAGTAGCGGATAAAATCGGCACAGTTCATCATCCCATTCACTTTACCGTACAACAAGGGATCGATGCCCTTAAAGAAGTGGTCTATCACCTAGAGACCTACGATGTCACAACCATTCGCGCTTCTACTCCTATGTACCTTATGGCACGCTACATTAAAGCAATGGGCATTAAAATGGTGTTATCGGGTGAAGGGGCCGATGAACTATTTGGTGGCTATTTGTATTTCCACAAAGCACCAAATGCTGAGGAGTTTCACAACGAGCTAAACCGAAAGGTCTCAAAACTGCATATGTTTGATTGCTTACGTGCAAATAAGTCGATGGCAGCTTGGGGGGTTGAAGCACGTGTTCCTTTCTTAGATAAAGAATTTGTCGATATTGCCATGCGAACTAACCCAGACTACAAAATGTGTAAAGATGGCCGTATCGAAAAACACATTATCCGTGAGGCGTTTGATGGCTATTTACCCGATGACGTATTGTGGCGCCAAAAAGAGCAATTTTCTGATGGCGTAGGCTATAGCTGGATCGATTCACTAAAAGAGTATGTTAGTCAGCAAGTGAGCGACTCGGATCTTGAAAACGCCCATTACCGCTATCCAATCAATACACCGGATAGCAAAGAAGCCTATTATTATCGCACCATTTTTGAGTCGCATTTTCCAGGAGAAGCGGCAGCTAAGTGTGTTCCTCACGGCAAATCTGTGGCGTGTTCAACACCTGAAGCGCTTGCTTGGGACGAGTCTTTCCAGCGCAATGCCGATCCATCAGGTCGCGCAGCAAGCTCACACAACGAAGCATATAATCAAAAATAAGAAAGTAAAAAAGGGACGCTCGTCCCTTTTTTAAAATTATCAGTTCTTGCGTTAAATAAAACGCTTGATAATAAAGTCGACTTTCACACGCTTAGCCTGACCAAGGAGTTTTTTCACTGGTGCGGGATAATCCGCCAATGTCTCGAGATCATCGTGGCTCTCGATGCGACGGCAATGTTTTAAGATCTCTTGCTTTTCTAACTCAATTTGAGGCAACAACGCTTTGTCGGGATCTTCTATTAGAATGCCATTTTCAATATCTAACCCCCATGCCCTTGGGTTGAGGTTGTGACCACTCATTAAATGCGTATCGCCATCTTTGCTTACTCCCTTCAAGTGAAACGAGTTGTTGCCATCTTGCCACAGATACACATCCAGCAATCCGGCAGTTATGAAGCGGCGTTGCGACTTGATAAATTTATACAAAATGGTTTCGTACAAATAAGGAAGCGCACCAATTCGGCTAAATGGCTGCTCTGGACTGATATAGAAATCATTTGCAGTTTTATCCCCCACCACTATTGTTACCTTTTTACCTGTTTTCAGCAAACGACGTAGCGAGCGAAGTAGAGGAGCCGGAAAA
Source organism: Pseudoalteromonas sp. OANN1 (assembly GCF_024124685.1). NCBI lineage: Bacteria > Pseudomonadati > Pseudomonadota > Gammaproteobacteria > Alteromonadales > Pseudoalteromonadaceae > Pseudoalteromonas > Pseudoalteromonas sp. OANN1. The sequence continues at coordinate 67,322 of NZ_JAMXSE010000029.1, forward strand.
TTGAAGTAAGGAGTGTAAAGTACTAACTCTTGTTCTGTGGTATCGAAAAGCGCCTTAATAAGACGATTTAGCTTATTAGTTCTACGACCGAAACCTAAAAATGGACGAACCGTTAGACCTTCCCGACTATTCGCCTTTGAAATATCATAACTGGCCTTTTTCAACTGTTTCATCAGCTGTTTTTGATCAGTACGAATGTCGAGTAAAGTAGGTAGTGGACGGATGTCGAGTCTAGGTACTGCGTCGGACGCTATCAGCACTTGATCGGTAAAGTGGCAAAAGCTATCTGCGAGCTGTGCTTGTTTAATCACAAAATAGCGATCTAGGCGGTATTTTTCATCATGATGCAAGTAGACATTATTTAAACTAGCGCCGCTATAAAGCAGGATGTCGTCAATAACAAAGCCTTTTAAATGCAACACGCCAAAAAGCTCTTTTGCTTTTACCGGCACACCATACACTTCGACTTGAGTGCCCAGCAGCTCTTTTAAATCACAATATAGCTTGGCATTGCCTTCTGACTTTTCAGCACCAATGAGGCCGCGTTGCGCACGGTGAAAATCAACCAACACTTTTACCGTTAAGTCTGGATTTTGCTGTGCAGCCTCGTGCAATGCGTGCAATATCTCGCGACCCGCCTCATCATCTTGAAGATAAAGTGCGGTGATATAAATACGCGTTTTTGCCTGTGAGATCAGTTGTAAAAGCGTCTGATGATATTGCTTAGCATCAGTTAACACCTCACAATCTTGTGCACTTAACCCAAAGCCTGGGGTATTCTGCCAAAATGCCATATGTACCTTTTCAATTAGGCTATCAACTCTTGATAGCAAAACAAAATTCTCTAAAACATATCAAAAAAAAAACCTGAGGTCATGAAATACTGCTGTTTTTTGTTAGTACTGGACAAGATTGCTCAATGTGTAGTCTATTTAAAACAAAACAGTACAAATTTTTTGACAACTTGCCAATTTATACCAAATCAGATTACGGTTTTTTATTTACTTCCCTATTGAATTACATAGAATCGAACAAACTTTTGCTTAATAGCATTTTTTAGAATTTAGTTAGGAAAATTACATGAGCGATGCAAAACACTGCAAACTGTTGATTTTAGGTTCGGGTCCTGCGGGTTACACTGCCGCGGTATACGCAGCACGGGCAAATTTAAACCCAGTATTAATCACAGGTATGCAGCAAGGTGGTCAGCTGACTACAACAACTGAAGTCGAAAACTGGCCTGGTGATGCACATGGTTTAACGGGTCCAGCACTTATGGACCGTATGAAAGAGCATGCAGAGCGCTTTGAAACTAAAATCATTTTCGATCACATCAACAAAGTTGACGTGACGAAGCGCCCTTTCACACTCACTGGCGATCAAGGTACTTATACTTGTGATGCGTTAATCATCGCAACAGGTGCATCAGCAAAATACCTTGGTCTTGAGTCTGAAACAGCGTTCCAAGGCCGTGGCGTATCTGCTTGTGCAACTTGTGATGGATTCTTCTATCGTGGTCAAAAGGTTGCGGTTGTTGGTGGTGGTAATACCGCGGTTGAAGAAGCACTTTACCTATCAAACATCGCTGAAGAAGTACATGTTATTCACCGCCGCGATTCTTTCCGTAGTGAGAAAATTCTTGCCGATCGCCTAATGGATAAAGCAGCGAACGGTAATGTTGTGTTACACCTAAATCGCACACTTGATGAAGTGCTAGGTGATGATATGGGTGTTACTGGTATTCGTATCAAAGATACTGATTCCGAAGCGACAGAGCAACTTGATCTTGCTGGTGTTTTCATTGCGATTGGCCACAAACCAAACACAGATATGTTTGAGGGCCAGCTAGAGATGAAAGATGGTTATTTGGTGGTGCAGTCGGGCCTAAATGGTAACGCAACACAGACCAGTGTTGAAGGTGTATTTGCAGCAGGTGATGTGTCTGACCACATTTATCGTCAAGCAATTACTTCTGCAGGTACAGGCTGTATGGCAGCACTAGACGCAGAGCGCTTCTTAGATAGCCAAAAATAATAGATAAATGGGTCGGTCTAGACCGACCCTCTTCCCTCCTTGCCTTAATTTGCTATATTGAAATAAATAACAATCTTGTAGTTTGTTCAATGATCCAACAACTGTTCCACCTCGCCCGCGATGACTTTCGTTTTCCACCAAATCACTATGCCTTGTCTGAACCAGATGGACTGCTTGCCATTGGTGGTTGTTTACAAGTAAAACGCCTGAAAAACGCTTATGCCAATGGGGTTTTTCCTTGGTTTAGTGAGGGTGAGCCAATTATGTGGTGGAGCCCAAGCGAGCGCGGCATTTTGGAGCTTCAAGATTTTCACTGTGGTAAAACACTAAGAAAAGCGCAACGTAAACTCAGTCCAACCGTCACTATCAATACCGCCTTTTCACAAGTGATTGAAGCTTGTAGAAATCAACGAATGGCCGCTGAAGGAACTTGGATCACAAATGCGATGTTGGCTGCGTATCAGCAAGCGCACATTCAGGGGTTAGCACATAGTGTGGAGATATGGGATCAAGGTAATCTAGTTGGCGGGCTATATGGCATCATGCAGTCTGGTGTATTTTGTGGTGAATCTATGTTCCACACCTTACCTAATACGTCCAAAATGGCGATGTGGGCACTGGTAAATTGGCTCAAAGCCCATCAGGCACATTTTATTGATTGCCAACTCGAAAATCCTTATTTAACAAGTTTGGGATTAAAAGTTGTACCAAGGAGCGAGTTTTTGACTAGACTTAAATTGGCGGATCGATTTGAGATCCCATCATCAATGTGGCAGCCTCAGGAGTTGAAAGCTATCTATGAATGAACACTTTCCTTCTAAAATCGGACTGAGCCAACAATTTAGTTGTAGTTATTTACCTGAGCAGAAGGAACAGTTACTGGTTATTCTAGACCCAAATTGTTACAGCCCAGATAGATTTGAACAATTGTTAGCATTAGGGTTTCGCCGCAGTGGAGACCAGATTTATCGTCCACACTGTCCCGCATGCTCAGCTTGTCAATCAGTAAGAGTGTTAACTCAAGAATTTAAACCGAGTAAATCTCAAAAACGCAAACGCAATAAATTAAAGCAAGATTATCAGCTAATTATTAGCCACCAGGAGCGTCCTGAATACTATCCGCTATACGAAAAATATATCAGTCTACGCCACAGCGATGGCTCTATGTACCCACCTAACCGTCTCCAGTACGAAAGCTTCTTATTTTGTCGTTGGATGAACATTATCTTTATCGAGCTATGGCACAAAGATAAGTTAATTGCAGTAGCCGTCACTGATTCAATGCCTTATTCATTGTCTGCTATTTATACCTTTTTCGATCCTGAGTATGAATCACTAAGTATCGGCACTATCATGATCATGGCTCAGCTCGAACAGGCAGCGAAACAGAATAAACCGTACTTGTACTTGGGTTATCAAATCGACGACTGCAAGAAAATGCGTTATAAAACCCAATTTGTTCCAGCACAAAAGCTAGTTAAAGATATTTGGCAAGATATTGATCCGGATGCCTCACAACCTTGTGCTTAGTACCTCTTTCCTGCATACGTTTGCTCAAATGCAGGAATACACCTCCTTTTACACCACAATTATCCAATAGCATGGACAAAAAACATGCGTTACTAGCAGACTTTCCTATGCTAGAATATCGCCCTTGCCTATCAACAAGGCTCCAGATTTTGAAATGCGTTAGGAATAGAAGCAAAAAACTTTGGTAAAACTGGCTGAATAAATGACCAAATTAACAAAAAATCAGCTTGTAACTTTACTTATTCCCCGCTTTTGGGCAAAATCTGCATCGTTTAATTTAACCAAGAGGTGATACGCTACACATGGCGAAAGAAGACGTAATTGAAATGCAAGGCACGGTCCTTGACACGCTACCAAACACAATGTTCCGTGTTGAACTAGAAAATGGTCACGTGGTTGTTGCACATATTTCTGGAAAAATGCGCAAAAACTACATCCGTATTTTGACTGGTGACAAAGTTACTGTTGAAATGACGCCTTACGACCTATCAAAGGGACGTATTGTCTTCCGTGCTCGTTAATCTGCGTGTGTAGATTTATACTAAGTTGATGCCGTAAACTCGTTGATACCCAAGCGACTTCAAAATGCTGATGTTACTTAGGTATACCAAGTTCATTCAAGCAATTAGTATACACGAACGACTAACACTGAGTTTGAGAGACGATAATACCGCATCAAACTGAGTGATAACAAAAAGCCCAGCTATTCTGGGCTTTTTGTCGTTTGAAACTTTTTATTCTAACCCCACCGTTCAAAGGGAGCATCATGGTCTTCCGTGCTCGTTACTCTGCGTGTGTAGATTTATACTAAGTTGATGCCGTAAACTCGTTGATACCCAAGCGACTTCAAAATGCTGATGTTACTTAGGTATACCAGGTTCATTCAAGCAATTAGTATACACGAACGACTAACACTGAGTTTGAGAGACGGTAATACCGCATCAAACTGAGTGATAACAAAAAGCCCAGCTATTCTGGGCTTTTTGTTATTCTAACCCCACCGTTCAAAGGGAGCATCATGGTCTTCCGTGCTCGTTACTCTGCGTGTGTAGATTTATACTAAGTTGATGCCGTAAACTCGTTGATACCCAAGCGACTTCAAAATGCTGATGTTACTTAGGTATACCAAGTTCATTCAAGCAATTGGTATACACGAACGACTAGCACTGAGTTTGAGAGACGGTAATACCGCATCAAACTGAGTGATAACAAAAAGCCCAGCTATTCTGGGCTTTTTGTCGTTTGAAACTTTTTATTCTAACCCCACCGTTCAAAGGGAACATCATGGTCTTCCGTGCTCGTTACTCTGCGTGTGTAGATTTATACTAAGTTGATGCCGTAAACTCGTTGATACCCAAGCGACTTCAAAATGCTGATGTTACTTAGGTATACCAAGTTCATTCAAGCAATTAGTATACACGAACGACTAACACTGAGTTTGAGAAACGGTAATACCGCATCAAACTGAGTGATAGTAAAAGATCCACCTTCTAAAGAAGGTGGCTTTGCATTAGCCCCCTAGAAGGGGGCGTTGTTTACTGGAGTGTTAACTGCGCCTGCTCTTGCACCTCTTCCTTTTCTTGGTGCCTGACATACCGCC
>NZ_JAMXSE010000002.1:0-333815 GCF_024124685.1 Pseudoalteromonas sp. OANN1
CTGTACAATTATCTTCTTTATTTGCGCGGCGGGCGATGTCTTCGTTAAGTACCCGCATAAACCAACTAATATCTGCGAGCCTTTCTCTGTACTTATCAACTAGCTCATCGAGTATCAATTGCTCCGATTCATTGAGAGGTTCACCTTCAATAAATTTTTGGCTTATCCAATTACCTTTAAACAGTTTGTGCCATCGTATGACAATCGCTTCATCCGACAGGCGCTCAGCCTTTCTATCATCAACATATAAAACAATGTGAGTGTGATTACTCATCACGGCATAAGCACAGATATCAATACAAAACACAGACCCCAACATCAAGAGCTTTTCTTCAACCCAATCACGGCGGTGTTCGTATGATTTGCCAGTAAATTTATCTTCACCACACAGAAAAGCACGCCTTACGCAACGGGAGATACAGTGGTAGTATTTGGTGTCGGTTAAACTAATTTGTCTTTTACGGGCAATAGCCATAGTTTGGTTTCCTCAATCCTTTGAGTGCAGAATTAAAGCTTAGGCGGTATCTTAGGAAGGTGCAAATTAGTGGTGGGTGTCAGCGATTTACCGCTTCAGCGATTTACCGCTCCGGTGTCAGCGATTTACCGCTCCACTGATGAACGTGATGTGTCAGTTCATTATCTAGTCGTTCAAGTCGGCTTATTCGCTCGGTAATTGTTTGCAGAAATTCTTGTAAGACAATGTGCTGTGCGGGATGTGGAAGCACCAGCTCAGTGAGCCAACGTAAATGTTTCTGAGACCAATTTGCGGTGCCTTTGTAGTTAATATTATTGCGAAGCAGCAACGCTTTTAATTGATATTTAGCATCTTTTAAGTCTTTCATGGCGACTTCTCGAGCACGAGATAAATCTCTGATGGCTTCATCTTCCGGCTCAGGGACATAAATGGGTGTTAGGTCTTCAGATTTGAGGAGTTTTACGAGCTTAAGTGCATCGCGTTTATCAGTTTTGATACGCTCGCCAGGCTTTTTAGGAATAAGCGAAGGAGCGACCACGTAACAGAAGTGGCCAAGACTGGTAATTAATCGGTAAATCCAATAACCACATGGTCCCGCTTCATAAACAAAGTGAAGGGTTGCGCCAGGGTATTTAGATTCGAATTGGCGAACGAGCTTTTGAACGGCCAGTTTGGAAGAGGAGAATCGGCCAAGGTGAACAGCGTTTGCGCCTCTATGTTCTTCAATATAGGCGACTTCGTTGAATTCTTTATGTGTATCAAGAGCGATAAAAAGTGTGCTATGTTTATTCATGTTAGCCTCTGCTGTTTAGTTATTTGACAAACTAATTATGGCTCTGGCTTTGAATTAAGCTAACCCACGAAAAGCGGAGGCTAACACCGTGTGGGAGTCATTATGTCTATATGAAAAAGGAATGTTATGAGTAGCTGTATAGATTCGTACCATGCAAGTGCTCTCATGGAGAGACTATTACAAGCCGTGTTATCTAATAGCTCAGTGGAAGATATAGAGAATATATTAAATAATTTAAGGTTAATGGGTGCCGATAATATTGTTCCTTGTATGGAATGCGCCCCTTGTTATGATTTTATTTTCTACTCACAAACTATTCAAAAAGTATTTGATGGCGCTATTTCAAAAGAATCACTAAAAAATGAGTTGCATGTATGGCGAAAAACTCAACTTAGAGACGAAGCTTTAACAAATATTAAACGTGGAAATAGTAGAGAGGATTTCAATAAGCGACCTTTTGATGCGTCAGGCACCAAAGTGTATTTCGACCAAAACGTTCTCTCTTTATATGCACAAGATGAAGAAATAAAATCAAAAATAGATCACTTAAAAGAAAGTGGTAAATTTATATTTTTTTATAGTCCATCGAATCTAGAAGAGATAAATAAGATTCCTTATTTAGATCAAAAGCTATTGGTTGTTTCAGCATTGTCTGAGCTTACCGGAAATATAGTGATCCTACCGGATGAAAAAACAAATTCCTTCTTTATCGAAGATCCTTGCTATGGATTGAAAAGAATTGAAAATCATGAGGGCAGTACAGAGGCTCTTGAGGAATTGAAACTTGTTTCAAGTCGAGATAGGAAAATGTATTTAGAAAAGTATGATACTGCAGAGCACCGACAGGATATTGCCAACAATCAAAGTGTTTTTGAATCTCTTACTGATGAAGAGTTTGGGGAGCTTGTTTCGTTATCGCATTCCAGTCTCTACGATAAAGAATGTTTCAGTAATACCACATCAAGAGCAGAGGCATTGCACGCGGTGTATACATTATCGAGCATGCTTGATCTTCTGGGCTACAAGGTTGACACAAAAGAAAAAACACAGAAAAGTAGCTTGCATGACATTGAGCATATCATTTATGGGTTAGATGCAGACATATTTGTAACAAATGACCGCAAGCTTCAATCTCGCGCAATCCAAATATACAAATTTATGAATGTAGATACTAAAGTTGTTAACTTGGAAGGGCTACTGGTTATCAACTACAACTAATATTCATATAACAAGCGCATGTTACGGAAAATTTACGCTTCGCTCCTATTTTCCGCAAATGCGGGCGTTGGTATGACTCCCACTGTCAAGTTAAACGCACTGATCCCGCCTAACTTTTTAAGCCATAACTATTTCAACTCGAATTAGAGCGAGTTAATACATAGGATGAAGCAAGTAATGTCGTCGGTTATTTTGCTGATATTCGTTGGTTATTACTATTTCTAGTAACAGAGCAGACCTTACTTAGTTCGCCGTGGCACCTGTCTTCAGTCTATGTTCGTGGTTCAATGCAGCGTTAGCTGCATTGCCATCCTAACGCCGTCGGTGGTTATGCCACACCCGATGCTTGATCCCATGCATCAACTCTAATTCGTTTCTCATGCGGGTACTCTTGCCAATCTCAGTTTTGTATTCACAGGTGTAAGCACCACTTCTTTAGCGATTGCCCATATGTACGCAATCATTTCTCGGGCAATTGCAGTGACAACAAGGTTGAACATCGAAACAACACGCAAGTTTGACAGCAAAATTAGATATCTAAACCAAACTTACGTGTTTCATTTGGTTGCGTACTGGCAAGATTTTGTTGAGTCTCTCGTGCGTCGAAAATTTACGGACATCAAGTCCTATAGCGGGCCTTATCCTTTAGACGATTTACTTGCTCAGAATGTTGAAAATAAACTGAAAAGGTTTAACACTCCCAATACAAAAAATATTGACCAATTACTTAAAGATACTTTCGGATTAACGAAAGTTACGACTTGTTGGGATACTGATGATTTTTCACGTGTTCAAGCAAAGGAAAGGCTTGATGGAATCTTATTATCTCGGCATCAAATTGCGCATAGAGGACTTACTTCAAGAGAATTAAGCTATGAAGCGAACTTTGAAGACATGGAGTTCATTTTTGAGTTAGCTACTCTTCTTCAAAAAGCAGTTGATGATCATGCAGTTTAATAGTGTCGGCTAACAAATAGCTTGAAAGCGGATAAAATTGAAAACAATACAGACACCCAAAATTATCTATTCACCATAGTTACGGCAGTTTCGACTTAGAATTACAAAAAAGTGTTCATCACTCATATCAAAAGTGTTTCTAAAATAAGCGAGTTATTGGCGTTTACGTATTTCTCGACGTCAAAATCAGCTTATCGCGCACGGCATGGGAGAGGCTAGGTTAGCGCAGCTTGAGGCATTATTGCTAAAGCCTTTATTTGGTCCAGCCAGCAAACGTTCACAATTGCTAGGTTTGTGCGCCGTCGTTTTTTGAGTGTTTTACAATAAGTGGTCAGTACTCGCTCTCGGCCATTCTTCAATGAATTTCTAAGTTATCCAGTTGCTTTTGAACAGCTTGTGCCAGCGTATCACAATGGCTTTATCAGATATGCGCTTAGCCTTTTTATCATCAACATGCAAAAACAAACTTGATAGATAAACAGGCTCTTGAGCTAAATAGCCTAAAGCTAAGTAAATTTTACGCAAATTATACGGCAACGGAATTTCGACAAGGATAGAATAAAGACATAGCGCAAGTTGGAGTCACTATGTTTTCCGAGAATGGATTTATTGCCAAGAATGAGTATCTCGTTAGTTTTCTGGTTTTGCTGTTAACCAGCGCCTTTGCCGTTGCCTTAGACTCGTTGCTGCATTCGGCGATCAGTGTGCTGCTGGTATTACAGTTGGGCGTTGTTGTTGTTTCTCTCATCGCAAAACGTTGGATGGCACTGGGAGTGGCGATTGTTAGCAGTCTAGTGTTCAACTTTTTTATCACAGAGCCCAGATACACGCTTCATATGAATAACACCGAAGACGTGGTCAATTTAGTGGTATTTATCACGGTGGCATTAGCTACCAGCTATTTATCGAGCTATATCAAAGAGCAAAAGCAGCAGCTTTTAGTTGCGAATGTGCGCTCTAATATCTTGTTGTCGGTTTCTCATGATTTACGTACACCGCTCGCTGCGGTGATGGGCGCGCTCGAAACGCTAGAAACCTATCGTGATAAGTTAGACCAAGATGAGCAAAATGAGCTGTTGGGGTCGGCACGATCAGAGAGCCACCGTTTGTTTCGCTATATCGAAAATATTTTGCAAGCCACCAAGTTACAGCATCAAGGGGATGAGCTTTCGCTGTTGAAGCAACCTACGTCTATTGATGTCTTGATTGATAACGTGATTTTGCGGCTAGGCGCGCCATGCGTCTCGAGAATGCCACAGAATATGAGTCCAATTCTCACGATACAAGCTGCACTCATTGAGCAAGCCCTGTTTAACTTAATTGAAAATGCAGTCACCTTTAGTCCCGATGGAGAGCGGGTTGAGATTTCCTTAGGAGAAACGCAGCAAGCGTTGTTGATATTTATTCAGGATAACGGCCCTGGGATCCCCGTTGCTCGGCAAAAGGAAGTCTTTACCGCCTTTAGCTCGTTTCGACAAAGCGTCAGCAAAGACGGTGGCAGTGGCTTAGGGCTGAGTGTGGCGAGAGGTATTATTCGTGCGCACGGCGGTGATATTCGCATTTTGCCCACGACGCAAGGCTGCACAATGGAAGTTAGTTTGCCAAAAGAGGAGGCGCATTGATGACTCACACCATTTTATTGATTGACGATGAAGAAGAGATCCGTCGTTTTATCCGCTTAGCATTAAAAGCTGAAGGGCTGAATTATGTGGAAGCCAGCACCGGAAAGGAAGCCATGTCGGTGTTAAAAGGTGAGCTGCCAGACTTAGTAATCTTAGATCTCGGGCTACCAGATTTTGATGGATATAGCATTTTGAAGAAGATCCGAGAAACCAGCAAGCTACCTGTATTGATCTTAACTGCGCGAGATCAAGAGGCTGAGAAGATTAAACTGCTGGAGGGCGGCGCAAACGACTACCTGACGAAGCCTTTTAGCATCAAAGAGCTGGTGGTACGCGTCAAAGTGCTATTACGAGATTTAGTACCGAACAAACGCTTGCTCGCCATTGACTACGGCAAGTTGATGATAGATCTACAAAAGCATCAAGTCATTATGGATAACGCACCATTAGCACTATCGAAAAAGGAATTTGCACTACTTAGTATGCTTGCGCAAAGAGCACAAGAGTTAGTCAGTCAGCAAACTTTATTAAAGCAAATTTGGGGCGAAAGCCATGTCGAAGATAGTCACTATTTACGGATTGTGGTCAGCCAGTTACGTAAGAAACTCAGTGACGATGCTGCTACACCAAAAATCATAGAAACTGAGCCCGGGGTTGGTTATCGGTTTTTACTTTTACCGCTCAATAAGCATTTCTCATAACGGAGTATATAGAGGTTGTTATGGCACAATTTGTAGTAATTGGTTTAGGTCGATTTGGTTTTGCGGCTTGTTTGGAATTAAAGCGGCTTGGAAACAAAGTGATAGGGGTAGATAGTCGCGAACGTGTGGTGAACCAAGTTGTTGAGCATATTGATTATGCCACCTCTTTAGACGCGACCGATGAAACGGCATTACGCCAACTAGATATTACGAGAAGCAAAGCGGTATTGGTCGCCATAGGTGAAAACCTAGAATCGAGCATTTTATGTGTACTGTCGTTAAAGAACTTAGGCGTTGAGCAAATTTGGGTTAAGGCCAGCTCAGAAGCGCATCATACAATTTTATCCCGCTTAGGCGTAACACGCGTGATCCGCCCTGAAGAAGAAATGGGGATCAGGGTCGCACAAACACTGAATTACCCCATGGTCAATCAATATATGCAATTGGGGCATGGTTTTTATATGGTGGAAGTCATCGTGAATAAATTAAGCTGCGGGCAGTCTTTGGCAACGCTATTAAAGCGCGCAAAGGGCGAAATCAAGGCTGTGTTAGTGCAGCGCGGCAAAGCGTGTTATAGCAATCCGGCAGAGTCATTTTTGATCAACGAAGATGATAAAGTGATCCTCAGCGGTCAGTTAAAAGCGTTAAATTCTATCGCGCAAAAACTGGGGGCGTAATGAAAACATGGAGTCCCCACTATTACCCCTATCCAAATAGCAAGCCCAAAGCCCACAAAAAGCCGCTGAGGTTAAGCCCCCCAGCAGTTCTGTTTATTGGATTTTGTGGGCTGATAGCTTTAGGTACTATGTTGCTGTTGCTACCGATAGCACACACCCAAGACATCAAAGTAATGCAAGCATTATTTACTGCAACTTCCGCGGTAACGGTGACAGGACTTGCCGTTTTGAGTACGCCAAATGATTTTACGACCTTTGGCCATCTCGTTATTGCCAGTCTAATTCAAATCGGTGGACTGGGGTTTATGACCATTACGGTTGTGGTGCTGCGGGGGATGGGGCAGCAAATGGACATTAGTAAACAACTTATCGCAAAAGAAAGCTTTGGCATAGCTCGATTTGATCAGTTGGTTGATACAGCCAAATGCGTGTTAGTTTATGCACTGATCATCGAATCGATTGGGTTTACCATTTTGCTTGCCCATTGGTATCAAACGCTACCGCTTGGTGATGCGATAATGCAAAGCTTCTTCTACACTATTTCGGCTTTTAACAATGCGGGATTTGCATTGCATGATGACAGCCTAACCAGTTTTCGTGGTGATTGGGTCGTTAATCTTGTGATATCAGGGTTATTTGTGATTGGCGGACTTGGATTTGTGGTGTTGATGGATATAGTGAAAAGACGCTGTTGGAGCCGGTTTGGATCTGCCACTAAGTTAGTCTTGATAGCAACAGGGGTGTTAAATGTGCTGGCATTTAGCTTATTTTGGCTTTTTGAAGCACATAACCCAGAGACCCTTGGAACCTTGCCGTTGTCCGAGCAAGTTATCACTGCCTGGATGCAAGCGGTGACGCCACGTACAGCGGGCTTTAACAGTATCGACTTTGCGCTGGTGAATGACGAAAGTACCGTGCTGACCATTTGGTTAATGATAATAGGGGGCGGCTCTATGAGTACCGCCAGTGGTCTTAAAATAACCACAGTAGTGGTGCTATTAATGGCAACTTACGCTTATCTGAGACGCAGAGAACAGGTCGCTATCGGACACAGACAAATTTCGCCTGAAACGGTGTTTAAGGCGCTTAGCCTCACCGTGGTGTACTTTTTTACCGTGATGCTCGCAACCCTTATTTTGACGATCACCGAGCAGGCAAATTTAACGGATATCACGTTTGAGGCGGTGTCGGCATTAGGCACGGTTGGCTTATCTCGAGGGATCACTGGCTCATTGTCTGAATCCGGTGAAGCGGTAATCATCTTTTTAATGCTGATTGGACGCTTGGGGCCGTTAACCTTTCTATATTTGATTGCTCGCCCGAAACGGGAGAATTTAAAGTATGCAAAAGCGGAAATTCAGGTAGGATAAGCAAAAAAATAACGGAAATCATGATGAAGTATCCTAAACCGTTGAAAGCGGGCAGTAAAATTGCGATCACGGCATTCTCAGCGGGCGTACCTGCTGCTATGCACGAGAGATTAGACAACGCTTTGGGTTATCTCGCGCAACAAGGTTTTGAACTCGTGGTTGGTGAATGCCTGCGAGATAACCACAACTACGTTAGCGCGGATGTCAAAACCCGTGCGAATGAGCTTATGGGATACTTACTCGATGACACAATAGACGCGATTATGCCGCCATGGGGCGGTGCAATTGCAATGGATTTACTGACATTGCTTGATTGGGAGAAGTTGGCATATGCGCAGCCAAAATGGCTCATCGGTTTCTCTGATGTCAGCACTTTGCTGAGCGCAGTGACTTGCAAACTAGGCTGGGCAAGCGTGCATGCGACTAACCTTATGCAATTAAATGTCCATCAACAAGACGCATTAACGGTTGGACTTTTTAACCATTTGAGGCGCGCGCCTAATGACTCTTTTACGCAATTTCCCTCGACACATTTTGAAGCTGAGCCACTCAATTTTGTTGACTTTCCCGATGCTGGATTTAACTTATCCGCGAGCACTCAATGGCGTATTTTGGCCATTGGCAATCACCGGCAGCAGTTTGCTGGTCGATTATTAGGCGGCTGTTTGGATATTCACATGTTATTGGCTGGTACGGAATATTTTGATCTGGACGCTTTTTCACAGGCGCACCCTGATGAGTCGATTATCTTATATTTTGAAAATGGTGAAATGCCGCCAGCGGCATACTATCGTGCGCTGCAAAGTATTAAATTACGAGGTTGGTTTTCGAAAGTCGCTGGAGTTTTGATTGGTCGAAATCCAGAGCCGCTGGCAAAAGATAGTGACTGGACGCACCTAGATGCATTGCAAAAAGTCTTTACTGGTTGCGATTTCCCCGTGCTATACGATGTGGATATAGGCCATCAAGCGCCGAATTTAACGCTGATTAACGGCGCATATGCCGAAGTGACTGTTGGCGATACCTTTTCAATTACACAGACATTAATATGAATCTAGAATATAAAGTCGGCTCGATAGATGACCTCCTTGCGATAGAAAACCAAATTCCGGAGTTTGCCACGCCAAGAAAGGGTGAGGAAGTCGTAGACAAACTGCGAGATAAACAACATTTATTGCTGGTGGCGTACGCTCAAGGCAAACCCATAGGGTATAAGCTAGGCCACGAACTGCCAAATAACGAGTTTTATAGCTGGTTAGGCGCGGTCATCCCCGAATATCGCGGCAAAGGTATTGCCAAGCAGTTGTTGGTGATGCAAGAAACTTGGTGCAAAGCGCAAGGCTATAGCGCCATTAGAGTAAAGTCGAGAAACCTATTCAAAAACATGCTATTGATGTTAATAAGCCGCGATTACCAGATTGTAAAATGTGAACAAATCAACGGCTCATCGGATTGCAAAATTCACTTTTATAAGCAATTACAAAAAGCCTAACCTTTGATATTAGGCTTTATTGTTATCAGATGAGCTGGTGGCGCTTCGTCGCCATATTCCTGCTAATATTGAGCCGCTGACATTATGCCAAATAGAAAATAGGGTACCTGCTACGGCCGCTGCAGGAGTAAAAAACTTCATGGCAAGCGCAACAGCAAGCCCCGAGTTTTGCATACCCACCTCAAAGGCCATGGTGCGACATACTTTTTCGTCAAAACCGAGCCGTTTCGGAATGAAATAGCCCAAAAGTAGCCCTGTAGTATTGTGCAGGATCACGGCAACCAGCATAACGAGCCCGATGCTTTGAAGTTTAGGTTGATTAAGAGCAACGATCACCGCAATGATAAAAATGATTGAAAGCATTGAAAGTAAAGGCAGTATCGGAGTTGTTTTGATAACAGAATGCGCCAGTGGCTTGGCAAGCAAGGTATTGAAAGCAACGCCCACAGCCACAGGAAATAGCACAATTTTTAGCAGGCTGATCAACATATCAGAAAACTGAATATCAACCACCTGGCCTATCATCAATGTGGTTAGTAGTGGCGTTAAGAACACGCCGAGTAAAGTACTAATCGCGGTCATAGAAATCGATAACGCGACATCTCCTTTGGCGAGATAACACAAAACGTTACTTGCCGTGCCGCCAGCAACCGTGCCTACTAAAATTATTCCAATTAATAGGTCAGTTTCTAAGCTCATGGTGGTTGCAATTAAGTAGGCAACACTCGGCATCACAGTAAATTGAAGCAGCACACTAACGCAAATGGCTTTTTTATTGTCGAGCACGCGTAAAAAGTCTTTTGTAGTGAGGGTTAACCCCATTGTCAGCATGATCAACATTAATAACGGAATAATACTGCCTTTAAACGCGCTAAATAGAGTCGGAAAAAGATAAGCGGTTACTGAGCAAATAATGGCCCAAAGAGGGAATAGTTGTACGATTCTTGTCATCATATTTTTACTTTATTTTTCTCTAGATATTAACGAAATTTTCGTCAAACACCTAACTCCAGAGAGCTGGCTCATGGGCGTTAATGGTTATCTTAGGTAAAACAATTTGTTACATTTTACGAATTTATAGTTGGGCCTGTTTGAGGGAATTAGGTATAGTCGTTACTACGAAAATGATAAGTAGAAAATAGGAATAAAAAATGAAGGAAAGTATGCTCAGTAGCAAAATGGTTAAAGGTTGGAGGGGGTAATCTTATTTCATGGAAACAAAACTGCTAAAGATAAAATTAAATTTGAATACTCGCCCTCAAGTGGATGAATTACTTGCTTATATGCAGGATAATATCGCGTTTCCAAGGGAAGAAATGCGACAGAAAGGCTACTTTTGGGATTCGGTATTTTTTGCTGAAGAAGGCGGAAGAGAGTATCTTTATATTGTAATAAAGTCCGAAGACTTTAGCTGTATTATGATGGATGAATCTGAGCTAATTTGTACACCTTTTCGTGAAGTGTATGAGCGCTTTAGAAAAACATGTTGGTCAACAGAGCCATATCAAGATATTGAAGCCTTGGCGTGTTTCAATTCACAAATGGAGTTTGACTCTGTCGAATCCGGTAAATAAGTCAAAGCGGCTATACTTTTACACCGCTTTTACTATAGAGCAATGCCGCAAAAATAATGGTACTGCCAATTCCAAGACGAATGAGGTCAGCTTCCCGGTTCCAAATCAGCAAATTGACAATGATCCCAGCTGGGATCAGCACATTGTTCATTACCGCGAGCTCACCCACCGAGACGCGGGTCAGTCCTAAGTTCCAGACGTAATATCCTACACCTGAAGCAATCAAGCCTAAATAAATCAGTATTCCCCATTGTAGATTAGTACTTGGGAGTTGCTGGGGATTGCCGAATAACATAAACCCAATGGCGAGCACGAGGGACGCACCAATAAAGAAAAAACCGAAGCTTTGGTGATGTACCAGCTGGTAATGGTTACTTAAGCGTTTGTAACTTACTTGGCCTATTGCAAAGCAAAGGTTTGCGCCTTGCACTAGAAGCAAGCCAAAAAGGTAGTCGCTTGTAAGCTCTGTAAATCTAATGGTGATTGCACCAATGATAGCTATGAGCGCAGACAGCAAGAAGGTGGCATTGAACGACCGGTTTAGTAAGTCATTGAGTGCAGTAATATAGATGGGTGTCATCACAGTGAATAGCAACACTTCAGGTACGCTTAGGTATAAAAAAGAATGATAGTAAAAGCCATACATCAGACCAATCTGCACTGCACCGATTGCCATCAGCTTGATTATCAACTCTTTATTTACCGAGTTCAATTTCAAAAATGGAATAAACACAATTGCTGCAAGCAAGGTTCTAGACAAAGCGCTAAACCAAGCATCGACTTGGCCTGCCAAATAAACACCAATCAAAGAGAATGAGAACGCCCAAAGTAAAGTAACAATCCAAAGTAATGGCATAGACAATTCGTTGTAGTTTTTAATTTCGCGATTGTATCACGAGTACCACACAAATAGACTGTTCGAAAAAAGCGATGATAACAATCTTTATAATGTGATTTTAATTTATAATTATTCGCATAAAATAGCTCGTGTATTCACACTTACATCCCTTCATTGTTTTACCCATGATGTGTTTGGCCGCCGCTGCGGCCTTTTTTATTTAGTCTATTATTTAGATAATTTCTATAGCTTGTCTCTTCACCGTTTATATCACTTCTCATGAACTTACTCGATTTAATGTCTTTTGAATGGTTTGTAATTTTAAGGTTTATTATAGGTTAAAATAATTGAGTTTCTTACTATTGTTGTGTTAGGTTGTTTTTTGACCAATACAGTTGGTTGTAAACTAATACATAAATAAAGGACATATTAATGAAAACAGTATTAATTGCTTCAGCATTGGTAGTAATGGGTACCCTGTCGTTTAGTTCTCAAGCAGCTGACTTAAGATGCTCTCTCAATGTTAAGTCGGGTGGTAATGTATCGGGTAACGGCACTAGCTATTGTTCAGGAATTGATTTTTCTTTCGGTAATTCAACTTCTGGTAAATTCTATATCGCAAATGCCACTAAAGCGATTAGCAAAGTAATTTGGAATGGTGATGCGAGTTGCAGCGGTGGTACAACGTGTAACATGACCATTCGTGCTTATCGTCAGTACAATGCGACTGCAACTATTCTTTATACTGATGGTACATACGAGACGACAAACTCTGCTCATATTGACTATGAAACAGGTTTCTAAGTCTCGATTTTTATAATAAAACAGCGGGAAAACCTTTTCCCGCTTTAGGTATTAACCCAACAAAGCCTCAGGGTTGAAGGAAGAAAACCGTTCAGACACATCTATAAGCGTTGGCATAAAGGGCATGACACCTTTGTGTTCACAGGTAAACGCACCGCATTTCACGGCAAAGCTAAGTGCCTTTTTTACGGTTGGGAAGTTTTGCGATAGTGTATCTTTTGAGATCCCATGTTGGCTGAGTTGAAATAGAAACCCTGCCATTAAGCTATCCCCAGCGCCGGTTGTATCAACCGCATCAATAGTAGGAGAGGCGACGGAATAAAAGTCTTTAGCTGTTAATACGCTGCAAGGGTTTGGCCCATCGCTTGAGATGACCGCTTGTACGCCGACACTAAGTAACCAATCTAAATAGCTAGCCTCCCTCATGTTCTTTTCTTCAGCGAGATATCTCAGCTCATCTTTACTCATTTTTAATATGTCGACATAGGGGTAGCAAGCCTCTATACGTTCGGATAAGCAAGATAAGTCCTGCCATAGATTCAAGCGCAGGTTAACATCAAATGAAATTAATTGATTGTGAGCCACAGCAGACTTTAGTAATGCCATGGTGGTACTTGTAACTTCTGCATCGGTAAGCGTGTTTGAGCAAAAATGAAATATCCCGTGATCTGGCCATTGCAAATGCTCAAAGTCTTTTGGGCGGATTGCGATATCAGCGGTATTGTCGCGGTAAAACGAAAAGCTTCGTTCTCCTTGGGCGTCGAGGTGGACGATGGCCAAGGCGGTTTGCGCTCCACTTATGGATACACAATATTCAGTTCCAACAGCATATAGCGCCAAGGTTGATTTTAATTGCAGCGAAAAGGGATCTTCAGCGAAGCCTCCCACAAACCGAGCACTGCCACCAAGTTTAGCAAAGCCTACCGCCACATTCGCTGGAGCGCCGCCAGCAATAGGGTTAAGGCTACCGTCGCCGGTAGGTAACAAATCGATAAGCATCTCGCCAAAACATGTTAATTGCATAACTACTACCCCTAATTAGAAACGGTATTTTAAAGTGACAGACGTAGTTCTGCCGTTAATACTGCGAGCGCGAATAATATTGTTAGTTGGAATTACGCCTTCCTCGGCTTCTGTTAATCCAGTGGTATCAAAGAGATTGTTTACGTTTAACGCGATATTGAAGCGTTCAGTCAGATCATAACTTGCAAACGCGTTGACCTGAGTGTAACCGTCAAATTTTAACTCGTTGTTGTCTTGTGCGTACGCGTCAGTGGTGCCGATGAGGCTTAAACCGATAGCACCTTGATCGAAGTTATATTTACCCAATAAGGAATAAACAAAGTCAGCTTGCCGTCTTGGCGTGTTACCCTCGACTTCGGGAGTGAGTGCATCTTTTGCGATTTCAGCATCGGTCCACGTCAAACTACCTCGTAAGTCGAAGGAGCCAATAAAATAGACACCCTCAAGTTCAATACCTTGTGCTTCGTATTGCCTGTCAAAGAACTTTTGGCTGGTTGCCTCAAAGTTTTGCTCTTCTGTTTCAGCGTAAAATAAAGTTGCAAATAGACGACCTTGTTCAAACTTTTGTTTGAGACCAAATTCGTATTGTGTCACTTCATCCACAGCATCTTCATCAGCTACACTGCCATCAATATTCACTTTACCGAACAATAGTCTATCTGCATTTGCACGACCGCCCTCACTGAATCTGCCGAATATGGCACTGTCTGAGGTCATTTGATAGTTTGCGCCGACAGAGTAGCTTGTGTAGCTCCAATCGTAATTAACAACATTGGGGTTAGCGAGATCGATGGCTGCAACTTGCTCCTCTGGCTTTGAAATAGTGCCATCACGGTTGATGTCTACACGAGATGTTACAGCACCTGCAAATGTACCTGTCGCTTTACCTGAATCATGACGTACACTCGCATCAACTGAAATATCGCCGAGCTTTGTTGAAAAGGCGATATATGGGGCTCGAGTATCGTATTCAGTGTCGTAGTTGCGCTGACAGCAATTTCCCCAATAGGGCGTACTGTAGGCATATAATCCATTTTCAGAATATGCAGTGCTATCCGCAGCGGCCACGTTGACAAGCGCTGCGTTATCTCCTTTAACCTCGAGCAAGTATGAATTCCATAACCAAGACATATTGATATTTTGCGATGACATGAAGTAGCCGAAGGTGAGTGACGTGTCAGTACCAAATGATTTGGTGAGCTTTAGGTCATTCATGATGTTGTCGAAATCATTCATTTCCACTTCAAAGGTATGAACGCGCATTAGTAGTGCTTGATTGAACGCTTGATCCGCTTTTGGTCCGTTGGCAAAGGTGAGTGTTGCACCTGTACCGGCTATGCTCTCGGCAATTGCTTGGCTATTAGCGACCTCAGCAGGGAAAGGCGACATAAATGTGCCTGAGATACTCGATTTTCTGGATCTGTTTTCGATTTGCCAGTCATTGCCTAGATCGAAATTTGCTTCAAAGCCGATACTATCAACAACAGGGTGCATTCCGTCTCGCATATCTCCTTGACGAATTTGATTATTACCACCTAAGCCTTGCGTGGCGGTGAAATAAACAGAGTGAGGGGTATCTGACAGTACATCAAAGCCGTCGATGGAGTCGCCATTAGAATACATTGGCATAGGAAGGTAGCCCGCTGTTTTATCATCAAGGTGTTTTACATATAAACGAACGTAGCCACTTTCAAATTCCTTGGTGATATTGGCTTTGAGTTGACCGCCTTTATTTGCGGTATAGCCGGTGTCACGCGGGCCTTCACCTTGTCGCACAAAGCCACCAATATGAAATTTTATGTCGTCACTTAGATAACTCCCGTACTCAAAGTCCGTTCTAAACTCGTCATAATCTAAACCAAACGTGGTGGCAACACTGCCTGACTCATTTTCACCCGTTTTTGAAATCAAGTTAATAATGCCTCCGGGAGCGTCGCTGGCGGCAGTCGAAGCCGAGCCACCTCTAATGGACTCGATTGACTCCACGGTATTATCAAGGCGCATAAAAATATCGGCGTTACCAAAAGCAATGTCACCAAATTGCAGAATCGGCAAGCCATCTTCTTGTAGCTGTAAAAATTTAGCGCCACCGGATGCAACAGGAAGACCACGTACAGCAATATTTGCATTACCTTCACCACCGGTTGATTCAGATCTTACACCTGGAATTAGTTTGAATGCTTCAGCGGTAGTTCTGGGGGTTGCAACAGAGATTTGCTCCAGCCCTATACTGCTAACAGAAACACTCGATTCCATAATGGTTGTTCGCTTTGGTACACCCGTTACGACTATTTTCTCGAAGCCATCGGCAGGCTTTGTGTGTGCTTTTTCTTCAGCGGCCGCCGAGTGAGAGATTGCAAGCGTGAGTGCGCTGAGTGTAAATAGGGTGGTTTTGATTGTTGTCATCATTTGCCTCTTGTTATCGTTGTCAAACTCGTGCGGTCTATTAAAAATAAACTTAATCGATTAAGTTTATTTTTAGCACAATTTAATTTGGTTGCAATTAAAAATTAATCAATAATTCAAACAAAATTTTAATGCTTTGGTTTTTATGAATTTTAACCCGTGAAAAATTTGTGGTCGGAGGGGTTACACTCGCTGAAACTTAGCGTTTTTGCTCAATGGTAAGCGGGCAGGGTCCTTTAACCAGTTGTACAACATGGCTGCAAAGAGTAAAAATGCAAACCCAGTCGCAAGTATAAAGCCATAGCTAACATGGCCAAAGTAATCGCTCACCATGCCCATCAGAAGTGGTGCTAGCGCAGCAGAAAGCGCGGTGAAGAATAACATCACACCAGCAACAGAGCCATGCTGAGCTTTGTCAAAACAAGAGATCCCTTTTGAGTTTAATGTTGGGTAAATCATAGACATAAATAAACCACTTAGCGGGAGCGTATAGATAGCGGCATTAACACCATAAAGATAAGTTAAAAAATAGCATACAAATATAGCAAAGCTCAGCGTTAGCATTACGCTTTGCCAACGATACTTAGCGAGTAACCATACAGCCATAAAGCGACCTATTGCACGTAAAATAAAAAAGATGGTGAGCGCATAAGTTGCAAGCCAAGTTAAATCACCTTGGTAATCCTGTAATAAAGTGGGCATCCAGACATAAATTGCGACTTCAGTTGCAACGTAGAGTGCTATGGCGAGGGAAAAGCCAAGTGCATATTTGTTCTTGAGCATGGCTGCTGTATGAGATAGGCCTGCATTGTTTTGTGCATGAGCGGTATTAAACTTGGGAAACTCAGTGCTTAAAGTCACGATACTGAGTATTAAGCACAGCCCACCAGCAAGCACATAAAGATAGGTCCAACTCACCCCCTGTATCAATAGATAACTGACAATTGCAGGGCCAATTATCGCGCCGATGGCAAAGAAGCCTTCGACTTTATTCATGGTTTGAGTATGTTCTTGTGCGCCGTTAGAAATGTCACCTAGAAGAGCGAGGGCACCTGTTTTAAATAGACCAATGGCTAACCCAATGACACATAAAAGCATTAAAAACATGGTGAAAGTTTCACCCAGTGCGAACAGAAAACATGCAGATGAAAATAGTATAAGGCCAATTAACACCGTGAGCTTACGGCCTATTTTATCTGCCAAAAATCCTAAGCATAAGCCGCTAAAGGCAATTAAAATCATTGGGGCATAGTGGAAGGCGCTAGCTTGGGTCATGCTAAGTTGATATTCGCTGATCAGTGTTGGAATGATCACGCCAACGGCGTCTGATGTCATCGCAAACATCAAAAACATCATATAAGTTAACCAGCGCAATGTGTTGAGCTGAGTGTGATTCGACTTGCTGCTCATTGTTCACCTCTTGAAGGGCTTTGTTATGTAGCTGGTCTACTTCTTTACATAAGACTGAGTGTAATACTAATCTGCATTAAGCGAATTATTTTTAGTAGAACGCTACGATAAAACTTGATTATTGTTTGTTCATGATTAAAGATATAACTTAATCGATTAAGTCTCAACTTTTTTAATGAGTAAATTATGAAAAACCAAGTTCAGTTGATCACGTATGCTGATCGCCTGTCTGGCGGCGGCCTTGCACAATTAAATACGTTACTAACGGGCCCGTTAGCTGGACTATTTGGTGGTGTCCACATTTTGCCTTTTTACTACCCAATTGATGGCAGTGACGCAGGTTTCGACCCGATTGATCATGCCAAAGTCGATGAACGATTGGGCGATTGGCAACATATTAAGTTGATTGCCAAGCACTGTGAGGTAATGGCGGATCTTATCGTTAACCATGTATCAGGAGAGTCTGCGGAATTTGCAGATGTGTTGGCTCATGGCCAAAAGTCACCCTTTTGGCCGATGTTTTTAAAAGAGAAAGATGTCTTTCCTGATGGGATTACGCAAGCACAAGCGCAAGCAATTTATCGTCCGAGGCCAGGAAGTTGCTTTTCTAAAAAGGCGTTAGCGAGTGGCGAAGTTGTGGATTTTTGGACCACTTTTACTGATAACCAAATTGATATTAATGTTGAATCAGAAGCGGGGCGCGCTTACTTAGAAAAAGTCTTAACATTATTTGCAGACAGTGGAGTGAAAATTATTCGACTAGATGCCGCAGGGTATGCAATCAAACGCGTAAATACCAGCTGCTTTATGACTGATGAGGCCTTTGCTTTTATTAATCAATTATCTAAGCGCGCCAATGAGCTTGGCATGGAAACCATTGCCGAAATTCACAGTTATTACAAAACTCAAGTAGAGGTTGCCAGCAAAGTTGACCGTGTTTATGACTTTGCGCTCCCTCCGCTTATTTTACACAGTTTATTCAATAAAGATTTCTCGGCTTTAGCCAAGTGGTTGGATATTGCGCCGCGTAACTGTCTAACTGTGCTGGATACTCATGACGGAATTGGCATTATTGATGCTGGGCCTGAAGGGGATAAACCTGGGTTACTTGATGCTAATCAAATTGATGCCTTGGTTGAGCAAATCCATAGCAACAGTAAAGGCCAAAGTCGCAAGGCAACCGGCGCTGCAGCGAGCAATGTTGACTTGTATCAAGTCAATTGCAGTTATTATGAAGCCTTAGGGAAGCATGATTTTTATTATTTGGTAGCAAGAGCAATTCAGTTCTTTTGCCCTGGAGTACCACAAGTTTATTACGGTGGTCTATTGGCTATGGAAAATGACATGGTGCTCCTAGAAAAAAGTAATGTTGGACGCGATATCAACCGACCTTATTTGGATGTAGCGATGGTGGAAGCCGCACTCGATAAACCTGTCGTGAAAGGTCTGCAAACACTAATTAAACTGCGTAATACTAGTTGTGCATTTGATGGCAATTTTGCATTAACATGCCAAGGCTCAGATCTGGTTATAACTTGGGAGGGCAATAATGCCAAAGCGGAGTTGCGAGTTGATCTCGCAAAAGATGAAGCCGTGATTAAGATTTCTGAAAACGCCATAGAACAGGACTATAACATTCAATCGCTGCTTTCCTAACCATATCTAGGAACCAAAATTGCGCGTAGAAAGCTGGCTTTAAATACCTCAACATCGATTATCCTTGGTAGCGGCTCGCAATCTTA
The DNA here is from genome assembly GCF_024124685.1 of Pseudoalteromonas sp. OANN1. NCBI lineage: Bacteria > Pseudomonadati > Pseudomonadota > Gammaproteobacteria > Alteromonadales > Pseudoalteromonadaceae > Pseudoalteromonas > Pseudoalteromonas sp. OANN1. Next base: position 19,103 of record NZ_JAMXSE010000002.1, read on the forward strand.
GGCGAGCTGCTATGTAAAGATAAATACCAACAAAGCGTAATTGACATAGCGGGGTGATTATATAACAATAAAGTTATATAATTAATTTGTTATGCGATGATGAAGATACTTTTTCTTTGTTCTGGAAACTCAACGCGGTCAATTTTAGCACAGGCGCTAGCTAACTTTCATGGCGGTTCGGATGTTCATGCCTATAGTGCAGGCACTAAGCCAAGCACTGTGAATGCGACTACGCTTTCAATGCTACGCCGTTTAGGGATTAATACGGACAATCTGTACAGTAAACACCTCAATGAGTATAAGGACGAACACTTTGATGTGGTGGTAACTTTATGCTCTGAAGTGCGATCTGAATGCGAAAGTAAACTGCAAGGAGAACATGTCCTAGCGTGGGATATTGCGAGTCCAGCTGAGAGAAGTCGCAATAACGCTTATGAGCAAACCTTGTTCGACATCAATGAACAAGTTATTTCCCTACTACGCGAAGGTAAGCCACAACATACGCTACTTACACCCTTGCAATTTTATAAATCCCTAGCGGATGAGATCCGCTTAAAAACGCTTGCCATGTTGATGGTGGAAGGTGAGCTATGTGTTTGCGAGCTAATGGCTGCGCTTGAACAAGATAGCCAACCCAAGGTTTCACGGCATTTAGCGCAGCTAAAGAAGGCTGGAATTCTATGTGATCGCAAGCAAAAACAATGGGTATTTTATTCTATAAACCCAACACTACCGCTATGGATGAAGGCGGTGATAAACGCCACGGTTATGCATCAACCAGATTATATAAAAGCTGAGTTAGTGAGGCTAAATGCGATGGGCGAACGGCCAACACGCATGGCAACTTGCTGTAACTAATAATTAGATTTTGGAGTTCTTATGACGATTAAAGTAGGGATCAATGGTTTTGGTCGAATGGGGCGTTTGGCGCTTCGCGCTAGCTTTGACTGGCCTGAAATCGAGTTTGTACAAATTAACGATCCTGCGGGCAATGCAGAAACCCTAGCACACTTGCTAGAGTTTGATTCTGTCCATGGTAAATGGCATCACAGTGTGTCTTTTCAAGATGAACAGATCCAAATAGGTGAAACTGTGTTGTCGGTGACTCAAAACAAAGAGATTGCGCAAACCGACTGGTCTCAATGTGACGTCGTGATCGAAGCGTCCGGAAAAATGAAAACCAAAGCTTTGCTGCAACAGTATTTAGATCAAGGCGTTAAGCGTGTTGTTGTTACGGCGCCGGTAAAAGAAGAAGGCGTATTGAATATTGTGATGGGAGTGAATGACCATCTATACGACGACATGCCCCACCAAATCGTAACAGCCGCTTCTTGTACCACGAACTGCTTAGCGCCAGTCGTAAAAGTATTGCAACAAAATATCGGCATAAAACATGGTTCGATGACAACTATTCACGACATCACCAATACGCAAACCATTTTGGATGCGCCACATAAGGATTTACGCCGCGCGCGGGCCTGTGGCATGAGTTTAATTCCGACAACAACGGGTTCAGCGACTGCTATTACCCATATCTTTCCAGAATTAAAAGGTAAGCTAAATGGTCACGCCGTTCGTGTTCCGTTAGCAAATGCTTCATTAACAGACTGCGTGTTCGAGGTCGAGCGGCCAACTACAGTGGAAGAGATTAACCACTGGATGGCGCAAGCCGCAGCTACTGAGCTTAACGGAATTTTAGGTTATGAATCAAGACCACTAGTTTCTATTGACTATAAAACGGATCCTCGCTCTAGTATCGTCGATGCGTTATCTACAATGGTAGTTAATGGTACTCAGGTTAAGTTGTACGTGTGGTATGACAACGAGTGGGGCTATGCAAATCGTACCGCGGAATTAGTACGTAAAGTGGGATTGTCGTTAGGCGAATAAAGCATTATGCAGCTGCGCAATATACCTCAAAATATCAAGCAATATCTCATTGTGACAGGCAACTATTGGGCGTTTACCTTAACGGATGGTGCGCTCAGAATGTTGGTGGTGCTTTACTTTCATCAATTGGGTTATAACCCGCTTGAAATTGCCATGCTATTTCTCTTCTATGAAATTTTTGGTGTTGTCACCAATTTAATTGGAGGATGGCTTGGCGCACGCATTGGCTTAAACCGCACCATGAATATTGGGTTAGGCATACAAATAGTGGCATTATTGATGTTGGTAGTACCAACGCACTGGCTCACCGTGCCTTATGTTATGGCAGCACAGGCGCTCTCAGGTATTGCCAAAGATCTCAATAAAATGAGTGCCAAAAGTGCGATAAAGGCCATCGTAAAATCGGGTGAAGAAGGGACCTTGTTTAAATGGGTAGCAATACTTACCGGCTCTAAAAATGCGCTAAAAGGCGTCGGATTTTTTCTTGGCGGGTTGTTGCTTACCTTACTTGGCTTTACCGGCGCGATGTGGTTGATGGCAATCATGTTGCTATTAGTGTGGCTATTTAGCCTTATCAGTTTAAAAAGCGATTTAGGCAAGGCTAAAAGCAAACCCAAATTTAGTGATGTATTTTCAAAAAGCCGAGCCATTAATATGCTGTCAGCCGCGCGATTGTTTTTATTTGCCGCACGGGATGTTTGGTTTGTGGTTGCGCTTCCTGTCTTTTTATCGCAGCAGTTCGGTTGGGATCATTGGTGGGTTGGTGGCTTTATGGCTACTTGGGTCATCGGTTATGGCATCGTGCAATCAACAACTCCTAGATTTATTAGTCGTGATACGTTTGCATCAACACCAAGTAAAGTCAGCGGATGGGCGTTGTATTTAGCGGCTATTCCGCTGTTGATTGCTATCTCACTTCAAGCGCAGCTCTGGACAAGCTTAGCCGTAGTAGGTGGACTTTTGCTCTTTGGTTTTGTGTTTGCTATCAATTCATCTCTTCACAGCTATCTTATTGTGAGTTTGGCCGATAGTGATGGAGTGTCACTTGATGTGGGCTTCTATTATATGGCGAACGCTATCGGGCGATTACTCGGTACAGTACTGTCAGGTTGGATCTTTTTGGAGTATGGATTAGCGGCTTGTTTAGTAATATCTTGTATATTCTTAATCACAGCAGGACTGATTTCAAACAAAATTGTTAGGTAAATGTGTTTGCTTGTGAATATTCTTGTTCCTTATATGGTTTCATGCTTTACTAATCTGGATTTATTCAGCTGACTATATATTAAGGAGAATATAAGTGAATAAATACCTGTCAGTTTCAAGTTTGGTGCTAGCGGCTATATTAACTTTAACTAAGGTTGCTACAGCTGAAGCTTCAGCCAGAGAAATGTATGATTCGGAATTATATTATACATGTGATGCAAGTAACGCTGAAAACTTTGCTAAAAAGTATCTGCCAGTACTGACGTGTTATGAAAATGAAGGAGTAATTGGTAGAGAGCACATCCAAGAATGTTGCTCTGATACTAAAGAAGTCTCAATTATCAATGCAAACTCTAAGCTGAAGTGGCTTTATAAGTTATGGCATGCTAATCAAGGAGGGGTTAGTGCGGAAATGGAGCTTCTAAGTCAAATTTTACCTGTACCAAATCATGCAAATGCATTAGCGGACGAGTTAATCAAGTCTTATGATGCTTGGGGCCGAGCAACAACGATAGTTTCCCAAGAGTATAATTCATCAAGTATGCAATCTACGCTGGCTATCGATACTAGCACTAGCCGCCAGCAAACGTTATCTGAAAATAACTGTGAAAATGAAGCTATTACCCGAGCTGCAAAACTCGCTTTCGACGATAGGACAAGAACGACTCTACGAAGACGTGCGGAAAATGAATTAATTGAAGAATATGGTAGCTTAGGGGCGGCATTTGAGACTACTCGTGTTACTCAGTTTGGCTTCAAGATAGGTTTGGGAAGTGTTGGATTTAAAGATCAAGTAGAGTATGTACCGCGAAGAAGAATGATAGATATAGAGTTTCATGATGCACTGAATGGCAACCATAGAGTGGTATATAATTTAGAGTTTAGTAATGGTATTCGCATGGATTTAAACAAAGACATGACGAAATTTGCAGGAATAACCGTGCGCCATTTAAGGGAGAGTCCTGCAAGCCAAAACGTAATGAGGAATTGCATTATCGAAACGCTTAATATATATAGAAAAGCGAGTGTGAAAAGTAGTGATACTTCAGATGGTGCTATTGATTTACCGCCAGCTACTGGGCGATATCCAAGTCGCAATTCTGGTGGAGGTGTAGGTGGAGAGTTTTGTACATGGACTTTCTATGATCCTTGGGGAGAGGTGCTTTTCGAAATGGAAGGCGGTTGTCCGTAAGGAGCTTCTCATATTTAAGTATTTAGCTTGGGGCAATTAACAGCTTTGCCCCATTTTTAAGGTATAGCCAAGCATTACTTTAGCATCGCTTTTATCCAAGAAGAGTTTGGCTGCTTCTCGGCCTTTTTCTTCACTATTTTGATGAATGGTAGTTAGGCTGGGGCTAAAGCGTAGCGCTTCATCAACGCCATCAAAACCAACGACTTTAAGCTCCTGCGGTATCTTTACACCAAGTTTTTTGGCTTCTCTTAACAGCGGTAGTGCAATTAAGTCACTCATACACAGTACGGTATTAGGCCTTGGTGAGAGGTTAAGTAGTTCTTTTGCTGCGATATTTGCAAACCTTTCGCTGCTTTCAGGAATATTCCATACTCTGTCTTCGCCAAGTGTTAACCCACACTCTTCAATGGCTTTGAGATATCCGCTATAGCGCTGATGCGCAATAGAAGTCTCTAAGTCTATTAGGCTTTGCTCGTATACGCGGCAGAGCAAATCAGTGTCTAATAATCTCAAACCAAAAATAGCAACATCACTTTCGTCGTTTAGTGCTTTACTCGCTACGTCAAAGGCGGCTTGTTGGTTGTCTATATTAATACTGGCATGCGAGGGCAAATCAAAGTCAACCGTCACAACCTGTTTGCTAACATTCGCAAGATGCTCAATTAACTTGGGATTACGCGGGCGGCCATAACAAATTAAGCCGTCGACGAAATCGACAATGTCTCCGACATTATCTGCGGTGCCTGAGAACAGTAGTAGGTTAATATGCTGAGCTTCTAAAACGCTTGCAACTCCTCGCATAAAGCTACTTGCAACGGGATCTGATACCATATATTCAACGCTATCGGGTAGTACCAGCGCGACAATGTTAAACGAGCCCTTACGCAGCGATTGGGCTGCCTTGTTAGGTCCAAAATAACCCAATTCTTTACAGGCTTTTAAAATTTCTTCTCGTTTGGATTTAGAAAGTTGATCTGGTCTGTTAAAAGCATTCGATACAGTTGCATTTGACACGCCTAATTCCGCCGCAATGCTTTTGAGCGTCCATTTTTTTTTGTCGTTACTCATTGGCAGGACCCCTTAATACAGTCAGGCATATGGCAATGGTTTAGTTCATCTTAACTAGTAAACACCTTAAATAACAAGCAATAATAGATTATTGTCGCAATCTAGTTTAAAGAAAATAGTCAATGAGGTATGATGCGCCCATACTTTTATTGCAAATTGTTCTCATAATCAATGACATTAGATAAACTTTCCAAAAATAGCGCAGCGACCATCACTTCTCTTACCCATCCAGATACTGCGTTACTGAGTCGAATAATGGCACTTGGAATTATTCCTGGTGAGCAAATAGAAGTCATTAACGTCGCCCCACTTGGATGCCCGATGCAAGTGAAAATTGGCGACACCTTTGTGAGCGTGCGTAAGGCCGATGCACAGTTCGTTGAAATTGAAGTTTTATAAGTTATTAAGGGCTCACGTATGAAAATTGCGTTAGTGGGCAACCCGAACTGCGGGAAAACCACATTATTTAACCGCCTGACCGGCTCTAAACAAAAAGTAGGGAACTGGCCAGGGGTAACTGTCGAGAAAAAATTCGGCTATTTTGCTTTAGAAAACACAAACGTAGAATTGGTAGATTTGCCCGGGCTCTATAGCATGGAACAAATTGAACCAAGCCAAGATGAGCAAATCGCGTGTGACTTCCTAAAGCAAAATGAAGCTGACGTCATCATTAACATCGTGGATGCCGCAAACTTACAGCGAAATCTAGTATTAACTTCCCAGCTGAAAGAATTAGGCAAACCTATTCTCGTTGTTGCAAATATGGTTGATGTCGCAACACAGCGTGGGAGAAAGTTAGATTTAAAAAGACTCTCTGAACAGTTAGGGTTACCTGTAGTGCCATTCCACGGTGCTAAAGGTACAGGGCAAGAAGCGTTGTTGGAACAACTCGCACAGATCACTCGGTTTCCAAAAGCACCTGTGATGGAAAACACCGAAAGCACTAGCAGCGATCCACTCGAAAAAGCGGTTGCTCGTCACCGAGCAGTGAAAAAATTGGCTGATGGCGTAAGTATCATTACGCCAAAACGTGCAGATACGACAGAAACGCTTGATAAAATCGTGCTCAACCGCTGGCTTGGTGTACCTATTTTCTTAGCCATGATGTATTTAATGTTTACCATTGCGGTTAATGTTGGTGCTGTATTTATCGACTTTTTTGACATCGCCGTGGGCGCCTTACTTATCGATGGTGTAAAAATCTTGCTAACAGATATTGGCGCACCTCAATGGCTGGGTGTGTTATTGGCTGATGGTTTTGGTGCGGGTATTCAATTAGTGGCGACCTTCATCCCTGTTATTGCGGTGCTATATCTGTGCTTATCCATTTTGGAAGATAGTGGTTATCTTTCTCGGGCCGCGTTTGTTATTGACCGTTTGATGTCATCCATTGGTCTACCGGGCAATGCTTTTGTACCTTTGATCGTTGGATTCGGCTGTAATGTGCCTGCGGTTATGGCGTCAAGAACGATGGGTCGAGAGTCAGATAGATTACTGACGATTATTATGGCGCCATTTATGTCCTGCGGTGCACGTTTGACGGTATATGCGTTATTTGCAGCGGCTTTCTTTCCAACGAACGGAGCCAATGTTGTTTTTGGTCTGTATTTGCTTGGCATAGTGGTTGCGGTAGGTTCTGGCTTTTTATTTAGAAAGCAAGTATTCAAAACGCAAAAATTACCCTCATTTACCGAGATGCCAGTGTATCATATGCCAATTTGGCGCAATATATTCATTACCACTTGGCAGCGTCTGAGCGGCTTTATCAAACGTGCTGGCAAAACAATTGTCATGGTGGTTATTTTACTCAGTGCATTAAACTCGATTGGTACCGATGGCTCGTTTGGCAATGAGAATACAGATAGGTCACTTTTGGCGAAGGCTGCACAAGTGGTCACGCCAATCTTCGAGCCAATTGGGTTAAAAGAGGAAAACTGGCCTGCTACGGTTGGTGTTGTGACTGGTATGTTTGCCAAAGAAGCTATTGTCGGTACTTTAGATGCGCTTTATACCGGTGTCGAAGAAGAAGGTGGAGAGTTTTCATTGTTGGCTTCGTTAAAAGAAGCGTTGATGACCATAGTAGACAATAGTAAAGATCTTATCGCAAACCTTGGTGATCCATTAGGACTTAACGAATTAGAGTCAGGCGCTGAAAGTGGCACTGCGCTACTTACTGCAATGGCCGCGAAATTTAATGGTCAAATCGGTGCATTTAGTTATCTTGTCTTTATCTTACTTTATACGCCTTGTGTAGCGGTATTAGGTGCAATTAAACGTGAATCTGGCGGTAAGTGGATGTGGCTAGTGATTGGCTGGACGACCTCAATTGCTTATATCATGGCGACTTTAGTTTACCAAGCTAGTCAGCTAAGCACCTCGCCAACGAGTGCTTCGCTTTGGATTATAGCGATGTTGTTGTTTGGATTTGCATGGTGGAAAGGATTATCCCGACTGGGTAATAAACTTAACCAACCACCAACCTATCAAATAAACTTAGGTTAGTTATTCAAAAGCTTGGTTAATTGAGCGGCGCTTAGAGCGCCGTTTTTTATGTCTGGTATTGAGCAAAAAAAAGCAGTGCTAACTGAGTCAGCACTGCCAACAACTCTAAATCAATCAAGGGGAGTCTTCAAAAAGGAGATTACGCCGCTTTATTGACGGAAGAGTGACGCAACAATGAAAGATTTATGACTGTGAAAATTTCACTTTGCTTCTAGCTTAAAATCGCTTAATTTTTAGCTCTATTCTTGCTGTTAACAGGGAAAATAATGATAACCACTGATACTCCTCTAATTTTACGCCATCTTGATACTATCCATGCGCTGATCTCTAATTCTTATTGGGCAAAACAAATGCCTAAAGTATTGCTAGAAAAAGCCATTCAAAATAGTCTGAGCTTCATGTATTTGGATGATAAAGGCGAGTTTCAGGGTTTTTGTCGCGTGATAACCGACTATGCCACCTTTGCCTATCTTGCCGACGTGATAGTTGAGGAAAGTGCCAGAGGTAAAGGGGTAGGCAAAGCGATTGTTCAAGCCGTGGTTGACCATCCAGAGCTACAAGGCTTAAGGCGCTTTATGCTGGCAACGTTTGATGCACATACTCTATATGAAAAATTCGGCTTTGCAGCGGTGCCAGATCCAAGTATTTTGATGCAGATCAGCCATCCTACAATATATTCGGATTTACAAAATTAATTGCTGGATTTTAGTCACTTATATTTTGTTTTTTAGAACGAAGACTGGATAAATGGACTTACCCTGAACATAATAAAGACGATAACAACAACAGGTGTCTTTATTATGTTACTGCTCGCGACTATCTATTTGGCTGCTGCGATATTGGCGGTGCCAATCGCTAAACGGCTAGGGCTCGGCTCTGTGCTTGGATATTTATTGGCAGGGATCCTAATTGGTCCTCATCTTCTTCATCTTGTGGGAGAGCAAACTGACGTCATGCACTTTGCCGAGTTTGGCGTGGTGATGATGCTATTCTTAGTCGGGCTTGAGTTACAACCCAAAAGGCTCTGGACGATGCGCCGCTCTATAGTTGGTCTCGGTGGCTTACAAGTGGTTATCACAACGGCTGTACTCTATTTCGCGATTGATTTAGCGCTTGACTTTTTGTGGCAGCAATCATTAGCTATTGCGTTAATGTTGGCACTGTCTTCTACCGCCATTGCACTGCAAACCTTAAATGAAAAAGGCTTGATTAAACAATCTGGCGGTCAAAATGCGTTTTCGGTGTTGTTATTTCAAGATATAGCCGTGATCCCCATTCTCGCGATTATGCCGTTGTTAGCATTTAGTGATTTGGCTGTGAGTGATGGCCACGGCAATTTGTTACATGCTTTCCCGACTTACCTCCAAGTGGCTATTTCTGTTTTTGTGATTTTGGCTATCATCGCCGCTGGGCATTATGTCGCCGCGCCGTTATTTAGATATATTGCCAGCACTCGAATGCGCGAGCTATTTACCGTAGTGGCGCTATTTATCGTTATCGCCACCGCGTTATTGATGCAAAGCATTGGTTTATCCCCAGCGCTTGGAACATTTCTTGCGGGTGTTGTTCTCGCGGAAAGTGAATTTCGCCATGAATTAGAAGCCGATATTGAACCGTTTAAAGGGTTACTTCTTGGCCTCTTTTTCATGACAGTCGGCGCATCAATCGACTTTTCCTTATTGGCACAAAAATGGTTATTTATTTTAGCGTCAGTGGTGCTATTAATGGGGTTAAAGGCGGTTATTTTATATTTGTTGGCAACGGTGTTTTCACTGCATAAGCGAGCGACATGGTTATTTACCGCAGCCCTGTGTCAAGGCGGGGAGTTTGCGTTTGTACTACTTTCTGTTACTGGCAGTTTAGCAATCTTAACTCCAGATCAAGTCGCGTTAGTTACACTGGTTGTTGCGGTATCTATGCTCGGATCACCCCTCATTTTTATTCTTTATGACAAAATAGTTGAACGTCAGGCCAATACTACTCAAGAACAAGATAGCTTAGAGACGATGGAAGCGACACAAAACGTTATTGTGGTCGGCTACGGGCGTTTTGGCCAAGTGATAGGGCGCTTGCTCCATGCTCAGGGTTATCATTTATCGATCTTGGATCACAGCCCAAGTCAAATTGAATTACTCCGTCGCTTTGGCAATCAAGTGTTTTATGGCGATGGTGCACGATTAGATTTGCTCGAAGCCGCAGGGGCTCACGAAGCGCAAATGCTGGTCGTAGCGATTGATGAACCAGATAAAACCCTCGAAATCGTCAGGTTAGCGCAACAACACTTCCCTAATCTAAAACTTGTTGTCCGTGCGACCGACCGTCGTCATGCCTACCAACTAATAAAATTGGGTGTCACTGCCTTTGAGCGAGAAACTTTTGTCTCTGCTGTGAAGCTAGGTGAGCAGGCGCTTAAGTTATTGGGCCATAGTGAAGAAGATGTCGCACGAGCGGGTTACCTCTTTACCAAACACGATGTTGAATCTATGCACATGCTCGCCGATGTGTGGGGAGACGATGAAAGCTATGGTATTGCGATCCGTCAGCGTATGGCTGACCTCAAACAGGTACTTCAGGCGGACGAAAAAGCGCAAGAAGATCTTAATACCTGCCATGGTGAAAATTGTGAAGATAAACCACCAGCCATAAAACAATAACGTATATATATTAGGTTAAATCAGTATGTTGAGAGTGACATTAGAACAGTGGCGGATGTTTAGAGCCGTTGTTGAATATGGTGGCTTTAATCAAGCTGCTAAAGAAGTACATAAAAGCCAGTCAAGTATCCACACTGCGGTCCATAAAATTGAGAAAGGTCTTGGTGTTAAGCTTTTTAGAGTCGAAGGGCGAAGAACCCTGTTAACCGAAGCGGGCGAAATGATGCTGCGCCGTGCCAATTATCTCTTGGAAGAAGCGGCAAAAGTGGAAGCGGTAGGGCAGACGCTGGGCGAGGGGGTCGAGAGTCAATTGCGTATAGCGGTCGATGAAATTTTCCCACAGCAGGTACTATATAAGGTGCTAGAAAATACATCTGCACAATACCCTTTATTGCGTGTTGAGCTGGTTGAGTCAGTATTAACAGGCGCATCTGAACTTTTGCAAAATACTGACGTAGACATCGCTATCTCGCCGGTGACTTTACAAGACGGGTTCAGTGAAGAATTGTGCCAAATTGAGTTTGTTGCAGTGGCAAATCCCAATCACGCATTACATCAATTTGGTCGCGCGCTTACATTCGAAGACTTAAAATCCCATCGCCAAATCGTAGTGAGAGACTCTGCAATCTCACGTAAAAAAGATGAAGGTTGGTTGGGGGCGCATCAACGTTGGACGGTGAGCCATATGACAACCTCGATAGATATGATAGCGCAAGGCTTAGGATTTGCTTGGTTACCTATTCCGGCTATCAAAACGCAACTAGATTCTGGCGTCTTGAAACCACTACCACTATCGCAACATAGTCAGCGTAAAGCACAGCTTCATCTTATTTTTAAAGATGGTGACAGGCTTGGGCCCGCAGCGCGCGCATTTATTGGTGAGTTAAGATATCGGTGCATGCAGCTGGAAGATTCTGTTGAGTAGAATGATTGATGTTAGATTATCAAATTTTATTCGTTTCAAACAGGTAATAGACTAAGGTCATCAACATGCGTTTGGAGCGAAACATGCGATATATTCGAAAAGCACAAGATAGAGGTAAAGCAGATTTTGGTTGGTTGCAAAGCCAACATAGTTTCTCATTTGGTCGATATTATGATCCCGCCCACATGGGATTTGGTAATCTTAGGGTGATCAATGATGACACGGTGCTTGGTGGTCATGGCTTTGATACTCATGGTCACCGAGATATGGAAATTATTTCCTATGTCATTGGCGGTGAATTAGCACATCAAGATAGTATGGGTAATCAGTTTACTGTGGCGGCAGGTGAAGTTCAGAGAATGAGCGCAGGTAGTGGCATTCTTCATTCAGAATATAATGCTTCAAAGACAGCGCCTGCACACTTTTTACAAATTTGGATAGAGCCAAAGCTTAAAGGCATAATGCCAAGTTATGAACAAATTCAAATTAAACAAAGTAGCGCACTTACGCCCATTGTTACGCCTACAGGCGTGGAGGGCACTCTGAGTATCAATGCTGAAGCTGAAATATACCGCTTGCAGCTACATCAAGGTCAACAGATTGAGCTGAATGCGCACGCGCAAAAAGCCTATTTGCACATTGTTGGCGGCGAAGCGACGCTTGATGGTGAGGGGTTTCAGCAAGGCGATGGCATCGGTCTGATTGCTGGTGACAACATGCAGGTTACCGCAGTAACAGATGTTGAAGCGCTGTGGTTTTTATTACTTAATTATTAAATTCAGCGCCTAAAATTAAAGGAATTGAAGAATGACAGAACCAATTCAACTTGCAGTAATTGCCCTTGTCGTTCTGCTAAGTGGTATTTCAAAGTCTGGCTTCGCAGGTGCGTTAGGGGCGTTTTCTGTTCCAATTTTGATGATGGTGTTGAACCCAAGGGATGCCATTGCGTTGATGCTTCCGCTACTTATCGTCGCGGATGTTTTTAGCCTGAAGAGCTATTGGCGCTTATGGAATGTGTCAGAATTAAAGCGGTTATTGCCAGGTACACTAGTCGGGATAGCCTTAGCAACGCTTTTTCTTCAAGGCGTCAGTGAGTTTTGGCTGACGGTTGTGATTGCAGCGATGAGCATAATATTTGCGCTTAAAAGCTTACTGATAAAAAATACACCTGAAAGTGTTGGGCACTTAAGGTTACTGGCCGCGAGCACCTCTACCGCAGCTGGTATCTCCACGACCTTAATTCATGCAGGCGGCCCACCACTCATGGTGTATTTTAACGCTCGAAAATTAGAGCCAACGGCTTATATCGCGACGGTTGCGGTACTATTTGCGCTGATGAATGTGATTAAGTTGGCGACCTTCTCTGCAACTGGGTTGTTACAGTGGCAACATGTGCTGCTTGCTATCTGTTTTACACCTTTAGCGTTGCTTGGTAATAGGCTCGGTGTGCACCTTGCGAAACGCTTACCTAAAAAGCAATTTTTGCTGGTGATGAATGGACTACTGCTCATACTTGGACTGGTATTAATAGGTAAATTGCTGTGATGGTGTCGGTTACCAAAATCTAGCAAAGTAAATGCCCACAACATGTTGTGGGCATAGAAAGCTATAACTGTTCTTCCATCTCTTTTTGATACTCATCTGCAAGTTGCGACTTTTCACTTTTATCAAGTACCTTACCCGCTCGCTGGAAAAACGCTTGCTCTTCGTCAGCCAAGTGATGCTCAACTTTGTCTTTGAGTTTTTTCAATTTAGTTAGCCAACTAGGGTCGGAAAACTCCGTATTATCCAGTGCCTCAATTAACTCATCAATTTCATGGTGCTCCGCGATACCGTGGCGAGAGTCTTCGATCGTCATATCGCTGTCCATGAGAGGGGCGTAAAAGTACCTTTCTTCTGCGATGGCATGCGCTTCTAGCGCGTCTTTCAACTCTTTATAGTATTTTTCGCGGACCTTTGAATCACCAGACGTGTCTGCCAACATATTCAATAGGGCGCGTTGATGATCGTGATCTTGCTTTATTGCATTAAAAATTTCCATGTAGGTTACCTCTTGTTTTAGTTTAAAACATCTGCTTTGCTGTTGTTTTTAAAAAACGACATGAGTTTGCTGCGATGCGCCTCATTATTCGTTTTAATGATAAGCAGCCACTTGCCCTCTGCGATTTTATTCATCACCGCCTGATTAAACGCATCTTTGTCCGGACGCAAAGAAATAAGGCCTGAAGCAAATAGCCCTAAAAATAAGCCGGGGCTTAATAAAGCGATAAACGTTAAGTAAGGATTAGCTTGTGTGAAAGCCGGTCCATAACTTACCAATAGCCCTGCGATGAGAAAGCCTAATATCACCCCCATGCTGCCAAGGTATAAATGCCAATTAAGCATGTTTCTGGCAAGACGGCTTTCGCTTTTAGGTTCAAGTCTTTTGTCGGCATCTTTGTCATACGGATTAACCAGTTGTAGATGCTCATGTTGAACAAGGTGGCTATTTAACAATTCATTTTGCAATTCTTCTGCGGCTGCTTTCCCTGTTAGAACGGCCCCAACTCTATGATCTGCGTAGGATAATATTTCAAAAGTATCCATTACTCCTCCTAATTTCGTTGCAGCTTGTAATTATTCAAACTGCAAGTGTTATACCGAGAGAGTAAGATTTCTAATGTATTGAATTTTATTAATAATTTTAAATTCTATATGTTGTTGGGTTGAACAAATGAAGCACAAACAAGAAAGAATTACCGAGTAGTTACTACATGTTTTGATACAACATAATGATTGTAAAGTTAGTTTAGGGAAGAAATTGGCATATTTACTCATATCGTATCAAAAAATTTACAAAGATGTGTTTTGTTACTTAATTCAAGATATTAAGCCTGGGTCTATTTTTTAAACAAATGCATGAAAGCATTGCATAAATATTTAAAGTAAATTAAATATTATTAAAATGTTAACTTTGGGGTTTATTTATTTGATTTGCTGCCTAGTCTAATAAGGCGTGGCAAAAGCTAATGGCTTGCCATGTCTTCTGCAGTTGAAGGAGAAAACAGTCACATTTCATCCAAGACTTCTTGTGAAGCAATGATGAAAAGGACAATAAAACAACAATACTAGGAGTGTAATTCGTGAAATTATCTACAGTAACTATGGCTACGGCGTGTGCGATTGCGTTTACTTCGCTCAGTGCTCAAGCTGCTACAAAACAATACTTAAACCAGCAAGCTGACATTAATACTATGCTTAAATCAGCCTCTCAAACTGTGTTGAGTACACAGCCAGAAGTGCTGATTGGTTTAGAAAATGCTAGCCAACTAAAGGAGCTTAAAAGCTTCAATAGTAAAAAAGGTGAAGTAACTAAGCGTTTCCAACAAATGTACCAAGGATTACCAGTGATTGGTGATTCGGTCATTTTAACGTTTGACGATGCCGGTGCGCTTAAAAAAGCTCACGGTGCGGCGGTTTATAACATCGCGGCTGACATCGGTTCGGTAAAACCCAAGCTAAATGCCAAAATGGCGTTGAGTCAGTTTGAAAAACAGTCGCTTAGTGCAGACAAAAAGCTTAAAAAACATAACGAAAAATCTCGCCTTGCGATCTGGCTTGATGGCAATTCAACGGCACGTTTAGTGTACGAAGTCACTTTTGTTACTTATGGTGATGAGCCTAAGCGTCCATATTTGATCATTGATGCAAACACAGGCGAAGTGTTAGAAAGCTTCAACAACTTGCAGCATGCAAATGCGACAGGCCCTGGTGGTAACCAAAAAACGGGTCGTTACCAGTATGGTACTGATTACGGTCATCTAGACGTAGCGCAGTCGGGTAATACTTGTACCATGACGAATGCGAACGTTAAGACAATTAACTTAAATCACGGTAGCAGCGGTTCGACTGCACATAGCTTTACGTGCCCAGAAAACACAGTTAAAGAAATTAACGGTGCATACTCACCGCTAAATGATGCTCATTATTTTGGTAATGTAGTATTTAATATGTACAACGATTGGCTAGGTACTGCGCCATTGTCGTTCCAGCTTAAAATGCGTGTTCACTACAGCAGCAATTATGAAAATGCGTTCTGGGATGGCAGCGCGATGACTTTTGGCGATGGTGCGAATACATTCTACCCGTTGGTAAGTCTTGATGTATCTGCTCACGAAGTGAGCCATGGTTTCACTGAGCAAAACTCAGGTCTGGTATACCGTTATAAGTCAGGTGGCTTGAACGAAGCGTTTTCTGATATGGCAGGTGAAGCCGCCGAATTCTTTATGAAAGGCAGCAATGACTGGTTAGTTGGCCAAGACATCTTCAAAGGCAGTGGCGCATTGCGTTATATGAATGACCCAACGCAAGACGGTCGCTCAATCGATCATCAGTCTAACTATACGTCTAGCATGGACGTTCACCACACTTCAGGGGTGTTCAATAAAGCCTTCTACAATCTAGCAACTACGGCAGGTTGGGATACGAAAAAAGCCTTTATCGTAATGGCAAAAGCTAACCAAATGTATTGGACCGCTAATACTGACTGGGACTTAGCTGGTAATGGCGTAATGGATGCGGCATGTGACCTAGGTTATGAACCAGGTGACGTACAAGCTGCTTTAGCAGCGGTTGGCGTTAACTCAAACTTAAGCACAGGTAGTAGCTGTGATACTAACCCACCACCACCTCCTGGTGGCGACGAAGAGTTGACGAACGGTCAGCCTCGCACTGGGATCAGTGGCGCGGCAAAAGAGCAAATGTTTTTTACCCTTGATGTGCCAGCTGATGCGACTAGCCTAAACTTCACAACTTCTGGTGGTAGCGGTGATGCGGACCTTTATGTTAAGTATGGCTCTCGTCCGACACTAAACACCTATGACTGCAATAGCACAACGTCTACAAGCAACGAAAGCTGCGATATTAGTAACATTCAAGCTGGTAAGTACTACGTGATGGTCGAAGCGTGGAATCAGATTTCGGGCGTAACTTTGACTGGTACATACAGCTCAACAGGTGGAACTCAACCAATTGATCGCACTGAGTCAAATGTCAGTGTTGCATCTGGCAGCTGGACACGTTTCACGCAAGATCTAAATGCTAGCTACAGCAGCCTTGAAGTGAGCATTTCAGGTGGTTCAGGTGATGCGGATCTATACGTAAACTTTGGTTCTCAATCAACAACGTCGAGCTATCAGTGTCGCCCTTATAAAAACGGTAACAACGAGACCTGTACGATTGCAAACCCACAACAAGGTACTTGGTATATTGATTTACGTGGCTATAGCGCAGCAAGCGGTGTAACACTGAATATCAAAGCGAACTAAGTAACAATTATAGGGAGCGAAAGCTCCCTTTCTTTATTAATAAATAAAATCATAAATTTACCTCATTTGAATAATCCTTTTATTTTGCTCAGCGCTTAAATCATGTTGTTATTCAAATGAGTTGAGGATACAACAATGAAATTAACTACACCTATGCTACTGAGCATTGCCTGTTTGAGTGGCTTTTCTGAAGCGTCTGAAGAGGTTTGGGTGACGATGGATGCGAAGTCTAGTCAGCATTTCCAAGTCCATAATTCTATTCGCGGTACTCATTTCGAGCAGCTTTCTTTACCAAACAGTGAAGTCAAAGCGTTAAAAGTACCTGCAAACTTACACTCACACCTGAGTGCATTTATGCACGACGAATATCACCGCTGTGGTGGTTTTGTCGCCCATGACTCCTTAGAGCAGGCGCAAAGCTATCTTGCACAGTTAGAAAGCGTAAACCCAAGTGCGACGCTGGTTAACTACAGCATTGATAACCCCACTCGGGTTAACAGCTTAATCTCAAAAGTCAGTACAGTGAACTTGGACAGCAGCGTCAACTCGCTAACCAGTTTTTATAACCGCTATTATACCTCGCAAACAGGCATTGATGCTGCTGCATGGGTCAAGCAAACATGGAGTGATATTGCAGCAAGTCGCTCAGATATTAGTGTTGAATATTTTAGCCATTCTTGGGCTCAATCTTCAGTGATTGTCACCATTCCAGGTAGTGAACTGAGTGATGAAATCGTTATTATCGGCGGGCATCTTGATTCAATTAACCAATCTAACTCGAGTGGGCTTGCGCCGGGTGCGGATGATAATGCCTCTGGGATAGCTGTGCTTACCGAAGCGCTAAGCGCTATTGTTGAAGATGGTTATCAGCCTCAGCGGACAATCCAAATCATGGGCTTTGCGGCAGAAGAAGTTGGGCTTCGAGGTTCTAAAGCTATCGCGCAGTCGTACAGCTCTCAGGGAAAAAACGTAGTCGGTATGACACAATTTGATATGACTGGCCGCAATGGCAGTAGTGCGGATATTGTGATGATGACAGACTATACAAACAGCGCACAGAATCAGTTCTTAGGCCAATTAATAGAAACTTATTTGCCAAACCTAAGCTATGCTTATGACCAATGCGGTTATGGTTGTTCTGACCATGCATCTTGGTATCAGCAAGGGTTCCCAGCTTCTATGCCATTTGAATCAAGAATGTCTGAGATCAACAGAAAAATTCATACCACCAACGATACCGAATTTGATTCAACACATGCACAAAAATTTGCAAAACTCGCGCTGGCGTTTGTTGCTGAGCTTGGCAAAAATGCGGGTGATACACCTCCGCCACCGCCAAACAATGAGCTTGAAAATGGCGTGGCTAAAACGGGGATTTCTGGCGCTTCTAAAAGCCAACAGTTTTTCACCATGGAAGTACCACAAGGTGCAACTAATTTAAGTTTTACCACGTCAGGTGGTAATGGTGATGCCGATCTCTACGTTCGCTATGGCTCCAAACCTACTTTGAACACTCATGACTGCAAAAGCACTAACTCGTCTAGTAACGAGCAATGCAATATTTCCGCTGTGCAAACTGGCACGTATTACGTGATGGTAGAAGCATGGAACGCGATTTCGGGGGTCAGTTTGGTAGGGCAATACGATACCTCAAGTGGCAATACGCCTATTGACGAAATTATCAATAATATTTCTGTCGCCAGCGGACAGTGGCAGTATTTTAGTCAAGCACTAACTGCGGGATACCAAACCCTGACAATTACGACGTCGGGAGGCACGGGAGATGCGGATCTTTATGTTAATTTTGGCACGCAACCAAATACCAGCACCTACCAATGTCGGCCATACAAAAATGGCAATAATGAGGTATGTACAATCTCCAATCCTCAGGCTGGCACTTGGCATATCGGCCTGCAAGGTTACCAAGCAGCAAGCAATGTAACGCTAAATATTAGCGCGAATTAATACGCGTTTAAAATCAAGACCGGAGATAAAACCTTGTTTATCTCCGGTCTTAGCGCTTAGTGATATATTGATTTAAAGAGATTTGATTTAATTGATATTCTGCTTCTGATAGACTCAGTGAGTTCAATTAGGAGTTGCGTGTGTCACATAAGTTCTCAGTTAAGATATTAATTTATCTTTTATTATTATTTTGTGGGCTGTGGGCAAGCTATTTGTTCAATGTGGCACAGGATGAGGAAAGCGTTCTTGTTCAGACTAAAACCAATCTAGAAAAGCTCAATAGTTATATCCAGACTGAATTTACTCGTTATCAAGCTATCCAAACGCAATTGAGCTTAAGCAATTTAGTGCAATCAGGCTTACAGCAAGCAACTGCTATAAACTCCAATGAACTGGACAGATATCTACAGGACATTCAAATATCCAGTGGTGCGTCAGACGTTTACCTGCTAGACCTCAGTGGAACTGTGATTGCAAGTAGCAACTGGTATTTGCCGCATAGCTATAAAGGCAGCAATTTTGCCTTTCGCCCCTATTTTTACGAAACAATCAAGGGCAATGAACATGTCTCTTTTGCGCTCGGTTTACGTTCCAAAACCCGTGGCTTCTATTTTGCTAAATCTGTCTACAAAGACGGCTCGCTTGTGGGCGTGGTGGTGATGAAGGTTAACGCCAGTAAATTTGAATCAGATAAAGCCCAGCTTGATACGGGAACTGATAGCCATTTCTTGATTGTGGACGATAATCATATTGTACTGGCATCTGATGTTGAGCAGTGGCGGTTAGGCTCGTTAGGGGAACTGTCCCCAGCAAAGCGCAAAGAAATTGAATCCTCAAGGCAGTTTGAAAACGAATCTCTGTTTCCGATTGATTGGCGCGTGCTTTCACCAACCAGAGTGAAAACTTCATCTCATGGCAGCGACGCGCTGATGCAAAAGAGGCCGCTTAACAAGCAATACACTCTTTATTTGCTGCATGAAGTTGCGCCTATCAAAGCTGCACAGTGGCCGCGGCTTGGGGTAACTGCACTAGTATTGATTTTACTCTTTGTTGTTGTCGAGTACACGTTGAGTAAATTGACAGGATACCGACAACTGCTTTTCAGCCAGCGGAGTCTCGAGGCTGAGGTTGCCAGCCGCAAGCAAGCGCTCGAGCAGGCGCAAGATGCACTGATTCGCGCTGCCAAGTTGGCAACCATAGGGCAGCTCAGCGCCAGCATTAACCATGAAATCAATCAACCGCTGAGTGCCATGAGTGCGTATGTTGCCAGCGCCAAACGGTTGGCTCAAAAGGGAGACGTGAACAAAGTAGTCGAAAATATGGTCCTGATCCAATCTTTGATCACTCGAGTGCATAAAATCGTGGCGCAGCTAAAGTCATTTAGTCAGCATCATGATAATAAGATGCTGGTGGCCAACCTTAAACACTCAGTAGATAACGCCTTAGTTATAGTTGGGCCTGAACTCAAACGCTACGGTGTAGCAATTCAAAGTGAGGGGCTTGCGTGCAATATCTGGGTTGACCCATTTAAGTTTGAGCAAGTTCTGGTAAATATTATTAGCAATGCGTGCCAAGCGATTGTTGAGCAAGATAATAAATGTATTTATATTCGCGCCGTGGAGCATGAAGGCAAGATCCAGCTGTCTATTATTGATTCGGGCGAAGGGATAAAGCAGCACGCTTTATCCAACATATTTGAACCGTTTTACACCACTAAATCAGGTAATGGTTTAGGCTTAGGGTTATCCATTTCAAAACAGATCATTGAATCGTTTCATGGCAAACTCAGTGCCCATAATCATCCGCAAGGTGGCGCCGAGTTTTTAATTAGCTTACACACAAAGAATCCACAACATGACTGAAGAGAAAACACTGTTAATCATCGATGATGAACAAAGTATACGAGATGCGCTAAAACAACTATTTGAAATAGAAGGGTACTCAGTGCAGTGTTTTTCCAGTGCAACGCCTGCATTAAAAAAGCTTTCTCGTCAGTTTAGCGGTGTTGTGCTTTGTGACATCAACATGCCCGAGATCAATGGCATTCAATTTTTAGAGCTGGTGATGCAGTTTGATTCTGAGTTACCTGTGGTATTTCTAACCGGCTTTGCGGATGTTGAAGTGGCGGTAAAAGCCATCCAAAAAGGGGCTTACGACTTTTTCGAAAAGCCCGTGTCAGAGCCGCTACTCGACTGTATAGAAAGAGCGCTTGATAAACGCCGGTTGGTGATGGAAAACCGAGAGCTAAAAGCGCAAGTCAAGAAAAAGTCTGCGCCGGGCGTACGGATCTTAGGTGAGACAAAACAAATGCAGCAAATGCTGTATTTGCTTGATGCTGTGATTGATACCCCTGCTGATGTACTAATTGAAGGTGAAACCGGTACGGGAAAAGAATTGGTGGCACGATACTTACATGACCATAGCGAGCGCTCAAATCATAACTTCGTCGCTATCAATTGCGGTGCAATTCCAGAAGAACTGATTGAAAGTGAATTATTTGGTGCCAAAAGCGGTGCATTTACGGGAGCCAAAGAGTCTCGCGAGGGAAAATTTTCTTTTGCCCAAGGCGGTACGGTATTTTTGGATGAAATCGAAGCCATGTCTGCGGCTTTACAAGTGAAGCTGCTGCGCGTTTTAGAAGAAAGAAGTGTGACGCCTGTTGGCAGCAACACTGCAATAGCACTGGACATTAGGGTGGTTGCAGCGACCAAAGTGGATTTACAAACCTTAGTCGCGCAAGGTAAATTCCGCTCGGATTTATTTTATCGACTTAACCTCGTCAAAGTGATGATCCCATCACTTCGTTCCAGAAAAGCTGATATTCCGCTGCTATATAAACACTTTAGCTCCATTGCTGCTACTCGATTTCATAAACCTATGCAGCCAATTAGCCCTGAATTAGAGGCGCAGCTACTGGCACAAGATTGGCCTGGGAACGTGCGAGAGCTGAGAAACCACGCCGAGCGCCATATTTTACTCGGTGGTGCGATGACTGCGAGTAACATGCAAAACAATTTGTCTGATGAAACGTTGAGTTTGGCTGAGAAGGTGAGCTACTACGAACAATCGTTAATTGAAGAAGCGCTGGCACAAAGCCAAGGTAGTATAAAAGATGCGATGAATTTGCTAAAAGTGCCGAGAAAAACCTTGTACGACAAGATGAGTAAGTATGGTTTAAATCGCACTATGTTCACCAATGATGATGGGTGAGTTTAGTGACACATTATAGATTTAAGTGTGCGGAAATCCGCACATTTTAGCCACCATTAACCTTTGATTTTGATTTATCCATTTGATTTATATTAAAAAATAAACTCTGGTCTCAGAATTGCGTTGTCTTAAGCGACAATAATCAAAAAATGAGACAAGTTATGACAGCAAGTAAATCTTTAGTGGCGTTGACAGTTGCCAGTGCAACGTTATCAGCCTCTGCGTTAGCCGCAGACTACAGCATTTATGGTAAAGCAGAAGTTCAAATTGCCAACACAGACAAAGGTGTAATGCGCTATACCAAAGAGGGCACACAAATTGACGCACCATTTTCGAGAATTGGTGTAAAAGGTGCCCACGGATTATCAAGCGATCTAAAACTCGTCTACAAATATGAAGTACAAGTTAAAGGTTTTGAACACGACGATACCACCGAGCCATTTTCAGCAAGGAACACCTATGTTGGCCTTGAAGGGAAATTTGGTACCGTTTTAGTGGGCAGAAACGACACACGTTTTAAGTTCAGTGAAGGTAAAATCGATCAATTTAACGAAACCCAAAGTGATATTGCTCAAGTGCTAGCAGGCCAAGACAGAGTTGGTGATTCAATTACCTATTCTTCACCTAAATGGAATGACTTTTCTTTTTCTCTGACCTACACACCTAAAGACGACGCTAGCAACGATGAAGCCGGGTTTGCAGCAACCGCAATTTATGGTGACCGAGCATTAAAAAATAAAGATTACTATGTTGCCCTAAGTCATACCGACAGTATTGGTAATTTGGTTGCTACGCGTATCGCGTTGGCTTACAAGTGGCAAAAGTTACAACTTGGTGCCATCATCCAAGACAGTGAAAATCTAGCGAAAGACAAATCGGGTAATGGCTATGTGCTAAGCGCAAGTTACCATCTCGACGATAATTGGCGTCCGAAGCTACAGTTTGCCAAAGACTCAAGCGGATTACGCCACAGTGAAGATGCGACTCAGTGGACGCTAGGTACAGACTATATTTTCGATAAACAAACTAACTTGTATGTGATGGCAACGCAGCTCGACCTTGAAACACAAGACGATACTAGCATCGCTGTTGGCTTAAAATATAAGTTTTAAAGGTTCAAGATAATGACAGAAGAGAATAAAAAAACGATAAAAACGCAGCTGTTTCTGTGGCTTGGTCCCTTGGTAATGTTACTGATCTGTTTGGTTGAACCACCATCGGGTATGTCGGTTGAGGCTTGGAGAACCGCAGGCTTAGCGTTTTGGCTAGCTTCTTGGTGGATAACCGAAGCTGTGCCTATTCCGGCGGCTTCGTTATTACCCTTGGTTATTTCGCCTCTAGTCGGTATTGCATCTATTAAAGCGGTTGCTGCACCGTTTGCGCATCCTTTGATTTATCTATTTCTGGGTGGATTTTTGCTCTCAATCGCCATGGAAAGGTGGGGGCTGCATAAACGCATCGCGCTGAATACCATGTTGTTCGCAGGCACTAAACCGAGTATACAGATCTTAGCGATGATGGGCGTGACAGCATTTTTATCTATGTGGATGTCAAACACGGCAACGGCGGTCATGATGTTACCGATTGCACTTTCGGTTATTCACTTGGTAAAAGAGCAGGGTGGAGATAGCCAAAGCTTTGCTAAAGCGCTATTACTTTCTATCACTTATGGAGCCAGTATTGGAGGCATTGCAACTTTAATTGGTACGCCACCAAATGCGTTAATGGCTGCTTACTTATCCGACAGTTATCAAATTGAGATTGGCTTTGCCACTTGGATGATGATTGGTGTGCCTTTGTCTTTGGTGATGCTGGCATTTGCTTGGTTCTGGTTGACCAAAGTGACTTACAAGGTCGATAAAGAAGAAATTAATGTTGATACTAAGTCGTTATTTACTTCCCAATTAAAAGCACTCGGTGAAATGTCTCGTGCGGAGAAAGGGGTTTTTGCGGTATTTATTTTAGCGGCAGTGTGCTGGATCTTTAGACCGCTAATTGGTGATATTACGGGTCTTAAATTGTCAGATACTGGCATTGCAATTGCCGCTGCACTGTTACTATTTGTTCTTCCAGCCAAGTCGGGAAGTGACGAACGTATTTTAGATTGGGAAAGCGCAGCTAAGGTGCCTTGGGGTATTTTGCTATTATTTGGCGGTGGTTTATCACTAGCGGCACAGATCAAATCTTCAGGACTTGCCGATTACATTGCTAACTTACTTGCGGGCGCGGATGCCATGGGCTTAGTGCTTGGAGTACTAGTTGTTGCAGCACTTATTACGTTCTTAACGGAAATTACCAGCAATACCGCAACGGCTGCAGGCTTTTTACCTTTACTTGGCCCTGTCGCTGAATCAATCACGGGTTCTCCTTTAGCTTGGGTTATTCCTGCTGCAATCGCGGCCAGTTGCGCCTTTATGATGCCAGTTGCAACACCGCCAAATGCCATCGTATTTGGCTCGGGTGAGATCAAAATTAAAGACATGATCCGAGCAGGGTTTGTTTTGAACATAGTCGCGATAGGGTTAATTACAATTGTTACCTTGACTTTGGCAAGGAGCATACTAGGGTTTTAAAGTTGCCATTCTCCACAGGCTGTGTCCATCGAAAGGCAACTCGGTCATACGCAGCCTGCCTCCATAGTAATACCTAGTTTTTTGAAGATAGACCCGTTGTTTTTTCCTTGCTATATTCAAATTAGACATTAGCAGGACCTGATAATGATTGAAGATAATACCAGCACTTTAATAGCCACATTTACTCAGTTAAAAAGTCGCTTTAACCAAGATCCTTACCCCGCGCTTGAAAAGCGTTTACGTCTATTAACTGAAATAAAATCACGTATGTTGCAGTGGCAAGATCAATTAGTCGAGGCGGCAGATCGGGATTTTGGTACTCGGAGTCGATTCGATACCGTGATTGCAGACATCATGCCTTGCATCAATTCGATTGATTATATCGCGAAGCACCTGCGCAAATGGAGCAAAGTGCAGCATCGTTCACCCGGTGCGCATTGGCTACCATCTAAGGCAAAAATTGAGATTGTGCCAAAAGGAGTCGTGGGCGTGATAGCCCCGTGGAATTATCCAATTCAGCTGGCGATTGTTCCGGTTATTACTGCCCTCGCTGCTGGAAACAAAGTTATGCTCAAGTTGAGCGAGTTCACTCCTAAGGTGAATGCGGTGATAAGAGCCATTTTTAAAGGGTTGGACAATGAAGTGTGCGTCATTGAAGGTGGACCTGATATTGCCTCGACTTTTACTGAGCAGCCATTCGATCACTTGCTATTTACAGGTTCAACAGCAGTTGGCAAAAAGGTGATGGCGGCTGCGGCTAAAAATCTCACGCCGGTCACCTTAGAGTTAGGGGGGAAATCACCGGTTATAGTGCTTGATGACGCTGATATCAGCGCCGCTGCGATGAGTGTGTTAATGGGGAAGCTCTCTAATTCAGGTCAAATCTGTGTTGCACCAGATTATGTGTTAGTGCACGAAGAAAAATACGATGCATTTATTGCTGAGCTGAAACAGCACTACGAAAAAACCTATAAAACAAAAGTTGGTGTAAAAAACCAAACTTCAATTATTAATGACAGGCAATTTCAGCGCTTAAACGACATTATTATTGATGCCAAAAATAAAGGCGCGAATGTGTGGCAAGCTGAGCCAGCACGCGACAATCGTCAGCTCCCTCTGCATATCATTACCCATGTCAACAAAAGCATGAGGGTGATGCAAGAGGAGTTATTTGGAACGATTTTGCCAATACTAAAAATATCCAACTTACATGATGCAATTAGCCACATAAGAGAAGACACCACACCGCTTGCAAGTTATTTGTTTACGCAATCTCAGGTTGCAATGAATAAAGTGTCAAAGGAGCTCGCAACGGGTACTTTAGCGATCAACGAAACCATAGTGCATGTGGTTGTTGAGTCTTTACCCTTTGGTGGCCTAGGTCACTCTGGCATGGGTCAATATCATGGCGAAGAGGGCTTTTATACCTTTAGCCACAAAAAGCCCATTCTCCAATCTAATAATACTAAATGGCGCAACAAGATGTTGCTTAGCCATTCAAAGCTACTTACAAAGCCTTTAGAGTGGCTCTTTATGAGAAAAAAGTAGCGTTAATTTGTTGAGCAAAGCGCCATTACATATTGAGATCCAATATACTTAAAAATAAGACTTAGCCTGTAATATCAGTAGTCATTTTTATGGGACTTCACAATATCGATAGATAGAAAAGCTGATGCTACAGAGAGT
This sequence comes from Pseudoalteromonas sp. OANN1, assembly GCF_024124685.1. Taxonomy (NCBI): domain Bacteria; kingdom Pseudomonadati; phylum Pseudomonadota; class Gammaproteobacteria; order Alteromonadales; family Pseudoalteromonadaceae; genus Pseudoalteromonas; species Pseudoalteromonas sp. OANN1. Next base: position 45,280 of record NZ_JAMXSE010000002.1, read on the forward strand.
AGTGGCTCAGCCCGATATTCAGGCTAACACAATGTAGGATTACAGTTTCAGTCAGAAAGGAGTTCACATGAATACTAAGGTTAAGTTTACAGCTGGTCGCAATATCGCCATGAAGCTACCGCCTCATCAGTACGAGGCAACCCTTCAGTTTTACCGCGATGTCATCGGCCTCAAAGAAATAACAGAGCATGCTCCATCAGTTGGTTTTGAGTTTGGCTCTAATAATCTCTGGCTCGACAGCGTACCTGGTATAAGCCAGGCCGAAACATGGCTCGAGATTGTTACCAATGATATTGCCGCAGCGTCAGAGCATCTCAAAGCTGCTGGTGTCGTACGCTGCGATGACATCGAGCCGTTACCTGAAGGATTTCAGGCATTCTGGGTATCAAGCCCTGCATCCATCATCCACCTTGTTTGCAAAGACTCGGAATCTTGGGAGTAATGACATCTAACAAGTGCGAATTTTCTCTGTTCAAACAAGCAACTCAATTTTAATTAATTTAGCTGCTTAACCGAGCTATGCCAGATAGCCGTAAAAATCTTTGATAGCAAACATATAGCAGTGAATTACGCAGTAATCCGTTATTCCGTTTAATCGCAGAGTAAAACAGTTGTACTGCTGTTAGTTTAGGTCTCTGGCATGCATCCGTTTAACGTTCATCTTTCGCTACGTTACTGTGACGACATTTTAAGAGCAGAGATCCTCATCTAACGTTGGAAGATTGATTGAAATTAAAACAGTTAATGACAAGCTGACATAAAACCTGGGTAATTAATGTTCATTGTTTTCGCTATTTAACTCCTCAATGTCTTGCTGGGCTGCGATTTTCTCACGCTCAGCTTTTGAAATATAACGAGGTTTGTTGCTTTTGTGGAGTTTAGCATTAGCACGCTTGTCTTTTTTCTTTAAGGTTTCGTAAATTTTCTTTTTGCGATTCATTTTCACAGCTCATTATGAATGAAGTGCTAGTTTACCTTAGTGGTAGCGGGTTCAACAATGATAAAAAGATTGACGTGGTTAATAATGAGCATGACTTTTACCTAGGTGTGATGGTACTAGCTCAATCTCTTAGTAAGGAAAAATAATAAGGGCCTCACATGAGACCTTTATTATTTACCACTTTACTTACTTTGTACGTGTTTCTGCCACGTATTTACCGGCTTGAATTCGCTCGTAAATACTATTTGCGAGCTCTTTCGCTTGCTCGATTTGTGAAGGGGAAAGCTGTTTTTCGTCGAGTACTCGGCTCTTTGTGGCTTCGGCATAACCATTAAACTCGGCTAACGTGTTCCATACGTACGAGCGTTCAATATTTTTCTCGACTCCTAAGCCCTGAAAATACATGAGTGCTAAATTAAACATGGCTAAGGTGTAGTTGTTTGCGGCGGCTTTTTCATACCAGTTAAGTGCGTGGCGGTAACTTTGTGGTACACCGTCACCGTTTGCATACATCAGCGCTACGTTAAATTGCGCAGCTGGCATGTTTTTGTTTGCCGCTCTGGTCATTAGCTCAACATATTTAGAGCGGTCCTTTTTAACGCCGCGACCTTCGTCATACATGACGGCTAGCGCAAACATTGCGTCGGCTTCACCCAGTTTAACGGCTTGTTGAAATAACTCTGCCGCTTTACGTGGATTTTTGACGACACCGTAGCCGCCTTCATACATTACACCGAGTTGATAAATGCCCGGAGCGTAGTTCATTTCAGCTAAATAATTGAATTCTTGTAGTGCTTCTTCGAACCTGCCTGCATTGAGTGCATCTATGCCTTCTTCCAATCCAGCTGTTGCCAAAGGTGCTTGGCTTAATAGTGCAATGGCGATACATGCTTTTGAAATCCTGCCTAACATCATAGACCTCCTTAAGGTAGCTATGCTAACTATGTTGTTAGTTATTCTAATGCCAGAAACACAGATTTACAAAATACAAATCTAAAATGGCAGATACTGCGTTAATATAAGGTAATAAAAACAAAAATTGAGGCAATGGGATGAAGAAATTAATAGCACTGGCGCTATGTTTACTGTGTTTGGCTGGATGTAGTCAAAGATTGGCTTACAACAACCTAGGATGGTTAGCGAGTTATTATATTTCCGATTATGTTGAGCTGACGGATGAGCAAGAGGAAAAGTTGGAGGCTGATGTAGAATCTTTGGTTGCGTGGCATCGGCAGTCAGAACTACCAAAATACAAATCTCATATCCAATCACTGTTGAAGCACTGGCAAACCATGACAGAGAGTGACATGGTGCATATGGTGTATACTACAAGAAACTATTGGTATTCCGTCGTTGAAGCCGTATATCCCAAGTTAGAAACACACCTAAATTCGCTCAACCGTGAACAGCGAGAAATGCTGATAGCCAACATAGAAAAAGAAATGTTGGACGATGACTGGGAGGAAGGAGATCAATTTAACCGCTATGAGCGTTGGCTTGGTGATTTGAGTGATAAACAAAAGGAGCTTATTAACGAATATTATGAGCAAGGCGAGTTTGCGCGTCAGGTTTGGCGTGCACATGAACAAAGGCGATTTAGCCAGTTTAAACAAGCTATGTTACTGAGCGGCACTGAGCAGGTTTCACCTGAGCTGTTGCAGCAAGCGATAGTTACTACACCCACAGCGCTGCCTGAGCGCATCCTAGATATTCAAGCAAGACGAATAAAAGAGTATGCAAGTCTCGCCTTTAAACTTAAAGACACCATGAGCGACAAACAAAGGAAACACTTTAAAGAAGAGCTCGAAGAGTTACTCGAGCTCTTGGAATCGTTGTAAAGATACCTAGCCAAGTAGCTTAATTCTGGTTGGCTTGTTTGGTTTTGCATACTCCAAACGATTAATACGTTTGGTACTGTGATAGCCGTCTAAACTGGAAATTGCAATACTATCTAGTGCCTCGATATCAATATAGCCGTCTTCGAGCAAAGCGCTTTCTTCAACGTGAAGCGTCTCAATTTCGCCTATTACCAGCTCGGTATCGTTGAGCTTGATGGTTTGGTGATCTTTGAGTGTAAGCCCGTATTTTAGTCTGCTTTCCTTGACGAAAGGAGCTGGAAAAGCATTTAAATACTCGGCGGTTAACCCCGTTTCCTCAAATTCAGATTGACTCTTTTCATATCTGGCTGAGGTTTGATGAGCTGCCATATAAATTTGAACATTGACTTGATTAATGGTGTATTTTTCAGTCGCTAAGATGTTTTCCAGTGTGTGCCTAGGTACGCTATGAGGCCTAAAAATCACACCTACGAGTGCCGGGTTGGCACCGAGGTGGAAAACGGAGCTGACGATAGACAAATTTTCTTGACCTGTTTCATCAACTGTTCCAATTAAGTTGGCGCTTTTGAAACCCGACAGCGAATTTATCATCAATGCGCGATAACGCTCGTCTAAGGTTTTAATATCGTCACTTGAGAAGTGTTTCATGATGTGTTCACCATTCAATTAATTTATTTTGCCAGTCAACATAGCTCACCGTACCATCGGGGTGGCTATTTGCGATGATCCCGCTAAGTTGATGTGCCACAAATTCCGGCGTGAAGAGTTTTTCGTCTGGGACATTGGCTTGAAAGGGTTTTGAAAGTGGCGTGTCAGTAGTGCCTGGATGGAACAAAATGAGCTTAATGTTTTTTGCTCGACGCGCAAGCTCGACTGCTGCAGTTTTAAACATCATATTAAGCGCAGACTTTGAACTGCGATAGCTGTACCAGCCGCCCATCCGGTTGTCACTGATGCTTCCAACCCGGGCAGAGAGTGCCGTGACTATGCATGGCTGCTTACCTTTTATGGCTGGCAATAAAGCTTGCAACCAAAGCATGGGGATCATGGTATTGATATTAAACAGCGCAATACTGTGTTCAACATCAATGTCCTCAAGCTTTTTCTCCGGGAATTTATCAAACTCGTCATGGAGTAAGCCATTAAAAATAGTGACGCTCTTTACCGTTAAGCCCAACTCGAAAATACGGCTCGCAACTTGTTGAATTTGTGCTTTAGAATAATCGCACTGAAAATGCAGGTTATTGGCATGTAGAGCCGTTTTAGCTTGCCTAGACACCGTGATCACATTGACGTCGGGACTTTGTTCGGTTTGTGCTTTTACAAAGGCCTGGGCAATCGCTGAACTTGCACCAATCACTATAATGGCGAGGTTAGTCACGATTGCAGTCTCCACTATTTTGCATACCGCATTGATTTGGGTACAGAAGTTTAGAAATTTTCATTCTGTGCCTTGCAAAAAACAGATAAACGCCGTCTGCAATTGTTCGGATGATTGGTAATCTTAATAATTTGATCCAGCGATGTTTGCCAACTTGACCCCAAGCCGCTGCGGTAACATCTAGTCCTAAAATGAGCTTGCCTTGGTTATCATAACCGTGGAGTTTAGCCATAGCCGCTTCATGCTCTATCTCAGGAAACTCGGTAGAGAAACGATTATCGTGAATGTTCACTAAATCAATTTTATTGTGTTGATCGAAACGTTTAAGTTCATTCATTTCCCCTACACACAGCGGACAGTTACCATCGTAAAATACAATCATTCGCTCACTCGAATAATACTTATCTTTGTCATGTTATTACGTTAACGTCTTGAAAATAGATCGTTCGCAAATCAATTTATTCTCGGTATAGTGGAGTTCGAGTATCTTTTCATCAAGGAGATTGTATGACTGAGCAATACGCAAGCCTACGTAGTAATGTGAACCTTTTGGGGCAGATGTTAGGGCAAATTATTCAACAAGCGCAGGGTCAAGAGACGCTAGATAAAGTTGAAGAAATTAGGCACCTAGCAAAATCCTCGCGGAGCGGTAATGATTCAGATAGGCAAGCGCTGATTGACACCTTACGTAGCCTAAGCGATGAAGCGCTACTTCCCGTTGCTCGCTCATTTAATCATTTCTTAAACCTGGCGAATGTCGCAGAACAATTCCACACCATTTCAAAGTCAGGCTCTCCAGACGGCGTGATGATCGAAGTCGATAAGGCGCTTGATGAATTGCAAAGTAAAGTCGATGCTGGCGCGCTGACACTCAATGAAGTAGCAGATGTAATAAGCAAACTAAAAATCGATTTGGTGCTAACCGCTCACCCGACTGAAGTAACACGCAGAACCATCATCAATAAACACGTCGAGCTGAGTGAGTGTTTAAAAGTGCTTGAGGTGACTTCAGGTGAGGATCCTGTCTACGATGAGGTCATTGACCGCATTGAGCAGTTGATCTCACAAGCGTGGCACACTAGCGATATTAGAGAAAAGCGACCTACGCCACTGGATGAAGCAAAGTGGGGGTTCGCGGTTATCGAAAATAGTCTTTGGGAAGCCGTGCCTAAGTTTGTTCGGTATTTCAACGCCCAAGTGAAAACGCGATTAAACTTACAACTACCAGCCAATTTTAGTCCTATCCAGCTCACTTCTTGGATGGGTGGCGATAGAGACGGCAACCCGTTTGTTACTTCTCATGTGACGCAATCTGTGCTTGATCACGGCCGCTGGATGGCGCTTGACTTATATCGTCGCGATCTAGAAATCTTGGGTGCAGAACTTTCTATGAGTAATGCATCCGCAAGCTTTAGAGCGCGAGCGGACGGTAGCAATGAACCTTATCGTTATGTATTAAAGCAAGTACGCGCCGAGGTAGAAGAAACCATTGCAGCATTGGAAAATAAAATCAAAGGCACGCCCTCTCATTATCAGGACAAGATTAAACAGGTATCACAGATAAGAGAGCCACTAGAGGCGTGTTATCGCTCGCTGGTTGATTGTCGCATGGCTAATATTGCCGACGGTTTGTTGTTGGATGTATTAAGACGAATTGACTGTTTTGGCGTGTCTTTATGTAAGTTAGATATTCGCCAAGATTCCGCCAGACATACCGAAGTGTTTTCTGAATTAACACGCTATTTGGGTCTTGGTGATTATGCTCAGTGGCAAGAAGCAGACAAGCAAGCTTTCTTATTAACCGAGCTAAGCTCGAGACGACCGTTACTGCCACGTCATTGGCAACCTTCTTCCAATGTCCAAGAGGTGCTAGAGACATTTGCAACGATTGCGGATCAAGACCAAAACGCACTCGGCATTTACATTATCTCGATGGCGCAAAGTGCCTCTGATATTCTTGCCGTGCATTTATTACTCCAAGAAAGCGGGTGTAAATTCAACTTACCGGTAGCCCCGCTATTTGAAACACTGGATGATTTAAACAATGCGCAATCAGTGATCAGCGGGTTATTTGAGAACACTTGGTATAAAGGCACGATTGGTGCCAAGCAATATGTCATGATCGGCTATTCCGACTCAGCAAAAGACGCAGGAATGATGGCGGCAGGATGGGCGCAGTATGATGCAATGGAAAAGCTGGTTAATCTTGCCGATGCGAAGGGGATCGAGCTGGTGCTTTTCCATGGCCGTGGAGGCACGATTGGTCGTGGAGGTGCGCCTGCAGCACAAGCGCTAAGATCTCAGCCTCCAGGCTCGCTAAAAAGTGGCTTGCGAGTAACCGAGCAAGGCGAAATGATCCGCTTTAAATTTGGTTTACCCAAAGTCGCGATGCAAAGTCTATCTATTTATACCAGTGCGATTTTACAAAGTAATTTGTTGCCGCCCCCTCGACCCGAACCGAAATGGGTAGAGGTAATGGTGACGATTAGTGAAGCTTCCTGTAAAAAGTATCGCAGTATTGTTCGAGAGAATCCTGAGTTTGTTCCTTACTTTAGAATGGCAACGCCAGAACAAGAGCTGTCTAAATTACCGCTAGGCTCGAGGCCTTCTAAACGTAATCCAAACGGCGGAGTAGAGAGTTTGAGGGCTATTCCATGGATTTTCGCATGGAGTCAAAATCGCTTGATGTTGCCTGCTTGGCTGGGGGCAAAAGAAGGTCTTGAAGCTGCCGTAGAAACGTTTGGTAAAGACATGCTGCAAGAAATGAGCGCAAAGTGGCCATTTTTTAGAACCCGTTTAGAAATGCTCGAAATGGTATTCTGTAAAGCCGACCTTTGGCTCAGCGAGATGTATGATGCAAGTTTAGTTAGTGACGAGTATATAGGCCTAGGGGATGAGTTAAGAGACAACTTGCAACAGGCCATCGAGCTTATTCGCGGCCTTGCGCCAGAGTCATCGTTGTTGTCACAGCAACCTTGGATCAAAGAATCAATTGGGCTGAGAAACCCGTATACCGATCCTCTAAACTTGTTACAAATAGAACTGTTAAAGCGTGTGCGTGAAGAAACCAATCACGATTTGGAACTGGCACTTATGATCACGATGACAGGGATCGCGGCGGGAATGCGCAACACGGGTTAGTGCAACAATTTGAATAATCTATTTTTGTAAAATTTTACATTTATAAGCATAACAGCTACAAAACCAATCCCAATGGATTGGTTTTTTTATTTTGATTGGTTTTTTATTAGTATATTTATTGACAGTAATTCTCATTGATTTAAAATGCGCGGCTGGTTTAACCAGTCGTTTTATTTGTTTTATTCAAGAATTGTCGGTTGATGGGTCTACGATACATGCACAAAATTTCTACTAGCGTCACATTTGATGAGTGTAATGATCTGATTATGATGAAGATCAGAGGCATTGCGAATGCAAACGATGTGGTCTCGACATACGAGAAAGCCAATCTATATGCAAAAAAGCATAATAGTAGCAAAGTATTAGTGGATGTGAGTGAACTTGAACACCGCTTTGCGGCGATTGATATTGTGAACATAATGCCAAAAGTTGCGCATAATATTGGCAATCTACACATCGCGCGCGTCGTTGGTTTTGAAGGTTATATGCATGACCTTTTTCTACAAAAAATTAAGCGTTTTAATATCAGCGCTGAAAACTTTGAGTGTTTTAAATCTGCAAGAGAATGGTTGAGTCGGCTGTAACTCTTGCGTAAACTATCCTGCCATAGATAAACATGACAACAATATGGCAAAGATAGAACCATCAATAAAAAGTGCGTTAACGCAATACGCCATTGCCCATCGTGGAATATTTAGTTATTCCCAGCTAGTACAATATCAAAACCGCTTTCACTTATCTCGATCTGAGCTTGAGGCTGCTTTACTTGACGTTGCGGCTGAGTTTGCTACGCCTCCTATTTCACAATTTTATGTTGGTGCCATTGCTTGGGATGATAAATCTCAACAAGCGTTTTTAGGCGCAAATTTAGAATTTTCGCATCAGGCGCTTTCTTTGGTTGTTCATGCTGAGCAAGCGGCAATTAACAATGCGTGGTTAAATGGCGCAACTGAAATCTCTAAAATGACGATCAATGCCGCGCCCTGCGGATTTTGTCGCCAATTTATGAATGAGCTAAGCACCGCAAAGGAGCTTGAAATTTTATTGCCGACAGGGAAAACCTCGTTGTGTGATTTGTTGCCGACTTCGTTTGGTCCGGACGATCTGGGCAACAGTGAAAAACTCTTTTCTCAAGCGCAACATCTTGCTGCTCATGAAACATCGCCTGCATCAATCAGTGCGGCGCTTTATCGGCATTATCTGCGCGCTTATTGCCCCTACACACACAATCAAAGTGCAGTGGAAATTAGACTAGACACTGGCGAGTGCTTTTATGGGCGCTATGCTGAAAATGCGGCTTATAATCCAAGCTTATCGCCATTACAAAGTGCACTAAGTCAATTAGCGATGTCGGGTAAAGTATTATCTGAGGTCAATGTAGTAGGGATCACTCTGCTAGAAAAACAGGGCTGTGCTAACCAGTTGCAAGTAAGCTTAGCAGTTTTAAAAGCATACAATGCTGAGCATTTGCTTACACACATAGAGATTGAGTAATCACTCAATCTCTACGCTTAGCGCTATTATTTCGAAAGTAATAGCTCAGCAGCTTTTAATACTGCAGTGACGGCTTTCTTTTCAACGGCTTGATGGTCGACATTGGGGATTTCTTGGCGTGTTCTGTTTACCAAGACGCCCGCAAGACAAGCTGCCTTCAATCCAAGTGCTGCACACATGGTAAATAATGTCGCAGATTCCATCTCATAGTTCATCACATTAAGCTTTTGCCATTCTGCACACGAACCTTGATACGCCTTTCTGACGTAGCCTGAGTATGTGTCGTAACGTTCTTGCCCAGGGTAGAAAGTATCGCTAGACGCAGTGATCCCAACGTGGTGAGTAATGCCCAACGATTCACAGGCTTGTACCATCGCTGAAGTGGTGTGGAAATCAGAAACCGCAGGAAACTCGATAGGCGCAAAATGCTGGCTAGCGCCATCTAAACGCACTGATGCCGTGCTCACCAAAATATCACCTTCATTGATATGTGGTTGAATAGCGCCAGTCGTACCTATGCGTAAAAAGGTAGTGATACCAAGCTGTGCTAATTCTTCAACTGCGATTGACGTTGATGGGCCGCCTATACCTGTTGAGCAAATTACCACAGGACTTTTATTTAAAAAGCCAAGGTAAATATGAAATTCGCGAGTTTGTGCTAAGCAGACAGGAGAATCGAGATATTCGGAGATGCGTTTTGAGCGCTCGGGATCACCCGGAACAATTGCCAGTGAAGCGCCTTGTAGGTCGGCTTTCGTAAGACCTAAGTGAAATACCTTTTCCATAGTAAACCTTAGTTATAATTAAAGCGTAATGTTTATAGTTAATGCCTATCAAGTACAGGACAGATGTCCTATTTAAGCGTGACGTGTTTAAATTATAGCAACCGAAGTAAGTAAATTATTTTTAAGTGGGGAAGTTGCATTTGTAGTACCGCTCTTGCGTGCTGCTACCGCTAATCAATCACAACATAAGGTACCTAAATCCATATAGGCAAGGCAAAAATTTTGCTATTTAGTTGTTCTTAATGAGAAATTTTTAACGAAGCTTATATGATATTTTGCCCTTCAAATTGGTTAGAGAATTAATGTAGTTGCTATTATAGCTCGGGATAGCTTGCAGGATTGTCGATGTTCCACTAAACCTTAACATGAGAGCAACAATGAGGAATGGTTATGCCTGCTACACATTCTATAAATAAAGATAACGAATTTGCGCGTTGCTTTGAGTGCAACAAAGTCCCAACCATGGCGCCGTTTCACTGGCTCGCATTAGCGTTTAAAGATATTGCGAATGCGCCATTACTTAGCCTAGTGTATGGACTTATTTTTACCCTTATACCTGCTTTTATCATGTGGTTGGTGTACCAATCAGGTACTCACTTGGTAATTCTGCCTGCCGCTGTCGCCTTTGCGCTTATTGGGCCTGCTTTCGCTGCTGGCTTGTATGATGTCGCGTGGGAGTTGGAAAAGGGCCATAAACCAACATTATCACACAGCCTTAAGTCAATGTTCCGTAATCCGGCTGGCGAGTGGGGGTTTGCAGTGTTACTGATGGTCATTATGATTGTTTGGATGCGCCTAGCTGCACTTATCCATGCATTATATCCAAATGTTCCGAATCCAACGTTTGAACAACTTTCGGCATTTTTAGCACTCGGCTCTATAGTGGGGGGCATTTTATTGGTGTGTGTATTTGCGATCTCAGCGTTTACCCCGCAAATAATGATGGAGCGCCGAGTGGATATTATGACTGCTGTAATAAGCTCAATGCATGCGGTGAAGGAAAATGTCGGCGCTATGGTGGTGTGGTGTGGGATCTTAGTGCTTCTGGTGATGCTTGGGTTTGCAACTGGAACGGCTGGCTTTATCGTTATTATGCCGCTACTTGCGTACGCAAGTTGGCATGGCTATATCGCTGTAATTAAAACAAAAGTGCCACGTCACTACGAATAACTAAACACCCTCTATGAATAAACAACCGCAGCCTCAACGCGCATTGTTGGTACTGCGGTTGACTTCCTATTTGAACCTGTTATATGTGCTGCAACAACGACCTAACGAACAGTCAATGTCTTCCGAAAACGAATTTAGAAATCAAGAAAACCTTTTGATTTATAAGTTTTTTTATTTTTAATTTATCGTTTTTACTCATTATAAGCCAATCGTATTTTGAGTGTGACGCAAAATATAAAGCGCAATAGTGGAGATTTTTCTGGGTCGCATGATTATGCATATAAGAGGGGATAGCGATGTCTGAGAGCAAAAAACAATTCCATAAAAAACTTGAGCACTGTTTATGCCCACCGGGAGATGGTGTGTTTACAGTAAACACAGCGAAAGAAAGAAAAGACGCGCTAAGACAAAAGCTATATGGGCAAACAGAAGGTGTCGACACTTTATGGAAAGCCTCACTGGAAAAATTGGGCGAAAGTGAACATAAAGCGGCAATTCTTGGGATCAGTTCAGATTGTGGCGGTGGTATTTTACGCGGCGCTAACTGGGGTCCACTATTTTTGCGTTCGACATTAATAGAGCAACAGCCGAAAACGAGTGCGTTTGACCTTGGCGATGTGCGTGTTATTCCACATTTACTACACGACAAATATTTAAACGAGAGCACGATCAGTAATTGTCAAAAGGCACTTTATGCTGACCCTGAGAGTGAGTATTACGTCTCACCATTATCTATTACAGAAGATGTGTGTGATGGCTTTTACGAAAATTACCCCGATAAAGGCGTGTTTGGCATTGGTGGTGATCACTCAATCAGCTACCCGTTAACAAAAGCGTATCTTAAAGCAAAGCGTGCTCGTGGTGTAAAAACAGCGATTATCCATTTTGATGCTCACACAGATTTACTTGTTGAGCGCTTAGGTATCGATTTATGCTTTGGCTCTTGGTGTACGCATATCCTAGAGTTTTTACCTGCACCCCATCACTTAGTACAATTTGGGATCCGCTCGAGTGGCAAACCTAAGTCTCATTGGGAGTCTACATTCGGTGTTAAGCAGCATTGGGCTCATGAGATCAGAGAGCGTGGTGCACAAGCGATTGTAGATGAAGTTATTGCACAGCTAAAGGCTGACGGTGTTGAAGAGCTTTATGTTAGCTTTGACATTGACGCACTTGATGAAGAGTTTGCTTCTGCAACGGGTACTCCAGAGGCTGGCGGTATGACTCCAGATGAAGCGATGTTAATTCTACAAGCGCTGCGTGGTGAGTTTAAAATCACAGGTGCAGACATGATGGAAATTGCCCCATTTACCGATAGCTCTCTTGTTGGACAAACGAGCTCAGAAACCACGCTTAAAGAAGGTGCTAAGCTGAGTGCATTTCTAATCGATGCTATCAACAATAGCTAAAGTAACTATTAACTCTGTGATAGGCGGGGGGATCCTTGTCTATCACTCATTCACTTCGATAAATTAGCCATAACTCCCATCTACAAGAAGCCATTCTATCTCTTTAAAAATTGCTCAACCTTTAAGTTAAGACTATATTATTCAAGTAGCTATGGGGAGAGTTTCATGAAGGGTGCGCGCTCTTTTGGTCTTTGTATTTTGCTGATGAGTTTCAGTGCGCTTGCCTATACGCTAAATATAGTCACTGAGAACTTTCCTGATTTCCAATACCTTAATGAAAAAGGAGAACTAATTGGGCGTTCAGCGGATAAAGTCAGGGCGGTGCTTGATGACTCTGGCATTGATTACACCATCAACGTACTTTCATGGCCTGCAGCCTATAATGCTGCATTAAGAAAAGAAGATACCTGTGTGTTTTCAACAGCCAGAAATACCATCCGCGAAAATGAGTTTACTTGGGTATTTCCCATTGACACTTTTACCACCTCTTTTTATGCGCTACGTGAAAGCAAAATCAAGCTGAATAAACTAGAAGATGCGCAAGCTTATCGAACAGCGGTGATCCGAGATAATTTTAGCCACCAATTTTTAATGGAACATGGTTTTCAAGAAGGGAAGCAGCTGATCCTGATTAATTCTTTTGATAAGGTTTTTGAGCTACTCAAGACGCGCAAAGACTTTGTTGATTTGGTGATATTAAGTGATGCCCAGTTTAGGTTTCGAAGTGCAAAAGAGCAAACGGCTCAATTACTTGAGCCGGTATATACATTAGATCAGTTTAATACGTCTCTTTATCTAGCCTGTAATAAAAATGTTCCCAAGCACATTCTTGATAAGCTTCAGGAAACTTACAACGTGCTTTATGTAGCCAAATAAACTTAGAGAAAACGGGTTATTTTTTTATATCTGGCCACTGAAAGCCGTGGAAGGTATCTAGATACAGTTGCTCCACTTTGGTTCTTGCCCAAGGTGTGCGACGCAAAAACTTGAGACTAGATTTAACGCTTGGATTATCTTTGAAGCAGTTTATATCTACGGCGGCTGCCATTTCTTTCCAGCCTAGCTGCTGTTCAAGTTTTACAATAATTTCTTCTAACTTGATACCGTGAAGGGGGTTATTTGCTTGGGTCGTCATCTTCTACTTCTATATAACTTTAGATATTACGCCTAGTTTACCCTAATTTTATCCGAAATTTCAGGTCTAATTGGTGCACCAGACGCATCAGCCTTTACCCACACAAGTTTGCCATTGTCTTCGTTATACTTTTTCGTTGCACAGACAAACAGCATGTCAAACTGTAGCAATAGTGCGCCTTCGCTATATGACTTTCCTTCATACCAACAGACTTGCTTTGGTATTTCTCCATATAACCTCAAATCAGTGGGCGTTGTAGCCAAAATAGGCAGTGAGATCAAATTAACAGCGATTAAACAAATTAAAAACTTCATCAAATTTGGTTTTTTGAACTAGAGTGTTAAATGACTATAGAAGAATAAGGAAAAATGACAATGGCATTAGACCAAAAATTGTTGGATGAGTTGACCTTACTAGCTAGATTTCCAAGACATAGTTTGCATCAGGGGATAAAAATTCATAGCAGTGCGCCTGAAGGTATACAAGGTGCAGCGATGCGACTATTTGAAAAAGGGGTCATTGACAGCCCAGATGGGGGTTATTTGACTGATCTTGGTCACGACCTTATTGGCCATTTTGATCATGTCTATAGCGCACTGAAATAACAAACGCTCGTTTGATTGAAAGAGTGATACGCTTAGCATATCACTCTTTTTAATTGGCTTATCGCTTACTTGCCTTATTGTGCGTCTAATTGATTGTCAGGCGCCGCATCAGAAAACGCATCAAGCGTATTACAATATTCGTACACTCGACTGATCTTAGGAAATGCAGTCATATCTACTTTAAAGCGCAGTGCATTAAATACTTGTGGTACTAAACAAACATCCGCGAGTGTGGGCTCCGTGCCAAAGCAAAATTGACCGTCGCCAATCATAGGCTCTAGCTTTTTAAAGCCTTCGATAACCCAGTGGCGATACCACTCATTTTTTTGTTCATCAGATGCGCCTAGCTCACTTGATAGATATTTAAGCACACGCAGGTTATCGATAGGGTGGATATCACAGGCTATGGCGTAGCAAAAGTTTCTTACCTGCGCTTTTTGCCAAGGATCTTGTGGTAGCAATGCTTGGCCAGTTTGGGTTTCTTCTAGCCACTCCAATATCGCTAAAGATTGTGCAAGAACGCCATGCTCAGTTTCCAGAGCCGGTAGTAACCCTTGACCGTTTTTACTTAAATATGCCTCGCCGCTTTGCTCCGATTTAAGCAAGTTTACTGGGACTAACTCGTGGTCTAATCCTTTAAGGTTTAAAGCAATACGCACACGATAGGCTGCAGATGAGCGAAAATAAGTATAGAGTTTCAACATAATCTTTATGCTCCTTTAAAGTACTTTTTAATGCCTTTCCAGCAATCAGCATAGTTAGGCTGACGCGCTTTGCCTTCTAAAGCATACTTAGTTGGAGAGATAATGTAACGTGACTCAAACATAAACGCGAGTGTGTTTTCATAGCGCTGCGGTGCAAGCTCTGCATTACTCGCCTTTTCAAATACATCAGCTTCTGGCCCATGAGGAGACATACAGTTGTGTAGACTCATGCCACCGGGCACAAAACCATGTTCTTTGGCGTCGTATACCCCTTCGATTAAGCCCATAAACTCACTCATGATATTACGGTGATAATAAGGCGGACGGAATGTATTTTCTGCCACCATCCAGCGCGGTGGGAAGATCACAAAGTCTACGTTTGCAACACCAGGTGTGCCTGATGGAGAAGTAAGTACGGTAAAGATTGACGGATCTGGGTGGTCAAAGCTTACGGTGTTCATTACATTAAATCGCGCTAAATCATATTTGTATGGGGCGCTATTACCTGTCCATGCAACCACATCAAGCGGTGAGTGGCCAATCTCAGAGCGGAACAGATTACCATTAAACTTTGCAACGAGTTCAAAATCGCCTTCTTTGTCCTCAAAGGCGGCAACGGGGTATTGAAAGTCACGTTCGTTGGTATAGCCATTCGCACCAACAGGGCCTCGCTCAGGCAAAATATAAGGGTGTCCGTAGTTTTCACAAATATAACCACGCGCCGTATCGCTTAAAAGCTCTACACTGAATTTGATACCACGAGGGATAACGGCAATCTCACCTGGTTTAATTGCGAGTTTTCCACACTCAGTGTGTAAAATGAGTTCACCTTGCTGTGGGACGAATAACAACTCGCCATCCGCATTATAGAAATAACGACCTTCCATTGATGCGTTAGCAACGTAAACATGAATACCAATCCCGCTTTGGCCATTGGCACTGCCGTTAGCTGCCATCGTCACTAAGCCATCGATAAAGTCTGTTTTTTCTTGTGGTATATCGATAGGGTTCCAGCGCAACATGGAAGGGGGGGGAACGGCTTCAGTTATTGGTGCCGTGCGCAATAGGCCATTATCCATCGCTTCATATTCACCTTGTAAAACAGAAGGGCGAATACGGTAGAACCAATTTCGACGATTATCAGCACGAGGCGCTGTAAAAGCGGTGGTGTTATATTGCTCTGCATAAAGATCGTATTTTACTTTTTGCGGTGAAAATTGACCAATAGGTAAAGCGCCCGGCAGTGCTTCACTTTCAAATTGATTACCAAATCCAGTTAAATATTGAAGTTCTTGGCTCATGTGTCTCGACTCCTTTGTGTTTTATAGTAAGATACTCTCATGTGAGAGTATTTTCAATATTTGTCATCTAGTCGCTCTGTAAAGTAATAGTGACAGTTGGGAGTGTGAAATAATGTCTAAAAATAATGAAAAGCTGCTGAATATAAACGAATTTTTGCCGTATCAGCTCGTTTCACTGTCAACAAAAGTGAGCAATGACTTTGCACACGTCTATGAACAAAAGGGAGAGTTAACGCAGCCACAATGGCGGGTGTTATCACACGCAATACAGAAGGAGGGGAGTACTGCAAAGCACATTTGCGAACTGGCAAGCATGGATAAATCAACCGTTTCAAGAGCAATTAAGCAGTTACAAGACCGAGAGTTGATTGAGATGTTAGTGAGTCCAAGTGATAAACGTGCAAAAACTATTGCAGTGACAGAGCAAGGGAGAGTGCTTTATCAAATGTTAACGCCGTTTGCATTGGCATGGGAAGCTGAGCTACTTAGTTGTTTTAGCGATGAGCAGAAAGAGAAGTTCGTACAACTACTGAAATTATTACAGTCTGCAGTAGATGAAAAAGAGCTTGCTCATTCATTTAGAGCAAGCTCTATATAGTAACGTACCGCTGAATGTTATCTCGTACGGTTTTCTGTACATGATATTATAGTCATATAGATCATGTAGAGCATGGATATTTCAAATGCGCTGCTTTTTAGTGAATGATTGGATAGAGAGATGATTAAAAAATCAATAGCTATGCCTAACATCGTGACTACAAAGCCGATAAAAGCTTTACGTTTTAACATAATTTATCCCTTATCATATTGATAATCCTTTCATTTTAACATTTAGTATGGTTGCTTCTTCAGAAGCAATGACTTGTCCTGATTCTATTATATTTAATATCAGGAATTTATAAAGGTTAATTAATTAGAAAATAATCTTAAGCTGGATTAAATATAAAAAAGGCCAACTTTCGCTGGCCTTTGGGAGATTATCTAATTACGTGTTAGATATTAGAAGTTGTAGCGTACGCCGATCTTGATGCGGTAAGTTGAGTCTTCTGCTTCAAACTTATAGTCGCTAGTAATCGGTGCGCCGATGATGTACTTACCAGTCGCAGGGTCGATATCCATATTTAGCGTATTACGAGTGCCAAAGTCTTGCGTATAAACTTTACCAGCTGAAGAATCAATCAGGTTTAGTAAGTTGTTCACTACGAAGTAAACTTCACCTTTATGATCTTTAGTGAAACCTGGAAGTTCCTGAGAAACATACAGATCCATAGTCGTAGTCCAAGGCGATGTAGCCGCACTACGGTCAACGAAGCCACCTGCATAGCCAGACAGACCTAAGCTCTCATAATGAGCAAGCACTTCTGCCTCAGTTGTACCTTCGTAACGAAGTACGTTTGCATCGTTTGCCGTTGGAACATAAGCTAGGTAGTTACCGCCGAACGTTGAACCAAAGCCTGAAGGCTGAATTAGATCTTGATCGAAGAAGCGACCACCAGTTAGGTTTTGCCATCTTGTTAGGTGGCTGTATGCTGAACCTGAACGGCGTTCAAAGAATAGATTGAAATTCGTTTTATAGTTTTCAATGAACTCTGTTGAATAGCCAAGGTTTAGGACAAAACGGTGCTCAGTTTCATAAGAAGAAGTACCGATTTGTGTTTCTTGGTGATCTAAGAAGTGACCGTAGCGGTAGTTACTACGACCCGTTGACGAACCACCTGGGTTACCTTCAGTGATATCTTGGTGAGTATAAGACATATCAAACTTGAAGCCATTATCCCACGTTTTAGAAAGACCAGTACTTAAGATAATTGAACGACCGTTTTTGTCTGCGTTCGTTAGCATAATCTCAAGTTCACGGGTATCGTAGAATGGTAATGCACCATCAGCTGTAGAACCTACTACATCGCCTTCTTGAAGAAGTGCTGCATTCACCCATTCAGCGGTATTTTCTTTATCTGTGAAGATAGCAGTCGTAGTCCACGCGAATCCGTCACCAAGGCCTGGGATGTCAAGTGTTACATCCGCATTTAGCATATAAGTCCATTGTGATGGAATGTCGAAGTTAGGATCGATAAAGTTCGAAACTGAACCACGATTCGCATTGTTAATACCTTCGATAGCTTCTGGCGGAATAGTATTTAGGATATTTGCTGGAGCAGTAACATCACTAGCAGAGAAGTTTTGACGACTGAAGCCATCGTTTGAGTAAGAGTTTGAGATCCAAACGTTAGGGTTACCACCTGCATAACGACCTACGCTACCACGGATAGTGACGTCTTCGTTCATGTAGTAAGTGAAACCTGCACGAGGCAACCAAATGTCAGCGCCATCTAGGTTATAAGTGTTATCAAAACCCGTTCTGTCAAATACGTCTTGGTTGAACGCTGGTTTGTCGTCAGAGCCTAAACGCTCGTAACGAAGACCAAAGCTAAACGCTAGTTCATCGCTGAAGTCCCAACGGTCGTTCACGTATAGTGCAAGGTCTTTACGTTTGAATGCCGCTGCAACTGCATCAGGGTTATTGCCGATACCGTTGCTGTATGTGTATCTTGAAATTTGGCGTGCAGCAAAGTCTTCTAGGCTGTTAAATGTGATAACACCCTTTGAACCATCTAGATAAAGGTTTTCAACGTCTAGAATGTCATACTTGATACCGAACTCTAGTGTATGTTCGTCAAGTAGGTAAGTACCGTCAAACTTGAATGTTGTTAGGTCGTTTTCTAGTGAGTTTGAGTGGCGGCTAGCATCTGAACCAAAGCTGATGTCACCTGTAACACCATCACCATCTACATCGATGTTGCTGATGCTGATATCACCTAAACCAAGTGCACTATCAAGTGAAATCTGACCAGTTTCAACAGATTTGCTTGTGATACTGATTTGTGTTGAGAAATCATCTGTCCAGTCAGAGTATAGCGTTGAGCTGAAGTTATTTAGTTTCTCAGATTTATTGTACCAATAAGTGCTTAGGTGTAGATCATCAGCATCATCAGTCATGTTATTTGTGCGGTTACCTTCATTGAACATGTAGATAAAGTTTGCACGATGATAGTCGTTGATGTTCCAATCTAGTTTGATGATATATTTTTCATCTTCTAGTTGTGGTTGGGTGTCTGCACCACCGATGTTATCAACACCATATACTTCAGAAGCAATTTTGCGTACTGCAGCTAAGTCGTTTTGTGTGATTTTTGTCTCGTTAGCGCCAATACCAGAACCTGCAGGGCCCCACTCAATTGACTGAGGAGATTCATACTTTTCGTAAGCACCGAAGAAGAATAGTTTGTTTTCGATAAGAGGCGCACCGATTGAGAAACCATAGTTCTCTTCTTCAAACTCTAGTGGAACTTCTTTACCATTGTTTTTTGGAGTACCAGCCCAGCTGTCAGTCATTTTCTCATAGAAAACGCTACCGGTGATTTCGTTAGTACCAGACTTAAATACCGCGTCAACGTTACCGCCAGTAAAGCCGCTTGATTTAGCATTTGTTGGTGCTACTTGAACGGTTACTTGGTCAAGTGCGTCTAGAGGGAATGGGTTACGTTGTGTTGGGTAACCACCAGAGTTAAGACCGAAGTCATCGTTTAGCGGAATACCATCAACAGTAATAGAGTTTGTACGCGGGTTTGAGCCTGCGATTGTCATTGAGCTGTCGCTACCAGGTTGGATAACAACTAGCGGGTTATTTCTTACTACGTCTTTAATATCACGATTGATACTAGGTGTGCTCTTGATTGCATCTGCACCGTAATAAGTGTCGTTTGCAGAGGAGTTAAATAGTACTGGAGTACCAGTAACTACGATAGACTCCATTTGCAATTCGCTTAGCTGCTGGTCGATCTTTTGTGCTTCACCTAGTGATAGGTAAACGTTACGCAGCTCAGCGTCACGGAATTTGTTTGAGTCGATAGTGATGGTATATGGACCACCAACGCGAAGACCTGATGCGTTGTACGTACCAGTGTCATTCGTTGTAACAACGCGGCGTGTACCTGTCGGTTCGTGAACGATGATAATCTTAGTGTCTGCAGCTGGATTACCTTGAGGTCCTACAATCTGTCCTTTAATAGACGAAGATGTATCTGCCGCAACCGCCATGCCACTCATGCCTAAACTTGCAGCGATAGCAAGCGTAAGTGCATTTTTGCGAAGTTGGATTTTCATTATGTTGTTTCCCGTGTTAGTAGGTTATTTTAAACTAATGGTTAACTGTTATTTTATTTGCTGACTTCAATGATGAAACCAGCGGTTTAGAATTAGGATCATAAATTTGGTTTAATAGGCCAGCTAATCTAATGCCACCTTGTTGCAGCCTAAATTTAATTGTTGGCATATATTTATAAATGTAACCGTAACTTATTTCAGTTTCATTGCTGTTATAAACTTTTTCAGCAATATTATTTGACTCAAGCAACCAATCTGCTGGCGAGCTGTCTAAGTATTCAGCAATTATTTCATTATTTGTGGTTTGAATAAAACGTGTAAACTCGGTAAATGAAAGATTCTCATTTTCGATTAATTTGGTGTCCCAAGTGCTGTGTAAGTTTGAATCACTGCCAAAAAACTTTACTTTAATCATGTTACCGCCACGGTCTTTGCCGCGACCTGCGTGAAACGGTTGATGGCTGTCACCTACAAGGTGAACTAGGAAACGGAATGCAAAACGCTTTTCATCAATTGATTTAGATTCTGATTTTAGCGTATTGATGGAATAGTAGATGCCATCTAGGATGTGTTTTACTTTCTCTTTGTCATTCAAATCAGCATGAACGTGCTCATGCATTGCTTTTGGGTTGTCGATGTTGATGTAATGCCACTTCGAAGATTGTTTACGCCAAAACGTGCTTGGATCCGAACGCATCTCATCAGCCCAAGTTGAAATTTCAGCCAGAGAGTCACCTTCTAATAAAGGTTGAATCGCAACGCGAGTCTGCTCGGTTAAATGTGCCTCAGCCAATTCGCCAATGATCCTATGACCATTTTGACCCCAGGCGTGTGCACTTGACGTCGTTATAGTCATCCCTACAGCGAAAAGTAATGACAAGCTTTTACGTAACATTTGTATCTCTTGTAGAAAAGGGAACAATCTTCCCAACCGAAAAGTGAGGCCAATTGTCCGTATTTTTCAACAAAATAAAAGGACTCAATAAGATTCATAATTTCTTGTCAATAAAGTAATAAATTCATGTGTTTATGAGTTATTGGTAAAATTACCTATTGCAATGAGTAAAGAAAATTGATCTAATAGCGGTTAAGAAAGGATAGGTTATTCCAATTAGTGATATATAGTAACATTTTGACTAGTAAATCAACAATTGTATCTTTGTTGTTTATAAGCGCATTATTGTGCTGGATTTTAGGGGCTCGGTTAATATCGGCAAAGCCTCTAACTCTTGATCCCGTCGTCCAGTATTCAAATACCTGCAAAACACGTTCCGTGTCTAATATCAACACGTTAAAAATACATGTTCCGATTAAAAGTCTCGCGTTAGACGTATTAGTTAGAGCGTGTGAAGATGAAGTGGTCACTAGGCAATATGGGCAAGTGAAAGTGTATTGGGGCGGAAGTCTCGCTGAGCAAATAGAGTTTCTTGCAAAGGGGATCGCCGATCTTATTTTAACGAAAGACAACATCATGTCGGCTTTGATGGCCGAATCAACGCATAGTTATAAGCCTGTTATCGGTTATCCGGCTTATTCCGCCTTTTTTATCTCAAACACAGAAAAACCTAAACTATCTAAATCGTATTTCTTAGATAAAAAAATAGGTTTGCTTGACTATCCAACAAGTCGCTCTGGCCACATATTACCAAAAAGTGCGTTTAAAGAGTTAGATATCGATATCAATGCGCTCGATATTACCTATTTAAGCTCGCATCAAGCGCTCCGCGATCGGTTGGCTGCTGGCGAAGTTGATATTATAGCTTCTTATTGGTCCGAAGAAGATGAGCAGCGGTTTTCGAAGAATTACATTACGCCAATTGCAAATAATATTAGTGGCAGTAAATGGTATTTAAAAATGAACAACAATAACACTGACTTAGCTTGTGCAATGCAGGGAATTATTAACCAGGTGGCTCAATTAAGAACATCTAGTTACTTTGATAAGGTAGATAGATACTGGCAATGTGAAGCCTTTCCTTATGGCTTTATCGGAGAAGAAGATGGAAGTTAGCCAGCGTAATATATCCGTTTTTATTGCTTTGGCACTGTTATTTAGCGGCATTTTCTACATTTCTCAAAGTATTGAAACTAAGCGGGTTTTGAAGCAACAAAAAGAAGCGGTTGCGCTTCGTGTTGCTATTGATATGAATCGTTTACCTGTCGCAGATCCTTTTTTACATTATGCAGGTAATGAAACTGAGTTAAGAGAATATATAAACTCACTCAATACAGTGTTAGACGCCCAAGATGCCCGTTTAACTGTTCTTGACATTAATACATCTGGAGCAGGACAGGGTGAAAAAAGTGAAGTACTAACATTATCAGCGCCACACAGAAACTTCTATGTCGCGGTCTCATTAGATGATACTAAACCTAAATCAGCCTATATTTTTCCACTGATTATGGCGTTTATCGGCGTTGCAGTGTTCAACTGGGTGAGAAGAAAAGGTATTGAAGCGAAGGTAAGTTCAAACCAAGCGCTAGAAAAGTTACCGGAATTTAAGCTTGTTATTGATTTGTATTCAAAAACAGTAACGACGAATAGAGACAAACTAGTAAGTGTCCAGCTTGCCAACAAACCATTATGCTTCTATTTAGCGCTTGTTGAGTTTTGCGATGTAAATCCCGATACTGTTCTCAATCAAAACAAAGAGATGCCGAAGGAGTTGTTGGATCTCGCTGATAAATACTTTTACCGTTTAGTTGAGCTTGGGCATACCATTAGAAAACGGCCCAACTTTACTAATAGTTTAGAAAAAACATTAAGTGAAATTAGAGCTGCGCTAGATGAGGTATTAGACGCTTGTCCAGAAAAAAAGGTGTTGTTTTATCCGCCGAAAGCACATGGCGAAGGGTCTCGTTCTAAATTACATAGTTACGGACTGAGTGGAGTGAAAAAGTCAGATATTGATATTATTGGTAAATAGAATGAATGCATATAAAGCGGTGCATCACACCGCTTTATATGAGGTGTCTTTTTATAAATCCACGGCCTTTATAGGGCTCTTCTTTTGGAAGTAATCTTTGAGGACCTGTGCATCAGTTAGGTCGGTAGCGGTATATTCTGGAAGATGATTAATCTTTGGATAACCGTCACCACCTGATGCATTATAACTATTCACACTCATGCGGTAGGTCTTGCCGTCAGTCAATGGCTCGCCCGCTATGCGAACATTGGTTACCTTATCGTTCTTGATATCAAACGTAATATGGTGGAACTGTAAGTAAGCACCAGAGTCAGGTGGGAACTTGGCGACAATGTTTAAGTAGTTAATTAGGTCGCTTGCTTTCCAGTCTATATAAGTAATGCGATTTTTAAATGGATGAACTTTCAGCACATCTTTGTAGCTGACATCACCTTGCTCTATACTATCTCGGATCCCGCCGCCGCTGATAATGCCAAAGTCTGCTTCGACAGCTGCCATTTGCGCGTTAATGATAAGATCTGCGAGGTTGCTTTGCTTAAATCTAACTGTACTGCGACGGCCATCTAAGAAACTATCAACGTATCCCACTGCACCAGCTATTTGCGCTTGCCCTTTTTTTTGAAAAGGTGTTAAAAAAGCGAGCATTTGAGGATCTTCTTGAATAGTTTCACCAATCACAGAACCCGCTTTATTTTTTAAGTTCACAGGGATTAAGTTATAGCTAATTAAGGTTTTTGTATCACCATCAATCCTAAATACGGCTTTACCCACATACTTACCCCACTCATGTGCTTGCATAATCCAAACACCATTTTGATTATCAGGCTTACATGTTTTGCCAGGAGCAAAAGCTGTGTCCTCGTTACCATTGTCGTCAACACAGACAGGTTCTTGAGAATGTCCACCGACTATCAAATCAAGCATACCTTTAGGAAGCCGGCGCGCAAGCGTTACATCACCGGGTGCATTGATACCATGATTGGCACCGTGATAGTGGCCCATATGTGTAACAGCAATCATTACATCTGGGTGGTATTTGGCTTTGATCTTAGGAACCCAGTTTTCTGTGGCTGCTAAAGGCTCAATAAAAGTAAGGCCATGAACATGTTTTGGATTGGCAATTTTAACAGTATCAATTGTCGTAAGTCCAAGGACAGCAATGGTCAATCCTGCACGCTCAATAATTGTGTAAGGCTCGTATGCTGGCATTTGATTTGTATTATCAAGAATATTTGCTGACAGTACTGGGAAGCTTGCCCACTCAATTTGTTTCGCTAGCACATCTCGAGTGTTATCAAATTCATGGTTACCAATTGCCATGGCATCGTAACCGAGTTTATTCATTCCTTTAAAATCAGGTTCGGCAAACTGTAAATCAGATTCTGGTACACCCGTGTTTATATCGCCTCCAGAAAGCAATATAACGGCATGTCCAGCTTTTTCGGCATCACTCTTTAATTGGTCAATTAAGGTTTTTCTGGCAGCCATACCATATTCACCTTTTTCATTTTGCCAAAAACGACCATGATTATCGTTGGTGTGTAATACGGTTAGGTATTCTGCTTGTTGCGACTGCTTAGGAGAAGAAAAATGGCATGCTGATAATAGCAAAGCCGTTGAAAGAATAAGTAAGTTGCGCATAATTTAGAAGCTATTTGATAAATTATGCGCGTATTCTAGATCATTATAATTATTTTAATAGTGCTAACACTCAAAATTGCTATATTTTCTGGTGTTTTGTGCCACCGCAGATACTCTTCTGTCCAGTTCAAACTTAGCTAACTCACATTTTGCATGGTCTGTTTCTATCATCCAGTTTAAAAAGCTCGCTGGCAGCGTGGAGTATGGCTCTCCAGCATGAAGTCCAAAATCGCAGATATCATTATCCTGTTTCATCTATGTGCCCCTGTTGTTCTTTTTGCCATCGCCATGCTAACAAATTGGCTCAGAGATTAAAGAACAATTAGCTAAATCGGATGGCATTTTTATTATTTTTAGTTATATAAGTGTTAAAAGTAATGTGATCCACTGCAACACAATGAAGGCACACCCTGCAAGGTAGAGGCGAAAACGTGTTCGAATATGATTACTACCGATATGAACATAGGCATGTGCAATACGACTAATTACAAACAGTAGGGCGAATATGCTGAACCACAACGTAACAAGTTTCATTGCGAGTGCGGCAAGAGAAACCACAAAAAACAACACGGGAATTTCGAACTGATTAGTAAAGTTTCTAGATGCCAGAATGACTTCTTCAGGCGCGTTGTCGAGCGCCATGGTTTTGAACTGATCAAACTGGATCTGTTTCTCTCGCGCAGCTTTAAATCGACGTTTACCCATTATGACCATGATAACTAAGGTCAGTAGAGTTTGTAATAATAGCGCAGCGAGCAGTAAATAAATGGATGTCGGCATAGGTTCCTCAGTTTACGAAGTGTTACAAAACAAAAAATTTCTATATTGCAAAAGCTTAGTCGAATGACGATGATAGTCTGGTTCCAAAAAGTAATTATCACAATAATGGATTGTTTTATGAAAAAGCTATTCGCAATTAGCACACTTACCTTAGCAGTTTTGACTGGATGTGGTACAACTTCTTCACTCAATCATTCAGACACGACTGAGAATCTTCTTTCAGAGCAACTGGTTGTAAGTCCTAATGATGATAGACAATATCAAACGTTAACCTTGGAAAATGGCATTGAAGTCATTTTGGTATCAGATCCTTCTGTATCGAAGTCAGCGGCAGCGCTGAGTGTTGGCGTTGGTCTACTACACGATCCTATGTCTCAGCAAGGGATGGCGCACTATCTTGAACATATGCTATTCCTTGGTACAGAAAAATATCCGGATAGCAAAGGTTATTCTGAGTTCATGACCAAAAACGGTGGGGCACACAATGCTTACACTTGGCTGGATATTACTAATTATATGTTCAAAGTGAACAACGATGCCTATGACGAGGCATTAGACAGATTTTCCGACTTCTTTAAATCTCCAAAGCTTTACCCTGAGTACACAGAAAAAGAAAAAAATGCAGTAAACGCAGAGTGGTCGATGCGTCGTGAAATGGACTTTTTTGGTCAATTTAAACTTGCACGAAACATGATGGGAGAGCATCCAGCTAACCGCTTTCTTATTGGTAACCTAGAAACGTTAGGTGATAAAGAAGGTAGCAAACTACACCAAGAGACCGTTGCTTTTTATGATAAGTACTACTCTGCGAACATCATGAAGTTAGCTATGATTTCTAACGAGCCGATTGAGCAGATGGTGGCAAAAGCGAAAAAGCATTTCACGACAATCAAGAATAAAAACATCGAGAAGCCAGAGGTTAAACAATCTCTTAACTTCGATAACGTTGGGAAAAAGCTGGTCCATTATAAACCAAATGAAGACGTTAAGACGCTACAGCTTGATTTCACTATCAAAAACAACGCAAGTGCGTTTGCGGTTAAACCGAACTATTTCATTACCTATCTTCTAAGTAATGAAATGGCGGGTAGCCCTGCTCAAGTACTAAAAGATAAAGGCTTAATCTCATCGTTAAGTGCATTTTCGACACCGAATAGTTATGGTAACTACGGCACATTACAGATTGATATTCAGTTAACCGATGAGGGCTTAAAGCAACGCGAGTTAATTACAGGTACGGTACTTGATTATATCGATATGATCCGTGATAAAGGAGTCGATAGCCGTTACTTCAAGGAAATCCAAACGTCGCTAAATAATCAATTTAGGTTTTTAGAAAAAGGCGATGAATTTGGTTACGTCAGTAACCTTGCGGATAGCATGCAGCATTACCCAATGAACCACGCTATCAATGCGAGCTACTACTATGCGCAGTTTGATGCTGATGCTGTTAATGCCGTCTTGAAGCAATTAACACCTGATCAAATGCGGGTATGGTATATCAGTAAAGATGAACCTACTGATGCAAAACTACACTTCTATGATGGTGAATATCAGATTGTAGACTTAAAGCGCAGCGATTTTGATAAATGGAAAGAAGAGGCAAATTTCGATTTAGCTCTTCCTAGTGTAAATACCTTGTTACCTGAAAACTTCGCACTGAAAACATCTGCGGATGATGCGAAAAAGGGTGTTCAGAAGGTTATTGATGCGGATGGCGTAACGGTTTGGCATGCTGCGAGTGAGCGTTTCTACCAACAGCCTAAAGGTAGTCTGAAAATTTACGTCAATAACCCAAGTGCATTAAAAGACATCAAAACTGAGGTTGCACTGTCGATTTGGGCTGATTTATACCGTTTGGATAAAGCAAAGTTAATGACGGAAGCGAGCATAGCGGGTATGCATCTTGGGCTGACTCCTGCAAATGGGATAATGCTAGATATTTCGGGTTTTACTGATAAGCAAGCTTTATTAATAAAGGATGCGCTCTCTGGTGTTCGTGTAGAAACGAATAAACGAGCATTTGATCAAGCCATTGATCGTTATGTACGTGGCATTAAAAACCAGGAGAAAGAATTCCCATTCAGACAAGCTTTCGGTGTTTATCAAAAACTTATCCGTTCAGGAAGTTATGATGATTCTGCATTGATATCAGCAGCTAAAGCTTTGACTCTGGCCGACTTAGATAAAGTGCAAAATCAAATTCTGACGAATAATCAAGTTCGTGTTTTTGCCTATGGCAACTACGATAAAGCCGATTTGCAAACAGTAAAAGAGACGCTCGACAATGCGCTGCCTAAACGCCAAAAAGTGACCAATTACGCACGTGCTAAATATTGGCAACCAGAGCAAAAGCAGACACTTGTATGGCAGCAAGACATTGATGTTGCTGATGTTGCTGTAATCGATTTTGCAGTGCACCCAATCAAAGGCTATGCGCAAAAAGCGGCGGCGATGGTGCTTCAAGGGCACTTAAGAACGGCGGCATTTGAACGTCTGAGAACCGAAGAGCAGCTAGCCTATGCAGTTGGTGCAACGAGTGTTGCTATTGACGAATATTCAGCGCTAGGTTTCTATATTCAAACACCAGTAAAAGATGCTAAAAGCATGCAAGCTCGTTTTGACGCGTATAAAGATGAATACGCTAAAGACTTAGCTGCGTTAGATGAGGCAACATTCGAGCAGTTAAAAAATGCAGTGTTAGTCTCATTAACCGAAGAGCCAAAAAACCTTTCTGAAGAACTACAACCGTTAATAGGCGATTGGTTCAAAGAAAATATGGCATTTGACTCCGAAGCTAAGTTAATCGCCGCAGTTAAAGTGGTCACATTAGAAGATATTAAAGCGTACTATCAGCAAACTGTAATGAACACCGATGCTGCTAGATTAAATATTCAATTACGTGGCGCTAAGTTCCAAGCTGAGCCGTTTGCAGATTTACCTAAGCAAACTAAGCTAGACTCAGTTGAGCAAATGTATAAAAACGTCAAGTTCCAACAGTAACCTGTCGGTATTTCAATAGTAATTAAAAGCTGGGCAAATTCGTTTCCCAGCTTTTTTATTCGCTTATGTAAATGCTAAAGTTCCTATGGAAGTTAATTATGATATTTTTGGAGGCAGAATGACGATTGCGACGGGAAAGCGGATCTTTTTAAGGAAAGCAACTCTAAATGATGCGGGCTTCTTACTCAGGCTTTTGAACCAGAAAAGCTTTATCGCTAACATCCGCGATAAAGGCATAAAAACGCAACAACAAGCTGAGGAGCATGTCGAGCAAGCTTATCTTATTCCCTATCAAATTGGTACGCCCGCAGCTTACATCGTTGTAGAAGCAAGCAGCAACACTAGTATCGGATTGTGTGGTTTGTATCAAAGACCTTTTTTTAATATTCCAGACTTAGGTTATGCGCTTTTAGATGAGTTCACCGGAAAAGGCTATGCGTCTGAGGCCGTTAGGTTACTTATGGAATATGCGAAATTAGAACAAAGCTACACCAAGCTAGCTGCTATTACATTAGAAAGCAACAGCAACAGTATTAACCTACTTAGCAGAGTGGGATTTAGTCGTATTGGTAAAATTATAATTGATAACGACTTAACACCTGTAGTGGTGTTTGAGTACCAACTATAAACGCAGACTTATTTGTGCAGTTAGTTGGTTAAAGTTTTGTTGATGTGCAGATACAAGTGCACTAAAGCCATCTTGCTCAAGCTTTGTTTCAAATTGGAATGGTTGCACTTGAGTTAGTTGATAGCTCCCTTCTTTGTATTGGTAAAGATACCAAGTCCCGCTCATCACAGCGCCTTTGTCAAAGTGCCCTGCAAACTCGTTAATTTCTACAACGAGGCGTTGATGCTCTTGCGTGTTGCGATAAAACTTATCGCTTTTAATTGCAGTGGTTTGGTTGGTTGCATTTAATGCGTTTACTAAGTTCCACGTCAGCATATCTGAAGGTGGCTGAGCCCAAAAATGAAAATTAGCGATATTTACTTTGTTCTCTGGTTGATATTGCACTAAAGCTTGCTGATCAAATAATTCAATTAACTGCACTTTATCAACCAAAAGAACGTGATTGAGCTCAACTTGCTTTTCGTCAGCGACACTCTTTGCTTCTAACTGATAATAACTAACCGGCTGAGATGGATTCGTTATACAGCCCGTTAAACAAAATAAAAGCAAAAATGTCGTTAAGCCAGTCTTCATTTATTTTTTCCTTGGGATTGGGTCTGCACCGCTCTCTTTATTAAAAATAAGCATATTAGGTTGCTCATTCAACCCTTTAGAAATAGGCTTTAAGCGATTTGACAAACTTTCAAGTTCTTCAAGGGTATTACTAAGTTGATCCATAACACCCGAACCTTTTTGGTACTGAGTCATGGTTTGCTCAAATTGCTTCAAGCTTGATGTGAGCTGGCTTAACGTATCTTTTAAGCTCGTTAAATTACCGCCAACCTTGTCTGTTATCTTGTTATTATTAATAGACTCTACGAGTTGATTCATTTCCATTGCTAGTAACCTGTGTTGCTGAAGGGCACCTTCTAGTTCCTTAACAGTTGTTTCAAGAGGTAACCCATTTAACTTGTTCAGTAAGCTTGTGACCTGTTCAGAAAGTGCTGTAATACCGCTCGGAACGCTGGGTAATACTGGATAAATAGTCGTTTTGTTTGAACTAACGACTTCTGCACTTGGATAAAAGTCTAACTCTATATATACCGCACCTGTTAACAAATTGCCACTTTTTAGTGACGCTCTAAGGCCACTACTAATCCATTTGTCTATATTTTCTGACCAATATGTTTGTGCAAGCTGCGCATCTTCGTAAATGCGGCCGTACTCAATTTTAACCAATACAGGCACAGAGGTGTTATTTTGTTGAAAGTATAAAGGTCTATCGTCGCTAACACCAGTTGCAGGAACTTGTTCTATCGTGCCAATTCGCATACCTCGATATTCAATTGGTGCACCAGCTCGAAGTCCTCGAATTGATTGCTCAAACTCAATGAGATAGTAATCAAAGTGATCAAAACGTTGCTCTAAAGCCATTGCAAAGTTTTTGTGTAAGGCGTAGGTTTTGTTTTCGAGCGCTACTGTGCCGCTTGGCATAGTTGGTGGATAGTCAACAGAAATCCCACCCTTGATCATCTTTGCTAGCGATCCTGTTGACACTTCAACGCCTTCCGTTGATAGTTTAAAATCAATGCCTGAGCTAATCCAGAAAATAGCGTTGTCTGTGATAAGCGTATCGTATGGCGAATAGATAAAAATACCATATTCCATTTTTAAGCTTTCGACACTAAAGTGTGCAGACTCAACCTGACCCACTTTATAATTGCGGAAAAAAATACTGGAGCCAACGTCTAATACTTCAGCATCTGAAGCCACGAGTTGATAGCGCTTTCCTTGCACCTCTGAGCCAATTAATGCAGGTTCATCCATTAAGGTGAAGATGCTCGAACGTGTTTTTGCGTCACCAGGGGAGAGCTCTATATATACGCCAGAGAGTAGCGTATTCATGCCTGAGATGCCGGATTCATCAATTCTAGGTTTTACTACCCAAAACGTAGAATCTTCAGCCAATAAATCACGGTAGGGCTGTAAAATCCTAACTTTTGCAACCACTGCATTTTGTTCTAATTCAAGCTTTAATGACTCGACTAACCCGACCTTAACGCTTTTTACTCTCACTTCAGTTTTGCCGGCAATAATGCCATCTGCGTCAGTCATTTTTATAAAAATAGTGTGGCCTTTATTTGCCTGATGTTGATATAACATCCAGCCTGTGATGAGCAACGCGATAATTGGAATAATCCATATCACTGAAAACGTTGGTTTGTCTTCTATATCAGCTTGAGTAGTCATTGATTATTTTTATCCCACAATAATCTTGGATCAAAACTATTAACGGCTGCGATTTGGCAAAGCACCATCAAAGTAAAAAACACGATACCAATTTCCGGTTCGACATTTAGCACCGTACCGAGCTGCACCAGAGACACTAAGATAATCACGACAAACACATCAATCATGGACCAGCGGCCAATGAATTCGAGCAAGCGGTACACTTTTGTTGCTGTGATTGGGTCTTTTGGTTTTTTAACTCGTACAAGTAAGTAACTCAATAGTAACGCTTTTGCGATAGGAATACATATACTTGCGAGAAAAATAAGTGTTGCTACAGGATAAGAACCGGCTTCCCAAAGCACTTGAACGCCTGAAAAAATCGTTGCAGGCGTATGGAGCCCGAGACTAATGGTATCCATGATGGGTAGAAAATTAGCAGGTATAAGTAGCACGACGCTGGTGAGCATCCAAGCTAAGCTTTTTTGCGTTGATTGGGAGTTTCGGTATTTTAGTTTAGCGTAGCAGCGCTCACACTTTTCACCTTCACCCAAAAAGCCACAAACCTTGCAACGTTTTAGCGTAGAAGATAAATTCTTCGGTTCCACTAGGTGACGATTACATTGAGTCTGATTACGCCACATATACTCGTGATCGAAAAGTGAGAGCGCTTCAATAAAACACAAAACGAACAGAATATAGGCCCAAAACCCAAGGCCCATCTCTAATTCAGCGAAAGACATTAATTTAAAAGCGCTTACGAGCACGGCGACTAAAAATATATCCGTGAGATTAAGCGGTTTCAGTGCTGAAAGTAATTTGGCTAAATGCCGGGCATTGTGCGCATTGATGATTTGCCAATACTCGGTGTGTGCAAGCAGTAGCAAGGAGCATACTGCAACAGGCATAACTAAAATAGTGAAGGCAAATAATCCAGCAAGAAAATAGCTGTAATGTTCAGCTAACAATATGAGCGCTTGCCAGAGGCTCACAACTTGAGTGATACCGTGTTGCGTGTAGGAAATAAAGTCTGGAAATAAGCTTGCGAATAAAAATAGTAATGCAGAAAAGCTGAAGGCTTGTACTAATTGGTTTTGATGTCCTTGTACATGACACAACACGCATCGACAGTTTGGGCACACCGCACGCTTTTGGGACTCGATAGAGTCTATTTCAACAAGCGTATCGCATTCAGGGCAAGCTGTAATCACACAAAAATCCGTTGATTTCCTTTTATGCTAGTTTGCTTGATGCGCCCAAATTTATCAATGTTAATCAAATACTGCGACGGTCTGGCGGCTTAGGGCGAGCAGCTTGCCATCTTGTGACCAAATTTTAGCATCTTCAATACCATAACCATTTTGGCTATGGTGGGTCACGGCTTCAAAGCCCAGCCAAGAGTCTGAGTCGAGTGAAATATCACACAAAAATTCTATATACCAAGACATACTGCTGGCGGGGCTTGGCGCTTTACACATCTGGAGTAAGGTTGGCGGCCATGAATCAGCGAGAGCCAGTGTATGCAGTTCATTTACCGATGTAGTTTGTGCTTTAAATCGCATCCAACCACCTAGATTCGAAGATGGTGCACCTGAAAATGGTAAAGCTCCTTGCTGGGCATTGAGCGCGACATGCTGGAAAAATGCAGGCATCACACCTTCTTGGTATGGAAGAACTGCCTTTGGATTAACATCTGAAAGAGTAGGGCTATCGACATTTGTAACTTGGATAGCGGATGCTCTATCCTTGCCAAAGCACCCGATAGCAATAAGACAAACCTCGCCTGATTGGATCAGTTGAGTTTGCATTTGAGTGGCATTTTTGCCGCTACGCAAAATCGTTGTTGCAACGGTAAATGGTGCGCCTTCTAGCAGTGGTCCGACAAAATTTACGCTCACAGAGAGCAATCGACGAGGCTCTGTCAGTTGATGCTTCATGCTTTGCACTGCTATTGCTGCAGACAATCCGCCAAACGCAGTGCGGCCTTGACACCAACTTGCAGGAAACGTCATTTGTGTTTGCGCTTGCTGTAAATGCTCCGACTGAATAATTTCATCAAATGTCATGTTGTCATTTCTCATTATTTATTATGTTGCATTTAGCATAACTGGTCTAACCAGGTAATCAAGCGTCAAATACATCGTATTTTCTTCTTCACTTGTTTCAAAATAAGCAATTAAGGGTGTTTTTTTGACCGAAACGTTCGAAAAGCAAAAAAATTTCAATTTTTTTCATTTTTTTTTAGTTGTGACGCTTGAATTACAAATCGGTGACCTTATTTATCAAATCAACTAACTGAACAACGAATTTTGAAGTCGGAGATGATTCATGGGTAAAATTATTGGAATCGATTTAGGTACTACTAACTCTTGCGTAGCGGTACTTGATGGTGACAAGCCGCGCGTTATTGAAAATGCTGAGGGCGACCGCACAACTCCTTCTGTTATTGCATTTACAGATGATGGTGAAACACTAGTCGGTCAGCCAGCAAAACGCCAGGCAGTGACTAACCCTAAAAACACACTATACGCGATCAAGCGTCTAATTGGTCGTCGTTTTGAAGATGAAGAAGTGCAGCGTGACCTTAGCATCATGCCTTTCAACATCGTAAAAGCGGACAACGGCGACGCTTGGGTTGAAGTGCGTGGTGAGAAAAGAGCTGCACCTCAGATCTCAGCTGAAGTTCTTAAGAAAATGAAGAAAACAGCTGAAGACTTTCTTGGTGAGCCAGTAACAGAAGCTGTTATCACAGTTCCTGCATATTTCAACGATTCACAGCGTCAAGCAACTAAAGATGCAGGTCGTATCGCAGGTCTTGAAGTTAAGCGTATTATCAATGAGCCAACAGCAGCAGCACTTGCTTACGGCATGGATAAGAAGCAAGGCGACAACGTTGTTGCAGTATACGACTTAGGTGGTGGTACATTCGATATCTCAATCATCGAGATTGATGAAGTTGAAGGCGAGCACACCTTTGAAGTACTAGCAACTAACGGTGACACTCACCTAGGTGGTGAAGACTTTGATAACCGCGTTATCAACTACCTAGTTGCAGAATTTAAGAAAGACCAAGGCATCGACCTAAAAACTGACCCGCTAGCGATGCAGCGCGTTAAGGAAGCGGCTGAGAAAGCGAAGATCGAACTGTCTTCAGCACAGCAAACTGAGGTAAATCTACCTTATGTTACTGCTGATGCAACAGGTCCAAAGCACATGAACGTTAAGCTAACTCGTGCAAAACTTGAGTCACTAGTTGAAGACTTAGTTGCGCAATCAATCGAGCCGCTAAAGCGTGCACTTGCTGATGCAGACCTTTCTGTAAGCGACGTAAATGACATCATCCTAGTTGGTGGTCAAACACGTATGCCACTGGTACAGAAAACAGTAGCTGAATTCTTTGGCAAAGAGCCTCGTAAAGACGTAAACCCTGATGAAGCGGTAGCAGTTGGTGCTGCGGTTCAAGGCGGTGTACTTGCGGGTGACGTGAAAGACGTACTACTACTTGACGTTTGTCCTCTGTCTCTAGGTATTGAGACTATGGGTCAAGTAATGACTGCGTTAATCGAGAAAAACACGACTATCCCAACTAAGAAGTCGCAAACTTTCTCAACAGCAGAAGACAATCAGTCTGCAGTAACAATTCACGTACTACAGGGTGAGCGTAAGCGCTCAAGCGATAACAAGTCTCTAGGTCAATTCAACCTAGAAGGTATTCGTCCAGCGCAGCGCGGTGTGCCACAAATCGAAGTTACTTTTGATGTGGATGCTGATGGTATCTTACATGTGTCTGCGAAAGACAAAGACACAGGTAAAGAGCAGAAGATCACAATCCAGGCTTCTTCAGGTCTAAGTGATGAAGAAGTAGAAAAAATGGTACGTGATGCGGAAGCAAACGCAGAAGAAGATAAAAAGTTTGAAGAGCTAGTTGGCGCTCGTAACCAAGCTGATGCACTTGTTCATGCTACACGCAAGCAAGTTGAAGAAGCGGGTGACGACCTTCCAGCTGATGACAAGACTGCAATCGAAGCCGCGCTTGGCGAGCTAGAAACAGCAATCAAGGGCGATAGCAAAGACGAAATCGATGCTAAGACACAAGCACTAGCAGAGAAATCGCAAAAGCTAATGGAAATCGCTCAAGCAAAAGCGCAAGCTCAACAAGCTGGCGGTGACGCAGGTGCCCAACAAGGTTCAGCGAAAAAAGACGACGATGTAGTTGACGCTGAATTTGAAGAAGTTAAAGACGACAAGTAATTGTAGGTCTTGAAGGAGGGCGCGCTGGCTGTATGGCTTGTCGCGCCCTACGTGTTTATAAATTAGACTGTTGTCTAGCATTAATTTGCAAGCGACAGGGCTCATCAGAGTCTGCAACGACATAAGTTGCCAAGAAAGAGTAGTGTGATAAAAATGTCTAAACCTGACTATTATGAAGTATTAGGTGTTGCAAGAGACGCCAGTGAACGTGACATTAAGAAGGCGTATAAGCGTCTTGCAATGAAATATCACCCAGATCGTACTGCAGGTAACACCGAACTCGAAGCGAAATTCAAAGAAGTAAAAGAAGCTTACGAGATATTGACTGATAGTCAAAAACGCCAGATGTATGATCAATACGGCCATGCAGCTTTCGAACAAGGTGGTGGTGCTGGTCATGGTGGATTTGGCGGCGCTGGCGACTTCGGCGATATTTTTGGGGACGTATTCGGTGATATCTTTGGTGGCGGTGGTGGTCGTCGTCAATCAAGACAACAGCGTGGCGCGGATTTAAGATATAACTTAGAGTTAAGTCTTGAAGAAGCGGTACGTGGTAAGCAGGTTGATATCCAAGTACCAACTTGGGTGAGCTGTAAACCATGTGATGGTAGTGGTGCGAAAGCAGGTTCTAAGCCTAAAACTTGTACAACCTGTCATGGTGCAGGTCAAGTACAAATGCGCCAAGGCTTCTTTGCGGTACAGCAAACTTGTCCAACTTGTCAGGGCACAGGTCAGATCATTTCAGATCCGTGTAACAGCTGTCACGGACAAGGCCGTGTAGAGAAAACGAAGACACTTAACGTTAAGATCCCAGCAGGGGTTGATACGGGTGATAGAGTACGTTTGTCTGGCGAAGGTGAAGCGGGAGCGCATGGTGCTCCAGCTGGCGACCTGTACGTACAAGTGAGTGTAAAAGAGCACCCAATCTTCGTACGTGACGGCAACAACTTATACTGTGAAGTGCCAATTAGCTTCACAACGGCAGCACTCGGTGGTGAGATTGAAGTGCCGACCCTAGATGGCCGCGCAAAACTGAAGATTCCATCGGAAAGTCAAACGGGCAAAATGTTCCGTATGCGGGGTAAAGGAGTGAAGTCTGTGCGTAGCGGTGCGGTAGGCGACTTAATTTGTAAAGTTGTTCTTGAGACGCCAGTAAACTTAAACGAGCGTCAAAAAGAGCTTCTGCAAGAGTTTGAAGAGTCAATGGGTGAAAACAACGGTAAGAACCGTCCTAAAGCACAAGGCTTTTTTGACGGCGTTAAGAAGTTCTTTGATGACTTAACTAAGTAACTTAAGTTTATTTGAAAATGCCCGCTGCGATAGCGGGCATTTTTGTTTTGACGGGTGATGCGTCTCATCGTAAGGCGATAGCATAAGCGTTTGTTTCTTGGTATAACAGAAATCAACATCTGCTTAAAAGGAGTTTGTAATGACACCTGCAATTAACCTACTTAAAAAAGCTAAAGTGGCGTTCCAAGTGCTGCAATTTGAGCATGACCCTAACGATCACGACTTTGCTAATGAAGCGGCGAAAAAGCTCAATCTAGACCGAGAAAAAGTATTTAAAACCCTGCTGATTGACGTTGATGGTACATTGCATGTAGCCGTTTCTCCCGCCACGCAACAAGTGGATTTAAAAGCTTTTGCTAAAGCGTGTAAGGGGAAAAAAGCACAGCTTGCAGATCAACAGAACGCGCAAAAGGTAACCGGTTATTTAATTGGCGGTATAAGCCCGTTTGCGCAGAAAAAACAGTTGCCAACTTTACTTCACGAGAGTGCTTTAGCATATGAGCAAGTTTACGTTAGTGCAGGCAAACGGGGGGTTGAAGTCGTTGTTTCACCTGCTACGATAGAGCAGCTATGCAAAGCAAAAATCGCACTGTTTTAGTGGCAGTGCTTGTTTTAAAAACCAACTTGATTACAGATAAAATGTCAGTCTAGAACTGCTAAGGCTGTCAAACCTCCTCGCTCACTCCTATTTTCTCACTAAGAACAGTAATTTACTTTTTTCGACTTACAGCTGTAAGCCATTAATTTAGCAGTCATTTATATTAATCACTCGATAACTCAGTAAAAAAGCCGTTAAAAAATTAAGTAGAGTAATTGATCTAAACGATTTTTTATGCCGTAATGTAGGTATATCTATCTGGTCGGATGAGTTAATTATGAGCCTAAGAACGAATTTAAGAAAGATCCTCCCAAGCATTTCAATCACAGAACAAGAAGCATTAGATGCCGGTGATGTTTGGTTAGAAGGGTCAATTTATCAAGGTAAGCCTGACTTTTCGGCGCTTCGTGCTGTACCTGAAGCTAAGCTAAGTGCAGAAGAGCAAGCCTTTTTAGAAGGTCCAGTTAAAGAATTAATGGGTATGATCGATGACTCGGAAATTCAAAATGGCAAACACCTGCCAGAGCATGTGCTTGAATTTTTGAAAAAAGAGAGATTTTTCTCCTTGATCATTCCAAAAGAATACGGCGGTCTAGAGTTTAGCCCTTACGCAAACTCAACGATTGTAGGTACGATAGCGACTAAATCCTCAGCGGTTGCGGTAACGGTGATGGTTCCTAATTCACTAGGCCCAGGTGAGTTATTGTTACATTATGGTACTAAAGAGCAGCAAGCGCACTACCTTCCTCGCTTAGCAAACGGTCGTGATATTCCGTGCTTCGCGTTAACAAGCCCTGAAGCCGGTTCAGACGCCGGTGGTATTCCGGACCAAGGTATTGTTAAAAAAGGCATGCATAACGGTGAAGAAGTACTTGGTCTTGAAGTAACATGGGACAAACGCTACATCACACTTGCGCCGATTGCGACAGTACTCGGTTTAGCCTTTAAAGTATTGGATCCTGAGGGATTACTAGGCGGTAAGAAAGAACTAGGAATCACCTGTGCGTTAATTCCCCATGACCATCCGGGTGTGCAACTTGGAAACCGTCATGACCCTATGGGGATACGCTTTTATAATGGTACGACACGTGGTGAAAAAGTCTTTATCCCAATGGACTTTATCATCGGTGGCCAGAAGAATATTGGTCGCGGTTGGCAGATGTTGGTAAGCTGCTTAGGTGCTGGACGTGGTATTTCTTTACCAGCACTAGGTGTATCAACTAGTCAAGTCGCACTGAAATCGGCATCTGAATATGCAGCGGTACGTGAGCAGTTTGGTCTCTCGATCGGTCAGTTTGAAGGTATTCAAGAAAAGCTTGCTGATATTGCAGGTAAAGCTTACATGCAAGAGGCGATGCGGGTATTAACAACAGAAGGTTTAGGTATGGGTCTTAAGCCATCTGTAGTAACAGCAATTGCAAAATACCACATGACTGAAACTGGTCGTGACGTATTGGACTCTGCGATGGATATCCTTGCAGGTAAAGCTATTCAAAATGGTCCTCAGAATACCCTTGCAAGCGGTTATGTTGCACAGCCAATAGCGATTACCGTAGAAGGTGCAAACATTCTAACGCGTAACCTGATGATCTTTGGTCAAGGTGTAATGCGCTGTCACCCATATTTGCAGTCGATGGTTGAATCTATTCACAGCGAAGAGAAAGACGCCGACAGTAAATTCCGTGGTATTTTGACGAAAACAGTTAGCTATAGTGTTGCCAACAGCTTACGTGCTTTCAAATATGGTCTTATGCCATTCACTGCTGATGCAAAATCACCATTACCTGAAGTGCGTGCGTATGAAAAAGCCGCGCATAGATTAGCAGCTAAGCTTGCGGTATACGCAGACTTTTCATTGCTTGTACTAGGTGGAAAACTGAAACAAGCAGAGATGCTGTCAGCACGCCTTGGTGATGTAATGAGTCACTTGTATGCAGCGATGGCTTCAATCAAATACTACGAGCAAAAAGTAGCGGTAGCAGAGCGTGAGCAGGCAGCACCTTATTTCCATTATGCGACAAGGCATGCACTTGTTAGTGCAGAAGAAGCGCTACATAAGTTCTTAGACAACTTCCCGGCAAGTGGTACTCGTAAATTTATGCGTGTGATCACGATGCAGTTTAGTGGCAAACAAATGCCTAAAATTAATGATGATATGATCAGAGAATTAGCGGCCGCGGCGCAAATGGATACGCCAATCAAAGCGCAGCTTACTCATCTTGTGAAGCCTACCGCAGGTGATGGTCATGATATCAATGAACAAGCATATAAGGCTAAGATGGGTTGCCTTGACCTGCTTGCCAAAGTTAAGAAGGCAGTTCGCAAGCGCGAGATCCAACCAGGTGTTCGTTTCGAGCAAACTTTAGATAATGCGCTCGTTGGTAACCTTATCAACGAAGAAGAGTACGCAAAGCTGGTTGATTACAACCGCAAGCGTGAAAAAGCAATCCGAGTAGATGAGTTCGACTTCGATTTAAACTTGTTAGATGAACAAAGCGCGAAAGAAACAGTCAAGCAAGCCGTGAATGAGTAAGTTAAACAAATAACTTTTTTGTAAAAGTAAAAGCCCTTAACCAATTGGTTAAGGGCTTTTTCATGTTGGGTAAAGATAATAACACCAGCTATAATTATCGAGCACTGTAAAACGGTTTGCTTATTATACCAATTTGTTTTAATACTTGCTCAATTTGAAGGTGCATATCTGACGCTAACAGCGTTAAAAATTTCTTATTTAGAACAACTA
The DNA here is from genome assembly GCF_024124685.1 of Pseudoalteromonas sp. OANN1. Lineage (NCBI taxonomy): Bacteria > Pseudomonadati > Pseudomonadota > Gammaproteobacteria > Alteromonadales > Pseudoalteromonadaceae > Pseudoalteromonas > Pseudoalteromonas sp. OANN1. Next base: position 85,416 of record NZ_JAMXSE010000002.1, read on the forward strand.
AATAGAAAAATTTTTGCCTGTTATTGACAAGACTTTCTCGCCTCAAAATAGGTCACTTAATTAAGCAAATTGGTATTCGTAATAGTAAGTAAAGGGTTGTACTGTGTTTCAGTAACCTGAGTTATACAATAAAAAGCTTGGCTGTTTATTGAACAATTCTCAGGTTGAATAACAAAAAGGTGTAACACAGTGAAAATAAGTATTCCGAACGATGTAATTTCTGCGCCTATGTCAACACAGCAAGAGCAACAATTATGGAGCGGTTGTGGTGATATGTTATTTATCAATCATGATGCTGGGAAGCTTGCAATTAAGCGCACTAAAGTGCCTAATGACATTGCACATCGGCGAATTGAACAATCTTCTGTAGCGCTTGCGCGTAAAGCTAAGTCTTATCAAGTAGAACGTCACTTTTACAAACATCATGCATGCGAGTTACTTTCACCTTGCAATACACCTAGCTATTTAGGAGAAGGGGTAAGTGAAGGGATGGACTACATCGTCTTTAGAGACTTTTCAACTCAAGGCTTTTCGCAAACTGCTAACCCGTCCGAGTCACAAATATTAGCGGTGATAGGGTGGTTAGCTAAATTCCATGCTCACTTTTTACAAAGCCCAGCAGAACATGTGTGGGAGCAAGGAAACTATTGGCATCTGGATACACGGCCAGATGAGCTTGAGCGAATGCAGCACAGTAGCATTAAACAAGCGGCACCACGATTACGAGATCGTATCAAAAATAGCCATTGGCATACTTGGATCCATGGCGACGCTAAGCTTGCTAACTTTGCCTTTAATGGCAACCAAGCTCTGGGATTCGATTTTCAGTATGTCGGAAAGGGTATTGGTGTGTCAGACTTAATGCTGTTTATTACGTCGGTACTAGACGAAAAGGAACAGCTCCTGCATGCCGATGAGTATCTCAAGTTGTATTTAGATATGTTGAGAATAGAATTATTGGGCAAAGCAGCCTCTATTGATATCGCTCAGATCCTTTCTGAGTGGGAGTCGTTGTGGCCTGTAGTGTGGGCTGACTTCTATCGCTTTCTATTGGGTTGGAAACCGGACCATGTAAAAATTAATGATTACATGAAATTTCAAACGGAAATCGCATTACAACAGGGATAATGAATGGTCATAGCCTTATTCAGTGCGTTAAATTGGGCTGTATTTGATTTTTTACGAAAAAGACTAGCGAGCCATTATTCAGCCGCGCAAATGTCGGTGATATTTAGTTTGCTAGTCTTACCTGCATACATAGGCTATTGGTTGGTTGTTGACAAACAGCTTCCAAGTTCTGCTTATCTAGCACCTGCGATAGCTAGCGGAATTTTGGCTGCAATTGGTAGCGTAAACTTTATTCAGGCCCTTGCGCTTGGGCGAATGGCGGTTATCCTGCCTCTTTTATCCATCACTCCAGCACTTGCAGGTGTGTTTGCTTGGTTGCTACTTGGGGAACCTTTAACCACACTGCAGTCAATACTAATCGCTGCGATTGTTCTCGCTTCGTTTTTATTGCAAGGAGGCAGGTTCTCTTTTCAAGAGCCTGGTGCAAAACAAGTTGCAATCACCTCTTTTTGCTGGGGGCTTTGTATCGTGTTCGATAAACAGGCTTTGCAACACAGCTCGCTCTCTTTTCATGCTGGGTTTCTAACCTTTATGGTATTTTTTGTTAATCTAATCTTGTTACGACCACAATTTAAAAATCAAGATTTCCGCGCACATTGGTTGCTCTGGGCTATTTCTTCTGTGGTATTCGCTGTCGCTGTTATCTTTCAAATGCAGGCGTTAACCGAAATTCAGCCGGGGCTTGTTGAAGGATTGAAAAGAGCCATTGGCATAGTCAGCGCGAGTATGCTTGGGATGTGGTTCTTTAAAGAGGCAATTTCAATAAAAGAATGGCTGATGATCTCTGTTATTTTGTGTTGTAGTGCAATGTTGGCATTAAATAGTGGCGCTTAAGCGCCACTTAAAATGACTAACTTACTTACATTGCGCGACTTTAGTCCAAACGTTTGAGTAGATCTCTGGGCTTGCGCCTTGTGACCAGTACGTAGCACGATATTCAAAGCCTTTGAATGAAACCCGGTCGCCCGTATTGTAGAACTTAGTTGCACTCCATTCTTGGATACCATTACACCCGGCTGGTGCATCACTAACGGTAACTGCCAGTGTTTTAGAAGCAGTTCTGTTATTTGAAGCTGTCACAGTGAGTGTCACTTGATATGTGCCAGCACTAGCATAGGTGTGTGCTGGATTGGTTTGTGAACTTGTTGCACCATCACCAAATTCCCACTGATAACTACCTGCTGTTGATTGGTTGTTAAATGTCGCAGTGAGACCGGATACAGTGAAGTTAAAGTTTGCATTGACTGCACCTGAAGTATCACAGCCATTATTTGTTAGATAATCAACCGCCGCTTTTGCTTGCACAATACCATAGCCGTAAGAAGTATCACGACCTGCTTGGCCTTTGTCTTTTGCTGTTGTATTCAATACTTGGCGAATTTGCTGAGCAGTACATTGCGGGAAGTGGCTCCACACTAAAGCTGCAACACCAGAAACATGCGGCGTTGCCATTGAAGTACCACTAATACTGCGATACGCGCCATTATTCCATGTTGAGTTTACACCAACCCCCGGACCTGCAATTTCTACTTGGCTGTTGTATTGAGAGAAAGAGGCTTTTGACTCAGAGCTATCGACCGCTGCCACAGATACAACTGCATTATACGATGCTGGGTAGCTCAACGAGCTATTACCCGCGTTGCCAGCGGCTGCGATATGTAGCATGCCACGCTGATAACTTTGTTCAAACGCATTACGCTCTGCTGTAGAGCTGCCGCTACCACCTAAACTCATGCTGGTTACATTGGCGCCTGCCTGCTCACACTGTTCAATTGCTTTAATGAGGTCGGAACCGTATGCCCAGCGGCCTTGGTCATTAAACACTTTAACAATATGAAGACCTAGTTGCCCTGATGGATTTACCCCGACCACACCTGTGCCGTTACCACCTAAAGCGGCTATTGTGCCGGCAACGTGTGTTCCGTGGCCGTTACCATCGTTACTCCACACACCTGTGTCGTAGTTACCATAGCCGTCATTACCAGTAACGCCTGTGCTAGGTAAGTCTTGGTGACCTAGCGTATAACCTGTATCCATAATACAGACTTTACGGTTGCCGCTGTAGCCGTCAGATACTTGGTTAGCTTGCACCATATTAATACCGTAAGGTGTGGTTTCAGCAAGTAAATCAATTGCCGAAGTTTCTACGCTTGGCAAATAACGTTTAGGGTCAATTTCTACTTGCGCAACATTGCCACTTGCTTGTAGTTGTTGCATTTGCGCAGAAGAAACTTCGGCGACATATGCATTAATGCTTGGCAATGTGTTGACAGCCGCTGTACCTAAGGTGGAGTAGGCAGCTTCAGACAAAGCCTGCGCTTTAAACTGCGCCGCTTCTGCTTGATTTAAGCGCACTGGCAGAACATTTGGTGTTGCGCTGTCTTTTAATGTGACAATAACGCGCTGTGTATCTGCGTGAGCAACTGAAAGGCTTGCACAAACGCAGGCACTAAGGGTCGAAAGCTTAAGAAGTTTTACTACTGTATTACTGTTTTTCATATTTCACCTGTTTTACATGTTGTTTACGTTTGTTACTAAAACAGGTGTTGACATCGCTGTCAATGTGTAAAGATTGGACAGGTTTAAATTGCATTATCTTTCTGGGTTTTGTTTAATGCATTAATTAATCGTTCTTAAATTCTCAATTTTTTATATTATTATTGTGGTTATTTTTATTAAGTGAGTGAGTTAGTTCTGTAATGGTAAATTGCGCTGGGTCGTTAATGTAACGTAAAAAGTCCAGGTGTTCAGGAAAGTTTCCATGTATGGCATGATACAAAGGTAAGTGAGCGTCATCCAGCGGTTCGAATATAGATAAGGTCACGCTGTCTATCGGTGTGAAGTCTCTATGATATTGTGCTAATCGAGCTAAGGTATAGGCCCCAAGCAACACATGCCCTCCAATCGAAACATCTAACTTAGGCGCAATACCTTCATCCCAATTAATCCCACCTATGACGATCTTACGGTTTAACTCTTTAGCCGCGAGTAATGCGCCATAAGCAATAGGATCATTGGCAGCCCAAACAGTTGTGATTGCGGGATCTCGCTGTAACCACGCTTTAGTGAGGCGATAAGCTTCATTCTGAGACCATTGACAATTTGCCTCTGCAATTAATTCTAGCTCTGTATGGTGCTCAAGATAAGCGCGCATGCCTTTTTGTCGGTCTAATGCCGCAGTCGTCGCCACATCACCGAGCAAAGCTAATACATGCTGTGATGGATTAGAAGATCTAAGCGCTTTTCGCGCAAGTTGATGCATTAACTTAAAACCGGCTTGGAAATTGTCTGGCTCAATGGTGCCAATGAGTTGGTGTCCTGACTTTAACAGAGCTACTTCCTCTGTTTTAGTCGGTCCGTTGAGCAAGAAAATAATCTTGATTTTGGTGGCTTTGGTGTTTAACAAATAGGGAACGACACTCGACTTTTCGTTAACCAGCACAAGGTAATCAGCATCACTTTTCAAGGCTTGCTCTACGAGCGATTTCATCAAAATATGGTTGCGCTGCGCATAACTTATTTTAAGGGAAATATTCATGTTAGTAGCTGCCGCAGTCATCACGTTGCTGACGTTATACCAAAAATCCCCTGTAGGATTTTTTGTTGCAAAGCCGGGGTTTACAAACTGAACGTTGAATCGTTGTGCAGATAGCACGGCCATCGGTGATAAAAATAAAAAGATGAACAACAATTTTCGGATCATAAGTCTCTACATTTTTGATATTCAAAAAGTGTGCTGCTAAATACGCTACAAGTATAGCTTACGCTAGAATCGTTGCGCTATCTGCCTGTTTTTTGAATGTTATTCGGAACCTGCATATTTTTCATAGCATTGAATTTAGCTCATGCGTTAATTGCTTTATACTAGCGCGCAAAGAGTAAGGGGACTTTGATGAGAAAAATCGTATTTATATTCGTATTGTTGTTTTCGATGTCAGGGGGGGCGCATGAGTCAAGCGAACTGAATAAAACCATGAAGGAAATGGGCCATATTTATAAGCAGGCTATGAAAGCGCAATCTGCTCAAGAAATGCAAGCACACTTAACCGAGCTGACTACACTCGTTAATGAAAGTAAGCAATTTCAGTTTAAGCAAGAGGTGTCTGCCGAGTCAGTTGAGGGCTTGAATAAAGTACTCGAAACCATTACTGAGGCGAGCCAAGAAGTAGACTCGGGAAGAGTTGAAAAAGCCCGTGAAATGCTTTTAAAAATTGATGAACTGAGAAAGCAATACCACAAACTACACGAGCCACCGGGCTTTTGGGAGTTACTATTTGGTAGCTAAGCTGAGATTCGAATAGTTAACTTATCCTATCGCTGTGGTTATTCCTTGTGCTATCACAGCGGCTTAGCTTATCGGTCTTGGCTTTAGTTGAACATGGCAAAAAGACTAGCGAGTCGTGGCTTGATCTTTCTGGCTCACTCGCTAGTTTTCCATCAGCTCCAAAAGCGGTGAAATAGCGATATCCTTTTCTGTACTTATTAGAAATTACATAAAAATCTGCTCAAAATAAGTTGCATTATTAATTGGAACGATCCAGTATGTTTGTTTTTAATCTGGGAAATTTTGATGAAAACCTCCTCAATAGCCAGTCTAATTTTACTCTCATTTTGTGGCTCCTCATCAGCGAATGCCAATGCGCTCTACGACATCACCGAACGCGATGCATTCTCTGTAACGAGCGACGTAAAGGAGCAAATCCAAGGTGAGGGAATAGAGCAATTAGTTGATAGATCGTTAAAAAGCAAATTCTTATTTAAGCAATCTAGCGCTGAGATTGTATTTGATCTGAAAGACGTCAAAGCGCTTGGACAATATAGTCTCACCTCAGCCCAAGATGCACCCGCTCGAGACCCAAAGCATTGGACTGTTGCCGTATCTATAGATGGTAAGGTATGGCAAGAGGCTGATAAACGCAACAATATCGTATTTTCAAGGCGGGGTGAAACACTCGCTTTCGACCTAGCCAAAACAACGGATGCGAGGTACGTGCGCTTTACGATAGCACAAGAAGGTAAAACGCAGTGGGGCGACCGCTTTTTGCAAATCGCTGATTTGGCGCTCTATGCACAAACAAACTTACCACTGGCGAACTTTACTGCAGATAAAACGGTTGCCAAGCTTAATGAGCCAATTTCTCTGCAGTCGATATCTGCAAACTCACCTACAGCACTGAACTGGAAGGTTGAGGGCAAAGCGGCGCTGCCAACCACAAAAAGTGTTGAAGTAGTTTATGACAAGCCAGGTAACTACAATGTTACTCTAATGACTAAAAATGCGCATGGCTCCGACCTTAAAACCCGTGCGAACTATTTAAAAATCTACGATCCAAATCACCCTTGGAAAGGCTTTGAGCCGCCAAAGGTCAAAGTGGTTATCGAAGATACTGAGTCGGCAGGGTCGAAACGCCTGCAAGCACTCTTTCCTGATATAGCCAGTACGGTGGATGACGTAACTCGCCAATTGGCCCCTAGGTTGTACAAACACTTTGCAGAGCTGCCAGAGTTTGAGCAAGTTACATTTAGGCTAAAGTGGATGGACACAATAGCGTATCGTTCTGGAGACGAAACAAATATGGAAATCGTGTTTAGCTCAAAGTACATCACCGAAAAACTCGCTGCACAACCAGATGAGCAAGTGGAATACGAACTCCTTGGTGTGCTCTGGCACGAACTTACCCATGGATATCAGCTATTTCCAAAAGAAAGAAGTTATGCTGAACCCGATGTCCATGCATTTATTGAAGGAATGGCTGATCTCATTCGCATTCAAGCTGGATTCCATAAAACCCGTTCACCTAAGCCGTCAGATTCTTGGGTTGGTGGATACACAAATACTGGGTTCTTTCTCGCATGGCTCGCTGAGTCTCATCCTGATTTTGCCTATCGTTTTAATCAAACTGCGGTAAAACTAGAAGATTGGTCATTTGAAGATGCAATAAAATCAGTTACTGGAGAGTCCCTTGATAAGCTTTGGTCTCGTTACCAAAGTGAGCTAAATACCAAGAAATTGCAATGAACTAGCAAGAACTAGGTGATTACAATTTGTCATCACTGTACTGTAAATGTACATAATTTGTTGACAGGTTTGTTTTATTGCTCATAATTGGAACGTTCCCTTTTTGGTTTCTGCCTAATACTTTGTTGGTTTTGCTAAGGGAGAAATAGAATTTTAATAAAAAATTGGAACGTTCCTTTAAATTGTGGGGGTCTTATGACAACAATAATGTATAAACATAGCCTGATCGCCGCTGCTGTTCTTGCAGCGGTAACAACTAACTCAGTAACAGCCGCAACAGATGAACAAGCAGAAGAAATAGAACGTGTTGAGGTGACAGGGTCTCGTATTAAGCGTATCGCCATTGAAGGTGTTACCAATGTTCAAAGTCTCTCTTCCGCTGATATGGTAAGAAGTGGCTTTAACACAGTGTATGACGCACTGAGTAGCATTTCAGCCGCCAGTGGTGCCGTCCTCGGTGAAGTAGAAACTGGCTCCTATACACCTGGCGCCAAAGAGTTAAACCTATTAGGCGTTGGACCTGAATACACACTTATTCTCGTTAATGGCAAGCGCTTGGCCTATTACCCAATGCCTTACGGTGGCCAAACTAATTTTGTTAATCTCGATATGTTGCCAACGGCGATGGTTGAGCGCATCGATATTCAATCCGGCGGCGGCTCTGCAATCTATGGTTCAGACGCAATGGCTGGGGTAGTCAATATTATCACCAAAAAAGGTATGGACGAGCATGTCGTTGAAGCATTCTACGGCCAAGATACCTATGGTACGGGTGATAAAAAAGGCTTGTCGTTTGTTGGTGGTTTTGAACAAGACAACTTTACGTTTGACTACTCGCTAGAATACAAGACGGAAGAAGCGCTAACAGGTGCCGACAGACCTTTTCATGACAGCGTTTGGGATAATCCAGACCCAACAAACAAACGAGAACTCAATCGTTCAATTACCGTATGGGCTGAGAACACCGAGTTCAAAAATCAATATTCAGCGCAGTACTGTAATACAGATGATAATCCACACCCAACTGCAGTTCAGCACTTTATAAGCCGCAATGATTACGGCCTAAGCTGTGGGTGGGATGAAACCGGTAATAATTTGCTACGAAACCAAGTTGAATCCATGAGTTTGTATATCAACTCGGTGTACAGCATTAACGACGAACACAGCTTCTTTGTTAACGGATTTTATATCGATCAAGAAAAGAAAGGGGCACGAAATCCTTTCTTCTTTGCTCATGCAGAGTCAATTCACGGTTCCATGTTTTGGGATCCTGATATCAAAAATAAAGCTGGTGGCTACGGCGCTCCAGTTAAGTATATGTGGCGGATAGTGAATGATTCAGAATATACAAATGATGGCTTAGGCCGGGTATACGATGATAAATCTTATTCATTTAGTTTTGGTCTTGAAGGGGAAATAGCAGATTACTATTATTCCGTTGGCTTCAGCCGTTCACAATACGATTTCTCTGATAGGTACTTGCATCACACGGTTGAAGGAAATAACTGGCTAAAAGGACCAAAGTTGGGAGAGGTTGACGGCATGCCAATCTACCGTCCAAATTACCAAGCTTTTTTTGCGCCTCTGACCCAAGACAATATGTATAACATGGCTGATTGGGCAACCTATGATGGCTTATCGTTCAATGAAACGCTAACCGCAGATCTGTCCGGGGATTTATTTGAATTGCCAGCTGGATTTGTGTCTTTTGCAGCATATATTGAGCTGATGAAAGAAGGGACGAGGGCGACACCTGATAGCAGAATACTAAATAAAGAATTTGTCGGTCTGACTGGTGTTATCACCGATGGGGAACGTAACCGTTATGCAGCGGCGACAGAATTTATGATCCCTATTACCGAACAGATCTCTAGTGAAATTGCGCTGCGTTATGACCACTATGATGATATTTCTGATGTTGGTGGGGCATTCACTTATCAAGTCGGTTTTAAATACTCTCCCACTGACGCGCTGATGCTAAGAAGTGCGTATGGAACAACGTTCCGAGGTCCTAGCATGAGCTCAGTATATCAAGGGTTTGCTGGTAACTTTGGACGTGGCTCGGACAGAGTGATTGCAGATGCTTGCCTACGCTTTCAAACCACAGGTGATCCCGCTCAATATAATGCTGATGCATTAACTATCAGCTGCGCAGACTTAGACACAACAAATATCAACGAGCCAAAGTTAGATGCTGACTTTGAGACAATCTCGGCAGGCGATCCAACTTTAAAAGAAGAGTCAGGTCATTCATTAACCTTTGGTCTTGTGTATGAGTACTCCCCTGAGCTGTCATTCAATGTTGATGTTTATGACATTGTCCTTAAAGACAAAATTACTCGACTTGGGTCTGGCGAAATTCTTGATAATGTCTGGAAGTGTGAAAACGGCTTAATTGATTCGTCTTCTGCTAAATGCGCCAATATGCAAGACAGAGTACAGCGTTTTGACCAAGATGGTTTGGCAACCGACTGGTTAGGGAACACGAAAAAAGGATTACCGTACACCGCAGCAATTATCAGAGAAGGTTATATAAACGCCGCGGAAAGACAACATGGCGGCGTCAATTTTGGTGTGAAAGGTACGTTTGAGTCAGAACTTGGCGAGTTTATTTATAAGCTTGATTACAGCCATGTTTTAAAGAAAAAAGAAAAGCTTCGTCCCGAAGATCCGCTTGAAGATGTGTTAGACAGTCAAGATAACTATAACTTCAAAGATATGGCATCGTTTAACCTGACTTGGCAGTTGGAAAAGACCGCAATTTCATGGCAGGTAAATTATAAAGGAAAAAATTGGAACGGTGCTGATTTTGGTCAAAGAGAAAAGTTACCTGCATGGATAAAGCATAATCTAACCATTGGTCATTACATTAATGACAACACGCGAGTGATGTTTACGGTACAAAACTTATTAAATGCGATGCCACCTCAAGACGACTCGTTTAGAAGTTACCCATTCTATAAAGCGGGTAATTATGACACGAACGGTCGCGAATTCTTACTAAAAGTTAACTACCAATTTTAATAATAAAGGGTAACGAAATGAGAAAATTAATGCTATCAACGGTGGCAATGGCCGTCGCTGCGACACTAATAGGCTGTAATGATGGGTCTGAATTTGTTGAACGTGATAAGCCAGAGCAAACTCAATCATCCGGGCAGCCAGACTCTGGCGCACTGCGTAATATCACCTCAGATACTGGGGTTGAGATTGAGGCTATTTTAGCGGATGGTGTACAAGCCTCGCCCGCAGGTGAAAGTGTCGACAAACTTATCGACGCTAACACGAGTACAAAATTCCTGGCTTTTGCGTCAAACGTCACTGTAGTGTTTAAAGCTGCTACAGAGATTGAACTTAGAGAATATAGCTTTACGTCAGCAAACGATGAAGCGAACCGAGATCCAAAACAGTGGGTAGTATACGGCTCAAATGATAAATCAGATTGGATTGAGCTGGACTCAAGAGCGGGAGAAATATTCTCTGCTCGAGGACTGACTCGCAATTTTGAATTGGCCGAAAGCGGCGAAAAGTATCGCTACTTCAAATTTGATTTAGTACATGGTGGTACAGATAGCTATGGTGCTGATATTACGCAACTAGCGGAACTCGAAATCAAAACGGTATCGGATATTCCTATCGTTGCATTTAATGCAACAAACACGACTCCAGAAGTCTCTGAGTATATTGTTTTTAGAGATGAGTCGTTAGTTAACCCGACTAGCTGGCTGTGGACGTTTGAAGGTGGTATTCCTGCGACAAGTACAGAGCAAAGCCCATTGGTTAAGTTTGAAGCTTTAGGGCCAAAAACCATTACACTGGTTGCGAGTAACGACAAAGGGGAAGCGACATTAGTTCAGCAAGACTTTATCCGTGTGTGGGATCCAGTCTCGCCATGGGCAGGGTTTCCAGAGCCTGTGATTGAAGTGAAAAAGGAACTACCAGAGCACCCAGGACAGCTGGCGCTTGAACGTGCGGTACCAGATCTAAATGCCCTTATTCATGAGATCTCTTTGAAGATTGCCAAGCGCTTATTTAATAATGTAACCGAAATAAACGTTTTTGAGCACGTTACTTTTATCACTGGAGACTTTGACGCGCCTGCTTCAAAGGCTGGTGAAGGCAAATTTATGGAGCTTAGGTTTGATGTTAAGCACATCGCCAATCTAGAGGGTCTTGGAGATGAGGCTATCCGTAACGAAGTCATTGGCGTGCTGTGGCATGAGCTGACTCATGGCTACAATAATGTTCCGGCTGAAGGTGAATATCGTCCGGGCACGGATTATCACACCTATCTTGAAGCGCTAGCTAACTTTATTCGAATAGATGCTGGTTACTTAGAGCATAGACGCGGTGGAGTTCGCTGGATGGAACACTACAATGTTGATGCTTACGATCAAACAGCATTCTTCTTTGAGTGGGTAGAAAAAAGTCACCGTAACACCGATTTTATCCGCAAGTTTAATGCGGCAGCAAAAACGCTTGATGCGTGGAGTTTAGACACCGCTTTTAAATCTATATTTGGTGAACAACGTGGGATTGATACGGTATTTGAAGAGTATCAAGTCTACCTTGCAAGCGTCGGTAAGTTACCACCAGTACCACTTGGCTATCAGAACTTTGCACCCACTAGCACTCAGGTAACAACAAACGGTACTGCACTTGTGCCTTTTAATGAGGGAGCAGATAAGCTTAATGATAGAAATATTATCTCTAAATTTAATGTGGTGTTGGAAGCCCCCGCTTGGCTTGCACAATATGCGCCTGACTTGTTACCGATAAAACAGGTTGATAAGGCCCAGGTTAACTATGTGTTTGACAGCGCTAAAACAGCAAAATACTACTCATTAGCGACAGCGGGAGACAACCCTCATCGCTTTCCTAATGCGTGGCAGCTACAGGGCTCAAATGACGGTACGAATTGGATTACGCTGGATACTCAACAGTTCAACGAACTACCTAATACGATGGAATACTATAGCTTTGCTATCGAGAGTCCAAATGCGTATACCCAGTATCGTTTGGAACTTGAGCATACCCGTGAAAGCGGTGGAATTGGCGGCGCTAGCGGAAGGCTAATTCAACTAGGCGAATTCTCATTGTGGGAAGCAAAAGACTAGCCTTTTAGTTTAAAGGTGGGCAATGCCCACCTTTAAAACGTACTTATTTTGACCTTTAACGTTTCTTCTTCTTTTTACCTTGAACCGCTTTAAATCGCGGATTAGATTTACAAATTACGTAAACCCGACCGCGTCTTTTTACGACTTGGCACCCCGGTCTATTTTTAGCGCTTTTGAGTGAGCTCAGTACTTTCATCTGGTTTATCCTTTTTTAGTCGCAAGGTTTTTAAAGCGACGGTTAAATTGTGCAACTCGACCATCACTTGCCACCAACTTCTGTTTACCAGTGTAGAAAGGGTGAGACGCACTAGAGACGTCAATTGGGAAGTAAGGGTAAGTCTTACCATCTAGTTCAACGGTTCTGTCTGATTTAATGGTTGAACCAACAATAAAGTACTTATCAACCGATGTATCATGGAAGGCAACAAGTTGATAATCAGGGTGGATATTGGGTTTCACGACAACGACTCCTAAAAAATGTGTTGTTATATTGTATCAATATAAATCAAATAAAAACTATTCTCAACAACTAATTTGTCGTTGCCGCTATTTAGTGCGATACGCCTAATTTGTCGACGCATGCGGAACTAAACTGAATGCATCTTGAGCAGTTGATTAAAAGGGGCTTACTTTCCTTAAAATTGCCTGATATAACTAGTTCTAGATAGTTTCTCAAGTAGTCATATTGGTGTTGACACCTAACCGGAATAGTAGCGAATAGACTTTTTTGGAATATAGCTATCGATGTAAGCCTTTTGGTTTGATAGATATGAGATAAAAGAGTGAGATCCAATTGAGGCTGGCTTAACGGTTAATAACCTTCACTAAATGAGAGAGGCCTAGCAAATAATTAAAACCTAGTACGTTCGCGAAGGTACTTTGTTCGCCAACGCAATACAGATATAGAGCATTTATTATGGATAAACATGCTGAGTTAGATAACTCAATTTTAGCTAAGCTTCACAGCAGCGATGACAGCGCGTTACAGCAAGAATTAGACACACTCTCTTGCACACATAGTGACATAGTGACACTACTGGCACAGTATCAAACGCTCAGTGAGCAAGATGATGAACTGTTCGATGCTTGGTACGACAGCTTATGTAAAGATCAGTTAAAGGTCTTAAAAGCATTTGAGATAATTCGTGCGCACATAGAACAGCAAATATAAATACGCATAGATTGTCTGGCGAAACGGTTGTGCGCCAGACGGCAGATTATTTGATTGATAAGTCGTACTTACTAATCAATTGGTCAATGTATCGAGTGCGTAGCGACTCTGTTTGCTCAGCTTGAGTATTGGCTGCCAATGCTTTGTTTAGTAGCTTCATGGCGCTGTGTACTTGACTACGCTGCTCTGGGGCAATGCTGCTGGCGGTTCTTGCTTCTGTAATGTCGTCGATAATCGCGCGCCCTAGGTCGATATAAAGCGCTTCCTCTACGAGACCATTTTGGCTGATCACCCCATACTTGCCACATAAAAACTGTTGCCAAACTTGCTGTACATGCTCTGTAAGATCATCACTAAAGCTTGGATCTTCGGTGTAAAAGCCTTTTTCAATACATTTCGCAAGTGCTTCACAGTAACGCTGTTGAAATAACTCAAATGCACTACTTGATTGATCTACTTTATGTTTAAGTAAAAGTTGCCCCCAATTGAGTAGGCCTCGGGCATAAAAATCAGTATATTCTTCACATTCGTACAGGCCAAAGTACGAACTACACTTAATTTGATTTTGAATACTATAACTCGGATTTGGGAATAGGCTCATTTGTTGCCATTCTAAGAGCTGTTCTTCAGGTATCTTTAAGCTGCTGCTCAGCTCCAAAGTGGTATAAAAGTGCGTATTTAGAAAATGTGTCAGTCCCATAAAATTAAACTGGATAAATATACAGTACTTTGGATTTTGCTGGATCTTTACGCAAATAACAAGCACTAAAGTTAAATTTCGTTAGATTTAACCGATTTACTCAGGTTTATGGGTCGGATCTCAGTCAGATTTATGGTAAAAATGGCTGTCAACTGGAAGAGTAATAGAAAGACCATGCATCAGATCCAATCAATAAAAAAAGCAAGCTTAATTACCGCTATTAAAACCCCTTACACAATGGCGGGTGAAATTGACTTAGATACTTACGACAAGCTAGTCGAAGCGCAAATAGCAGGCGGTGTCGATGGTATTGTTGTCGGTGGCACCACAGGTGAAGGCCAACTGATGAATTGGGAAGAGCACTTAATGCTCATTGCCCATTCTGCGAATAAATTTGGTGATAAATTGCTCATTGTTGGTAACACTGGCAGCAATAACACCAGAGAAGCAAAAAAAGCGACTGAATATGGGTTTGCATCAGGTATGCACTGTGCATTACAAATAAACCCGTATTATGGTAAAACCTCAATTACCGGTGTGAAGGCACACTTGAAAGAAGTCTTGGAAATCGGTCCTGGCTTTATTTACAATGTGCCCGGCAGAACGGGACAAGATATTACGCCTGATATTATAGAGCCGCTGGCCAGCCACAAGCATTTTGTTGGTATGAAAGAATGTGCGGGTGATGAGCGTATCGCGCACTATGAAGCGAAAGGCATTGCGTGTTGGTCAGGTAACGATGATCAAGCCCACGATAGCCGTCATAACAGCCAATCTCATGGCGTTATTTCTGTTGCTTCAAACATCATTCCGGGTTTATTTAGACAATTAATGGATACACCGAGCCCAGAACTAAACCAGTCACTACAACCGTTAATGAACTGGCTGTTCTGCGAACCAAATCCAATCGCTATCAATTCGGCTTTGATTATGACCGGTGCGGTCAAACCGGTATTTAGATTACCTTATGTGCCACTGTCGCAAGCTCAACAAAAAGAGGGAATTGAACTCCTCTCTCAGTTAAAAGAAAGTGACTTTGTCGGCTCGACACCAAAATTAATTGACGAAACCTTGCTTAAGTTTTGTTAAAAGTCGGTTTGTCATTTATAATCTGCGACCGTTTTTGACTCGGTCGTAGGTTATTATGGCAACGTTTTCTTCATTTAGTTTCGCACAGCCTCTTTTAGATGCGCTGCAAGACATCAATTTTCATACATTAACGCCAATTCAACAGGCGGCTATCCCAGCTGTCCGTCAAGGTAGTGATGTGCTCGCAACAGCGCAAACTGGAACTGGGAAAACCGCAGCTTTTGCATTACCTATCATCCAAAAATTGCTTGAGGCTGAAGCACAGTCGACGCCAAGAGCGTTGATTTTGGCGCCAACGCGTGAGCTTGCCGAGCAGATCGCCAACAACTGTGCGACATTTGCAAAGTACACAGACTTAAAAGTGCAGGCACTGTTTGGTGGGGTTAACGCCAATGGCCAAGCTGAGCGCTTAAAGCAGGGCGTGGATATTTTAGTAGCGACCCCTGGACGCTTGTTAGACCATATCCGCTTAGGTAATGTCACGTTGAGTAACGTTAAACACTTAGTGTTAGACGAAGCCGACCGCATGTTAGACATGGGCTTTATCACCGATATGCAAAAAATCATTGAGCTGGTGGATAAGCAAAAGCAGCTATTGTTGTTTTCTGCAACTTTCCCGTCTGCAATGAAGCAGTTCGCGAAACAAGTGTTGGATCACCCTAAGTTAATCCAAGCGACGCCAGAAAATAGTACAGCCGACACGGTTCGCCACGTTGTTTATCCAGTTAAAGAAGAACGTAAGCGCGAGTTACTATCTGAGCTGATCGGGACCAAAAATTGGCAACAAGTGCTGGTGTTCGTCAATATGAAAGAAACCGCAGACAAGCTAGTTGAAGAGCTAAAGCTTGATGGCATAGATGCAAATGTATGTCATGGCGACAAAACTCAAGGCGCTCGTCGTCGCGCTCTAAGAGAGTTCACCGAAGGCAAAGTACGCGTTATGGTTGCAACCGAGGTCGCAGCTCGCGGATTGGATATCGTTGGCCTGCCACGCGTGGTTAACTACGATGTGCCTTACCTTGCCGAAGATTATGTTCACCGCATCGGAAGAACAGGTCGCGCAGGTCAGTTTGGTTATGCGATCACCTTTGTAAGCCGTGAAGAAGAATCTGATCTTATTCATATTGAACAGTTAATTGAGCAGCAAATTTCACGCTATTATCTGCCGGGCTACGAAGTAGCAAACCGTGAAAGATTGGTTGAGACTATCCAGAAGAAACCCGCGCATCAACGTCGTAAGGCGCGGGTGAATAAGCCTTCGAATCAAGCAAGTGCAGAAGCAAGATTAAAAAACCGCTCTCGTATTGCAAATGTACGTAAGCAGCAAAAGAAGAAGTAAAATTGTTTATTTGCTTTATTCACAACGCCAGCTAGTACGCTGGCGTTGTTGTTTTTAGCCAATGTGGCGTACAATAGCGAAAAATAATTATAAAAATACGGCTTGTGCTTCAGTCATTTCACATTGTTCCAGTTAACATAATCCAACTCGTCTCTGTTGGAGCTTATCTCCTCGCAATATTAATTTTTGCCAATCAACCACGCGCACGAATGCTCGTCATCTATTTGTTATTTCAATGTGTGCTGATGGCAACCAATTTTGCTGAAGAAGCGTTAGGGGTTAGAAGCTATTTACTTATCACGCCTGTATTCACCCTAGCTACTGGGCCTTTAGTCTATTTTCTGTTTAAAAATCTACTGCATGCTAATCGGGATAAGCAAGAGCGAAGGTTAATACATTTCCTACCTGTTTTGCTGGCGCTTCCATTTACGGAGTACACCCAACTTTTGATTGCGCTTGGTACTGTCAGTCAGTTGATTTATTTTGCCTTTACGGTACAGCTTGTTGGCCTTTATCAGCGAGCATCAGCGGAGATCCGAGCGGACGTTAACACGCGCGATTTGCAGTGGATCAGAACAACGGTTGTCTTGTTTGTGCTCTTTGCTTTGGTGGATTTAGTCAGGCTCAATATGCAAACATACAACGACATCACCACGAAAGCACTCTGGTATTTTATTGACTTAGTTTGGTTACTTGCAATTAATCTTTATCTGGTTGTCAAAGTACACAATCAACCACACCTCGAAGATTCGATAACGCAAGCCCAAGAAATAACGTTCAATGAGATGGGTAAACAGGCAGAAGATCCAACCGAGATATTCAATGCAATTCATAACACGATTATGCAGCACTATTTATATCGTCAGCCACGACTGACTATTCACGATGTTGCTGAGATTATTGGACTTGGGGTAAAGGATATCTCTTGGGCCATCAATACTTGTGGTGGTTATAACTTTAATGAGTATATCAATAGCCTGCGGGTCGATGAGGTAAAACAGCAACTACAGTGCGAAAAGGAAGCAACCCCCAACTTATTAGCACTCGCAATGAATGCTGGGTTTAACTCAAAATCCTCGTTTAACAGTGTTTTTAAAAAGCAAACGGGTTACACTCCAACTCAATTTTTAAAATTAATATAAGCATATTAAACAATTACTTAGACTTTGTTCTGAATGTTTTTTAAAGTCGTAGAAGTACAAAATCCTGATATTGCACGCCATATAAAGTCGTTATAGGTAATCTGGGGTTAAATCGATAACAAGGATAAAGATGATGTATTCAAGTTTTCTCACTCATGTGGCCACTTGCCTGACTTTTAGTAGTTTGTTTATCGCGCAGCCTGCGAAGGCTGAACCTATTCGGGTGCTGACATCCACGAGCGAACAAGCGCATGTTGCACAGCAACTAACTGTTAAATCCCCTGTAGATTACCTAAATACACGGATCAACGCACTCGCGTTGGTACGGAGCAAAAATTGGCAACAGGCGTTACCACAATTGCAAAAGCTCACTAAGTCGTATCAAGATGACGGAGACACTTGGTATCTATTGGGATTAACGCAAATACAATTAACGCATTATGAGCAAGCTATCATTGCGCTGAAAAAGGCATTGTCACTGGGTGTAAACCTAACTAATATTCCTACCGGTTCGCGCCCCTCGAATGACATTATGATAAAAATTGCAGGCGCGTATGCCGCACAGGGTAAAGTGAATGAAGCTAATGAGTGGCTGAGTAAGTCTTTGTCAGCGCGGTACGACGAACGCAGTAGCTTAGCAACTAGAAGTGTTTTCGACTCCATCAAAGATAATGAGCAATTTCAGCGTCTTACAGGTAACTATAAAGACACTTCGCTCAACCGAGAGCAGCTGTGGAATGCGGATTTAGATTTCTTACTCTCAGAAATTAAGCGGTTGCATGTTAACGAGCAGGCAAGTAACAACCCTGATTTAATTGCGTTGGCAAATAATTTGCGCTCAGATATACCCAAGTTAACTGATCAGCAAATTGTCTTCGGTATGATGAAAATGATAGGCACGCTTGGTAACGGGCATAATTTTATCGTGCCGACTTTCGGAGAAAAAGGGAATTTCACTCGTTTGCCAGTGCAGTTTTATGCCTTTATCGATGGCCTTTACATTGTTGATGCCGAAGCTGAGTTTAGTGATTTAATCGGTCATAAAGTTACAGCTTTTGGACAAACACCAACCGCAGAAGCAATGGCGAAAGTTGCTGAGATTAACCCGCGAGATAATGAAATGCAGCAGCTGTGGCTTGCGCCTTATTATCTCGCCATGCCCGAAGTACTCGCTGGACTAGAGTTGAGCGATGCGTCAAATGAAGTGTTTATCACGGTAGAAAATGCGCAGAGCATGCAAAAGACCATTCGCCTTAGTGGTCGAACATTTGAATTTCGCGGTTTTCCGACTTTGCCGAATAATCATCAAAAAAGCCCACAGTATCTACAAAGTGTTACCAAACCTTACTGGTACGAAGTGGATAAAAGCAACGGGGTTTTGTACGCACAGTTTAATGCCGTTGCACAGATGAAAACGCAGTCGCTAGCGCAATTTAGTACGGAGTTGATAGAGACAATAAAACATGGTGAAGTAAATCACTTGGTGCTGGATTTACGACACAATAGTGGCGGCAATGGCTCCATCTTACCACCATTACTAAAGGCACTTATTTATTTTGAAGCGGCAAAGCCAGAAGGCAAGTTATTTGTAGTGATGGGACGTAATACCTTTTCAGCAGCGCAAAACCTCTTAACCAATATTGATAGTTTTACCAATGCCATATTGGTTGGAGAGCCAAGTGGTTCTCGGCCAAACCATATTGGTGAAGCTGGAAGGTTCCGTTTACCGTTCAGTGGGGTGTTTGGACTCGTTTCGTCGCAGTTTCATCAAACTTCTCGCGCAGAAGACCACCGTATTTGGATTGCACCTCACATGCCGGTATTGCCGGACTCTAAAAGCTACTTCAATGGTGTCGATCCCGCTATGAAAGCCATTTATAGTGTCTTAGATAAAAACGTCGATGGTTTGGTTAAGTAACCATCGCGTTAGTTGAGCGCTTTTTAGGCCAAATCATAAAAGGAAGTGGCAGAAATGATAACTGCAGCAGCGTTATTGTTGTTTTCTTTGTGATTGCTGCTTTGCTGTATTTCTCTGTTTAAGTGTATGCGCTGACTATCTAAAAAGTAAGCTAGCAAAAAGAGGGACATAGGGTGCTATCAATTCCTGAATCAGTATGCTAGCTTTGTTAGTGAAATCAACTAAATGGAATAATAATAATGAGAATTGGTAAGGCAGTTCAGTGCTTGTTTGCTGTGACTTTAGCGGCGCTCTTTTCGGGATCAGCGATAGCAGAGTCCGAAGAAAAGATAAAACAAGAATATGAGCAACAAACAAAAACCTTGATGTCAAAAGTGCTTGATGAAAAGAGAACTTTTACCATTCAACTACCCAAAAATTATCACACCAACTCCAACAAAAAATATCCTGTGATTTATCGCCTTGATGGTAAAGGCAACCTTCCGTTGATGACCGCAGTACTTGAGCGTTTGCAAGGAGCAAACGTTTCTGCGGCACCTGAAGTTATTATTGTTGCAATCGAAAATACAGACAGGTTAAGAGATCTTTATCCAACTAAGAATAAAGAGCCTGCAGGACCTATGGATATTGGCGGCGGGGCACCTAAGTTTTTAGAGTTTATCGAGACTGAACTTATTCCTTATGTGAACGAGACCTATCGCACTCATGATTTTAAAGTTATTGCAGGTGCTTCTGCAGCGGGTACTTTTGCGCTTTATGCTTTGCAGGCAAAGCCCGAGCTATTTCAAGCGCATATTGCTTATAGTCCAGCGGTATGGTGGAACTTTGGCGCGACAGCAAAGAGTACTAAAGCGTTTATTTCCAAAACGAAGCAGTTAGATAACTTTCTATATATCACGATTGGTGAGGAAGGCGGCGTGATGCGCGAAAGATACGACGATATGGCGCGCTTTCTAGCAGCAAATCAACCACATGATTTGCGCTTTTTCAGTGAGGCCTACGACAATGTTCCGCATGGACTTGTGTCTGCAGCTGGTATTTTTAGCGCGTATCAAAAGCTGTTTTTGCCAACCCGAATGCCTGCGCGTGCTTATACTGGTGAATTGAGCTCTATTACTAAGTATTATCAACAACTGTCTGCTCAATATGGCGAGGCTTTTGAACCACAGGAAGCCGTGATCAGAGAGCTTGGCTATTACCACGTAAGCATGGGTAACGTGAAAGAAGCAATTAAGTTGTTTAAGTTTGGCGTTTCACGCTATCCAAATAATGCAGATGCCTACAACGGCTTAGCATATGGCTATGAAACCGACAAACAATACCAAGCATCTTTAGAGCAAGTAAACAAAGCGCTGGCATTATCAACGAAGGGTGATGGTGGCTACGATGTCTTTGTTGCTCGAAAAGGGCGGCTAACTAAATTACTTGGTGAGTGATAATCAAAAAGCGTAAATAGGCCACTTAGGTAATCGATGTGGCCTATTTGTTGGTTATCGTACTCTATATAATCGGCAAACTTATTACACTACATTACACCTGTCTTTTTTAGGGATGACGTTCAACTCTCTACAACTACATTTAGTTATTTAAAAATCATTGCGTTAGGCATGCTTTTTCTCGCCCGCAGATAAAACTATAGCTCGGTAAAAGGTCAATTTAGCTAGGTTCCTCTCCACATTCGCTGCACTTTTGCAACCTAGCCTTATTATCGGTTGCTTGTACTGGCACTCAATGAGTGTATTAACAGGTTAAGGACCCAACCCATACCGTAAGAAGGAGAGGAGTTTTACAATGAAACATTTTAGTAAATTAGCGCTCGTGTTATCAGGTAGTTTAGCTTTGATAACGACGCCATTTTTGGCAAATAGCGCGATCGATAAAAGCGATGAGAAAGTTAAAAGACTGGACTTGCAGGGACAGATTGATAATTTTGCCCCGTTCTCAAAAACGCTTTGGGCTGGAGCACACAATGCTTACGCTTCTCACGCGTGGAATAAGGGCACGTATACTGATGTGAATCAATATTACTCACCTGAAAGTTTACTTTGGCGAGGGATGAGAGTAATTGAATACGACATCTACCCCGAAGCAACATTTGATTCAACCCCGATGTTGTGTCACAACAGTACAGAAGAAGGTGCGGTGTGTTCGGTTTTTCATGCCAAGCTTTCCGAGGGGTTAGACGATATTAAGAACTTTTTGGAAGCGAACCCCGATGAGGTGATTATGCTCAAAATTGAGTCCTATAAAAGCAATCACCATAGTAATTGGCACAATAAAATTGGTGAACGGTTACAAAAAGATGTTGGTGATATCCTATTTATCCCATCAGACTGGGGATATACAGATAAAACTTGCGCGTCATTACCTGTTTCTCATTTATCCAAACGGGATATTTTAGCGGCAGGCAAGCAGCTTGTCGCAGTGGTACAAACTCCCAGAGAGAGTGGTAATTTGTGCTCTTACCATAAAAAGGGAAACTACTCTAAATTTTGGAATACCGTGTTCATCGGGGTCGACGCATTTGATAGTAGTGGAAATTTGCAAAGCAATCAGCCTTTGTGTCAAAACAATGGAAATAAATGTGTCAATTCAAGTATCACGTCACAGTATGAAGCAAATAATATGACCGTTGTTCTGGATGCTGCGACTCAGTTGAACCCAGATGGTCCTGATCCAGACAAAAGAGGCGGGAATGTTATTAATGGATGGGCAAAAGGCGGTGCTCAAATTCTAGAGCTTGCCCTAGTCGAAGCAAATAATACCAGTGCAGCGAGTGGTTATGGCGCGAATGAAGTACAAATAGAAGATTATATTTGGTCATGGAATCCAAATAGACCAAATGGTACTGGA
Source organism: Pseudoalteromonas sp. OANN1 (assembly GCF_024124685.1). Lineage (NCBI taxonomy): Bacteria > Pseudomonadati > Pseudomonadota > Gammaproteobacteria > Alteromonadales > Pseudoalteromonadaceae > Pseudoalteromonas > Pseudoalteromonas sp. OANN1. Next base: position 107,892 of record NZ_JAMXSE010000002.1, read on the forward strand.
AGTTGCGCTAGCATTGGTGCAAACAACATGGTGTCTGACAATGCCTGCAACAACTCACGTTTCCACGCTTGTGTCGATGACAACCGTAACTGGAAGCTATCTACATCAAAGGGCTCTTGGCAAAGCGGTTTTTCATATTGTAAAAGTCTCGGTGGGAGTTACAAATTTGGAATGCCGTATAATGCCTATGAAAATGCTAAGTTAGCAGCTGTAAAAGCAAATACAACAGAAGAGGCTTGGGTAAATTATTACAATCCGTTTGAAGATTTCTGGTTGGCAAATTCTGTAGAATACATAGACTTTGGATTTGTGAAAAAAAATGCGTTAGGTAGCACTAACCAAGGTAGTGCGTTCGATGGGATTGCTATGCTAAAACGCAAAGCATTGGTTACTGGTGCATATAATTTAAGTTATGTACAAATAAACTTTGCTGACACGGTTAGAGGGATCAAAGCGTGTTATAAATCAGAGCAAACCGTAAGCCATGCGAGCGCAAGTCCACAAACTCAATGTATAACGCACGGCAGTACGAATGGTGTATGGAGTGGCCCGTTACGTGTGATACCAGCCAGAGGCGAATATTTAGCAGAAGTAGAGATTTGCCGCTCTAGTATAAAGTACGGCTATGACTCAATATTTTATGTCAGTATGAAATCAAGCTCAGGACAGATTATAGCGGGAGGGTCTAAGAATGGGACATGCTCAACGTATTCAAGTACAGCAAGTCAGCAGATCTTTGGATTCCATGGCTCATCTGGTTCAGACATTAACGCTTTAGGTATCTATAAGATAGGTCTCTCTTTACTTGATAAAGGGCTCTACGCAACACCTTGGTTGGATAGAGATGATCCAAGTAATGGTGACAATGAACTGTTCGCAAATCATCAAAGTGAAGGAAGCATTAGTAGCGCTTGCTCTGCCGATGATATTGCCGGTGTTATTGCCAGAGTCGTTGGAAATAAGCTAGATTCAAGACTCACAGGACAAACGTTGGTTTACGATGGTCCCGGCTTCAGGTGCTTAAACTCAAGTAATGGTGGCAGTAGTAATTATACAACCTGTGAAGATTATGAAGTAAAGTACTTTTTTACCAATGAAAAGTGCGTACATTAGCAGGTAGTTGTTGAGAACTAGTTTGACGTGGATTTAACTTCAAATGTCCAGTTTAGAATATCGGGCGTTTGAAGTTATTTAACAGTTAATTAAATACCAGATAGTATTAAAAATAGTGGCGAATACGCTTTATTTTTTCGCCGTTAAACTCAAACAGTGTTATAAGCTTTTGCTTATTTTCTTTTTCATCCGTATTACCTTGCTGATCAACGCAAGGATGTGATACTCAACGGTCACTGCATTAAGGCCTTCAATGACATTTGTGACTTCGATATCGCATTTGCCATATTGGCCCAGATAGCTGAGTAGGCCTTTTTTGTATTCTTCTTTTGATAATACGGCATTAAAGCGAGGGTGCTCGAATGAGACGTCTGGCGTCAAAAGCGTAAGTAGGTGGGTAACATCAGACTCTTTTGAATATTGGTGTTCAACGGCTTTTTGTGCCTCGAAGTAAGCGTTGACTTTGTCGTTCAGTGTATCTGCGGAGCAAAGACTTGAAACCAGCATGAGTGGCAGCAGTGCATACCGAACTTTCATTATGATTTTCCTTACTTTATTGTTTTTTACTCTGTATTGAATGCAACGTTTCGACCGGGAAATGCACGTGTTGTCGCATAGTGCTTCTGTTGTTAGCGAATTGAATGAGATAAAAAGAGCAATGAGTGTGGTTTTCTTCATGAGAATATCCCTTTTTATTATTATTTGCACCAGGTTAGCACTCGGTTGTAATTTATATAATCACAAGGATTGTAAGCTCAGCAGGCGCTAAGAGACCAACTTTGCATTTCTGTCACTCGACTAATGCAGCGAGCGAATGCAAATGCTAGCTGCTCTCCTTGGTAAATTTGCTCAATCGGGGCATCTGCCAAAAAAACAACCAGTACTTTGGCTTCGTAACACTCATCGATAAGCGCAATTAGGCGTCTGGCCTCATCGTCGCCAATCCTTGGTTGCATCGAATTATTTGGACGGATATAGTCTTCCTCAGTTCCTTGTGCTACACCTTTATTCTCTGGAGTAACACCAAGTAGCGGTAACTCAGAGATAAAAATACAGCTAAATTGCTGTGCAAGCTCAATATAGTCATTGATAGCGCGAGGGCTTGAACAGATCTCCATAAAATCAAAACATGCGACGCTTTCATTTACGCCAAGCACGTTAATTAGACGATGATTAATCTCCAGGACGCCTGGTTTGAATATGCCACCGGCATTAGTAAAGGCGTCCCAAAACGCTTGTTTATCATTGACAAAGTAGTGGTTTGCCTTTGTGCCTTTGCTAAATCGATGATCTGTCTCACCACATACAGATATGACATCGCAGTGATTTATAAGTAGCGCTATCGTTGGCTCAAAGCGGTCTCGGTGTAATCCATCTTTGTATAGTTGGGTTGGATGACAATTAGAGGTTGCAACTAAGGTCACGCCAGCTTCAAAAAGAGCTTCAAACAATCTCGCCATAATGATGGCATCGCCGATATCAGTGACAAAAAACTCGTCAAAGCACAGCACAGAAGTGTGCTCAGCCCAGTTTTGGGCGATCCGCTTTAAAGGATCTCTCACACCTTGAATTTGATTCAGCTCTTTATGCACCTGTTGCATAAAATGGTGAAAGTGTAGGCGAGTTTTATTTGTGACGTCAGTGAATTCATAAAACCAATCCATCAGCATTGTCTTGCCACGCCCGACAGGGCCATAAAAATAGATGCCTTTAGTCGAATGACCACTAGCGAGTGATTGAGAAAGAGCATCTAAGGCTGAAATTGCAGCTTGCTGCGCTGCATCAGGAGTAAGATTTCCACATTCAATTTGTGCTTGATAATGGCTAGAGATTGACATAGACACTGCAAATAGGAATAGTTAATCCGAATAATATCATAAAGCTAGAACTCATGGATGCACTAACAAGATTAAAACAAGCGGTAGACGCCTATTATCCACTTTCTCAAGAAACCTGGTCCGCTATTGCTGCGATCACCAGCTTCAAATTACTCGCGAAAGATGAGTGGCTTTACAAAGAAGGTGAGTATCTGACTACTTTTGCATTTTTACATCAAGGGTTAGTTAGATTAGTAAACACCAATGCTGCTGGGCAGGAATACAATAAGCGTTTTTTTGTGGCGGGGGAATTTCCTGGTGTAATGCGTGCGCTACATCGCCAAGAGCCCGCCAATCAAGGGATCCAAGCGCTTGAAACATCACAGATAGTCCTAATCAATTTCAAGCAGTTTAGAGCACTATTAATGGATAATCCGGAATTAATGCGATTTCAAATACTGTATCTTGAAAAGAACTGGTTGTTAGAAAAGGATAAGCGAGAGCTTTATATGGTGCAGTTAGACGCCACAGAGCGCTATCTCGCATTTTTAAAAGAGCAGCCAGAACTTGCTGAGCGCGTACCGCAATACCATTTAGCGTCACACCTTGGGATCACTCCTACACAGTTAAGCCGAATAAGAAAATCGTTAAAAAATTCAGGTTCGTTTACATAGGTAAATGAGCCAAGCTCTTCACCTTGTTAAAGTTGCCTCAGACATAATGGAGAGCAACTTATGAACACATCACAACTAGAATCGTTATTGAATTGGCGCTACGCCGTCCGCAAATTTTCTGAGCAAACCATTGCTCAGGACAAAGTCGATAAGTTAATCGAATTGACGGGGTTGAGTGCTTCAGCATTTGGCTTACAGCCTTATAAGATTATTCAAATATCCAAGCAATCGATAAAAAAAGCATTACTACCGCATTCGTATGGACAACAAAAGGTGCTTGATAATAGTCATCTATTAGTTTTTGCTGCGGATATGTCACCTTTAGATAGCCAAGTAGAGCGCTACATTCAAGACTTTAAGGCGAATCGAAACCTTGATGAGCTTATCTATGCACAGATGGAATTGGGTATGAAAGACGCGCTACACACCATGGATTGTGCGTCTCAATATAGCTGGTGTTCTGAGCAGGCTCACTTGGCCCTCGGTACATTGCTGCTGGTAGCCGCCAGTATGGAAATAGATGTTTGCCCAATGACCGGTATCGATAAGGTTGCCTACGATGATGTGTTGGGTCTTTCATCCTTAAATTTACGCACGGTATTAATTGCGCCAATTGGCATTCGTGACAGTACGGATGTGAACGCGAATACCAGCAAAGTAAGGAAATCGAGAGACTTGCTGCATATTGAGGTGTGATGATGATTTTTGCCATATTAGCTGTTTTCGCAGGCGGTGCAATTGCGGTGCAGGCAAGCATGAATGCACAGCTTGGCGGTTTATTAAAAAGTCCGATATTGGCTGCAGGAGTGGCGTTTACCGTCAGCGCATTCTATGCCTTTATTGCCTTTCGGGTATCTGATAACGTGCTGCCAGCAACCTCAGAGCTAAAAGCGGTGCCTTGGTACTTGTGGTGTTTAGGTGGGGTGCTAAGTGCAACTGGGGTGGGACTCTGTTATTTTTTAATTCCTAAAATGGGTATAGGTAACCTAATGGCTTATTATTTGTGTGGCCAAATGGTGGTAGCGATGGCGATCGGTCAGCTTGGTCTCTTTGGTGTACCTTATACGCCTATTAACCTGCAAAAAGTCGTGGGCGTGATAGCTGTGCTGACCGGTATTGTACTTATTAACGTTAATCGTTCAAACTAAAACTCAGCCATTTCTAAGGCTTTGCTAATAGCTGGTGTTGCCGCAATTTGGCGATAATAGCGGCGTACATTCTTAAGCGAAGGCGTTTTTTCTAAAAATGTCTTCGCACGCTCACAAAGCATAAATAAATAGCTGTCGCATAGCGTAAATTGATTTGCAAACAGGTAATGATTGTCTGCAAGTAACGTATCAATAATACCAAACCCTTCTTCTAGTCGGCCTTGCTGCGAGCGAATAAGGTCGTCATACATCAAAGCACTTTGGGTGTGTCGTTCGGGGTAGGTGTACATCAATAAGTCGCTGTGAATAGAAGCGCTCATAAAATGCATCCATTGCAGGCACTGTGATTTTGGTTTTAGCTCAGTTGGGATAAGCTGCTTGTCGATGTGCTTTTCAGCTAGGTACTGAGAAATTGCAGCGCTTTCGAATAAGGTAAAGTCGTCGTCAACGAGGGCTGGTACTTGTCCGGCAGGGCTTAGTGTTAAGTATTGTGCACTACGGTTGGCGTTTTTTTTGATATCCACCAGTTCAAGTTGATAAGGCTCACCAATGAGTTCTAATAAAATATGAGGCGCAAGGCTCGCACTTTGTGGATAGTAAAAGAGTGTGTACATAATTCACCTAATGTTAGGTCACGTGTATCACTCAGGAACAGGGCATAAAATAACAGTGATCACGTGAAGTTAGTTTAATACCAATGTAATAATTGCAATGTTATTGGTATCCAAAATCGGCTCCTTCTTCGCTGTCTCCTATTCAACCTTAGGTGAGGGTTGAGGTTTTCACAAATAAAAATGCCAGCAAATGCTGGCATTTAGATAATTTTAAAGTATTAGCTACGGATTGTAGTAGATAGGAGAGTTAGGTCCAACAGGTAGACCAAAGCCAAATACCCACACGTAGAATAGTGCAACCCAGCCGATAAAGAAGAACATGCTGTACGGCAACATCGTGGCCACTAGAGTACCTATACCCATGTCTTTTTTGTATTTAGTCGCAACCGCTAATATCAAACCAAAGTAACTCATCATCGGAGTGATAAGGTTAGTAACTGAATCTCCAATTCGGTACGCTGCTTGTATGGTTTCTGGCGCATAGCCGATAAGCATCAGCATTGGAACAAATATCGGTGCCGTGACAGCCCATTGAGCTGATGATGAACCAAGGCTTAGGTTCACGAGTGCACACATGAATATAAACAGTACGAATACTTCAGGACCAGTTAGGTTTAGCGCCTGTAATAGTGCTGCGCCATTTATCGCAAGGATAGTACCTAGGTTTGTCCACTTAAAGAATGCAACAAACTGAGCGGCAAAGAATACCAACACGATATACATGCCCATCGAACTCATGCTTTTACTCATTGCATCAATAATATCGCGGTCATTTTTCATGGTGCCGACCACACGACCGTACACAAAACCCGGAATAGCAAAGGTTACAAAGATAAATACCACAATCCCTTTTAGAAATGGTGAACCCGCCACTTCGCCTGTTATTGGGTGACGTAAGATGCCATCTTCAGGCACTATGGTTAATGCAAGTAGAATGCTTACTACGAGTAGTGATACACCCGCCCATTTGAGGCCTGATTTTTCTTTTACTGAAAGCTTCTCGATATTGTTTTCACTTAAATCAACGCTGGCTTCTTTAGGGTCGTATTTCCCTAAACGTGGCTCTACGATTTTCTCGGTGACTAAGGTTCCCACAATGGCAATTAGGAATACTGAAATCATCATGAAGTACCAATTCGCTTCAGGTCCTACTTGGTAAGTTGGGTCAATCATCTGCGCAGCAGGCGTCGTAATACCAGCTAATAGCGGATCTATGGTGCCAAGCAATAAGTTTGCGCTGTAGCCACCGGATACGCCAGCAAATGCAGCGGCTAAGCCAGCAAGTGGGTGTCTACCAAGGCTATGGAAAATCATTGCGGCAAGCGGAATAAGTACAACGTAGCCAAGTTCTGATGCGGTATTAGACAAGATAGCGGCAAATACAACCATGAACGTAACAAGGCGTTTTGAAGCGCCCATTACCATGCCGCGCATTGCAGCAGATAGCATGCCTGAGTGTTCTGCAACACTAACCCCCAGTAATGCAACAAGTACAGTGCCAAGCGGTGCAAAGCCAGTAAAGTTAGTCACAAGACCTGTCACAATGCGTTGCAGACCCTCAGCACTCATCAAGCTTACGACTTCAATAACACCGTCGGGGTCGCGACCCGCGGAGCCTTCTGGGCGAGGATCGATGGCAGATAACCCCATCCAATCGGCAATACCACTGAATACCACGATGGCGATACAAAACATTGCAAACAAAGTAATAGGGTGGGGAAGCATATTCCCTAAGAACTCAACAGTTGCCAAGAAGCGATTAAATAATCCCCCTTTTTGCCCCTGTTGGTCCTGACTATCAGCTTGCGTCTCTACAGCATTTGACATAGCTAAATTCTCAGTTCCAAAAAATGGCGCAACCTTAGCATTTTTTTTACATGAGGTCATGCTTAAGCGGCTATTTGTCCTCTTTTTAGGGTGAAAGGCGGAACATTGTGCAAAAACGGAACAGTTAGAATAGCTTAAGCTGATTTTTATCAGAACTTACTTGTTTTTTGCGCCCACGACTTGAGCGGCGCCTTGAAGCGTGAGTGTGAAGCACTCTGCCTGTTTCATCTTTATCTAGATGTTGCTTATAAAATGCGGAGATTTTTTCACGGGCAATTTTTGCTGCGTCATCGGGTAATATAGCAGGCCGCTGATATTGGTCTTCTTTTAAGCCGTTATAAAACCATGGTGTATGTAAGTAATGCGTTGGGACGTGATTAAGCTCAGGGATGTAGCGGCGAATGAATTGACCTTCTGGATCATATTTTTGCCCCTGCGTTATGGGGTTATAGATGCGAAACGGATTTATCCCAGTAGTGCCTGACTGCATTTGTACCTGAGGATAGTGGATCCCAGGTTCATAATCTATAAATAGAGTGGCAAGTCTTGCTGCTGGTTGTTGCCAATCAAGCCATAGGTGATAGCTTGAAAACGCCATCAACATGGCGCGCATGCGAAAGTTTATCCAGCCTGTGGTGATCAGCATTCGCATACAGGCATCAATAAAGGGGACGCCCGTGTTGCCGTGAGCCCAAAGTTCAAAGCGTTGCGGATTAAATTCACTAGCCCGCATATCGATTAAGGATGCATGCACAGCACGCTCTGCATAAAGCGGTTCTGATTCGAGCTTTTGCACAAAATGGCTATGCCAGTAAAGCCGTGATAAAAAACCGCTCTTATTGCGTTTTGAGTCAACATTTAATGCAAGAGTTTGATGTAACACGTCTTTGAGACTAAGCACGCCATAAGCCAAATACGGACTGAGTCTGGAGCTACTGTTTACAGCTTTTACCGGGCTTGAGATACCAAATAAATAGTTGTCTATCCTATGATTAAAAAAGCTATTTAGGGTTTGCTGCGCGGCTTTGAGTCCACCTAATTGTGGCTTTGGCGCTGAGTTGCTGTCATTTCCTGGATAGTCATTTAAAAGTGCAACGCCACTGTGCTGTTGCAGCAGAGGATTAATTTTTGAAGGAGTCGGTAGACAGTCGCCTTGCAGCCAGTCTTCGGCTTGCTGTTGCCACTTATCACGATTCACTTTTCCCCTGAATACGGCTTGTTGGCGATATTCTTCATACGATACGTGTCTTTCTTTGCACCAGGCAATAACACGCAAATCGCGCTCAAATGTCCATGTATTCCCCGTTTCTTGATGGCAATAAAGGGTTGCGATCGCGATGTGCTGATGGATCTTTTCAAGTATTTCAATGATATCGCCCTGGCGAATCGTCAGCGTGCCACCTAAAAGCTGCAACTGCTCAGCAAGGCTTAGCAGCGACTCCTTTACAAATTGAAATTGTCTTTCGCTGGTATCGGGGAGTTGCCAATATTCGGGCTCAACAACATACAAGATCAGGGTTGGTCTGCCATTATTACACGCTTCGTAAAGTGGTCTATGGTCGAACACTCTTAAGTCACGTTTGAGCCAAACGAGATTAATCATCTAACACACCCTTAAATAATAAAGGGTAACGGCGTAGGCGTTTGCCTATGTAGTCGTCAGCGAGGATCTGCTGGCAAATTCGCTCTACGTCACCGTCCACTGCAAACACCCAATCAAAGCGTTCAATGGCGAGCAAAAAGCCACGTTTTAAAAAGCGTTGCTGGCGAAATTCATCGCAGTTATCTTTGATTATCTTGAGTTTATTTGGATTTTCCCTAAGCGCTTCGACTACCATGTTTACGTATGCGCGGGTTTGTTTGCTTTCAGGGCGGGGACGTCTAATGCGACGCCCTCGGTTGGTATTTGGATATAAGCTACTCATTCGCCTCTTTAAAAATGTAATCTAGCTTCTTAATAAAATCGTCTTTGTGCTTATCTTGTTCATAATCCAAGTGATAAGTATTATGAAACCCAGAGCGCAGTAACACGCCACTGCCTTGCAGGTATATGGTGTAACCATCTGGATCTGAATAGGCCACTATGCCCTCATAGCGTTTACCTTCTTCGGTTACTTCACCGTGCTTTTGAATATGCTCGAACACCGTTAACAAGAACTTGCTATCTAATTCATTTTTCATTGTTCACCTCGATACTTGGAATACGCTTTCACTGTGCTAGCCGATCACTTAACTAACGCTGAAATTGCCTTAAATTGCTCATTCTTGGCCGATTTTAGCCACTGAAATAAAATAGACTCTAAAGCCAAAAAGCGTGCGCCATCGGCCTGCATCTGCATTAGCGCCCAATCTGTGTGTTTTGGATTACGTGAGCAAATACCATCGGCAACAATCACCACGTTGAAATTGTCCGCAAGCAGGTCATTGACGGTTTGTTGTACACAGATATGACTTTCGAGACCAACCACGACGATGGTGTCGCGTTTATATTCTTGAATAGCTTGCTTGCAAGATTCAACGTGGTAGGCGCTAAATGCGGTTTTTTCGATAACCGGGAGATTAAATTCAAGTAAGCTCGGTGCTGTATGGCCAAGTCCTTTGGGATATTGCTCAAAAATCAGTGCAGGAACAGACAAATGTTCTGCAGCTTGTAGCAAGGTGGTTACTTGGCGCTCGATATCGCCAAATACCTCAATATGAGGACGAAATTTTTCTTGAATATCGATCACTAAGATCATGCTGTCCGAAGGTATCAAATTCATCATCTTCTCCTTAGAGATTACGTTGCAAGGCGAGCACGCGCGCTTCGCTATTACGTTATATATTCGTTACAATGGTATACCCACTTAAAAAGTAAACGGTTTTGGCGTGAAAGTACATTTTCTTGGCACTTCTTCAGGTAGCCCATCTAAGCAACGTAATATGTCGGCAGCGGCAGTAAGCTTTGAAAATACCAAAGCCTGGGTACTAATTGACTGCGCCGAAGCGACCCAGCATGCACTGCTACACAGTGAGTTAACCCTATATCATCTCGAAGCAATTTGTATTACTCACCTTCATGGGGATCATTGCTATGGATTACCCGGATTCATTTCATCCATGGCGTTAAACTCTCGCAAAGCGCCGCTAAAATTAATTGCGCCGAGGGCTGTTATTCAGTTTGTGCAAAGCTGTTTTACACTGACAGAGGTGAGGTTGAGTTTTGACTTAATCACCATCGCCTTTGAAGAAATAAACGATAAGTTACAACTTGAATGTTGCGATATCGAAACCATAGCGCTACAACACAGAGTGCCCAGTGTTGGCTATAAACTCACGGAAAAGTGCATTCCTCGCAAGTTGAAAATAGACAAACTTCAGCAAGATGGCATTGCGTCTGGCGGCCACTACAACCTATTGCAAAAGGGCCAAGACGTAGAATATCAAGGCCGACTTTTAACCTCGGATGACTACAGTTTTTATAGTTGGCAACCTCGAGTTGCAATAATTTGTGGTGATAACGAAAAGCCCGGCTTGCTATCGCAGATGATAAAAGGAGTCGATTTTCTTGTTCATGAAGCTACCTTTACCGCTGCAGATCTTCATAAAGTGGGCTTTCATACAGGGCATAGCGATGCCAAGCGCATCGCTCAATTTGCACAATTGCATCAAGTGCCCATGCTCGCGCTCACTCATTTTAGCGTGCGCTATCATGGTGAGGGCATGCTGCAGCCTCTTATAGAAGAGGCCAAGTTGCACTTTAGCAATGCACTCATCATCGCAGAGGATGGTCTGATTGTAGACATTCCAAAGCAAAAGCAAGTTGAGTGCGCAACTGCTTAGCTCTGGGATTGCTCGCAAAACCAACGCCAATCGGCTACGACTTGTTCGCTGTAATGACTGGCCGATTTGACCAATTCATCGATGAGACTAGGCAAAATGGCTACTGCATCTTCTTGAAATTGTAAGGAGCGTCTATCTGCTCGCATATGTGAAAGGGCAAGGGCTTCACCGCAAGCTTCTGCATATTGGCTAAAGCCCGACTTAGTCGCTGCACGCTTACCAATGGTGATGTCTTCTGGGTCTATACCAACGCGAGCATGATGGCGCGAGCGTACCAGCCAGTGACTGCCTTGCCACAGTGCATTATCTAAAATGAGATCGGTACGGCGCTGCATTTTTCTTTGACTGTTGACGGTTAAGTGTGCGGGATCTAAGCGATTCACTGGGCTTAAATTTGCAAAGTAAGCAAGAGGCGAAGCGAGTTGCTGTTGTTTTACCTCCACAATGTGGCATAGCGGCAAAATATCTTTAGTGGGCTTTTGTACGTTTGGGCCAACCAACAAATAATATCTGCTCAGATGCAATGAGCCTGTGCCTTGGTCGATACGCTCAACACAATCTAAAATTTCGTCATCAACATAGGGCGCAAAGTGATGAATAAGGTTTTCTTTTAAATCGGGGTCAAGTTGCTTAAACTTCAGTTTGTCTTCGCGAAAACGTAGCGGTTTAATGCTGAGGTCGATTTCCTTAGCAAGTGTACTTTTAATCGTAAACGCGGCGCCCCCCGCCATTCTTTGCAACCCTTTTTGCCATCGTTTATGTAATATATGGTTATTATCAAACTCGGTTAAGCCTGTGTTGCTATCGACCTTATGTTCCAGCGACAACTGACAAGCTTTTAGGTAGCTGTGTAAAAAGTCCAATTGTGCTTGGGCAACTAGCTCTTTACTAACCAAAGGTTTACTTCTGTCTTTAATATCCTGTGCTTGTTCTTGAATACGGCCACCTTCTAGTTGGGTAAGCGGTAAACTCACTAAAAAGCGAAACAGGTCCCACACAGCGTGTCCGACGCAGGCATCATCGAAGTCATTAGGTTCAAAAATTAGGGTATCGCCGTGGCTGCCTTCTTCACTATGAAAGCCAAAATTGCCCGTATGACAATCGCCCATTACGTAGGTGAGTGGCAGGATGGTGGCCGCTTCAGGTAACTGTAGTTGTTGCTCCAGTAAGTCCTTATACATAAGCGCGGCACTACCACGGAAGAACCGAAATGGACTGAGTCTCATTTTGTCGAATTTACTGCACTCATTGCTTACGTGAATGCCTTCACGCTCATTAAAGTAAGATGCAAGATAGTCGTGACGATTCATGGATTAGTCCTCCCTTTGAACAATACCCAATTGAGATTTTGCCAGTTTTACAACGGCTTTATCGATAGGTGGGGGACTAATATCAACCCCCTTGCTTAGTGCTTCGACAATGGTTTTCATCACTTGTACGCGGGCATACCATTTATGTTCCGCGAGGATCAAATGCCATCCCGCTAAATTCGTATCGGTTTTAGCAAACATATCATCAATTGCTTGCTCATAATCTTGTCGCTTTTGGCGGTTGCGAATATCTTCTTCCGTTAGTTTCCAGCGCTTATACGGATTATTTAAACGCTCTGTAAAGCGTTTGAGTTGTTCGTCTTCGCTAATGTGTAAAAATAGCTTAACGATGCGGACATTATCATCCGTCAGCAGACGCTCAAATTCATTGATTTCTTGATAGGCGCGGCGCCACTCTTGCTCACTAGCAAATGCTTCAACCCGTTCTACCAACACTCGGCCGTAGTATGAACGGTCAAAAATAGTCATAGTGCCCCGAGGTGGTAGCTTAGTTTGAAAGCGGTATAAGTAATGCCGGCCTTGTTCCTCAGGCGTTGGTTTTGCGATTGGGTAAACCTTAACGCCGCGTGGATCGAGCTTTTCTGTCATGCGGCGAATAGCGCCTCCTTTACCAGCCGCATCCCAGCCTTCAAACACTAAAATAGCGCGCTTCCCTTGATGAAAATAGGCTTGTTGCACATGTAATAGTTGGGTTTGCCAGTACTTTAACTCGCTTTTGTAGTGTTTTTTTGAATCAATAGCGGGGTGTGTCATGGGAGGCTTTACACTTAGCCCACGATTCAGCGCCTTTATTTCTGATACATAACTGGTCATGCTAACTCCTTTAATCGCCTTTGGTTAAGTTGGCCCTGTTGCTATCAAAGTGCTTTTCAACGCGAAAATATTACCGCACCAACTAACTTTTGAGCGTGTTAGAGTAACCTAGATTAAACTCTACAGGGACTTTTTGACAATGATATGTCATACCATTTTGTCTTACACTTCCTTAATTTGAGGGAGATAATCAGGCGCTAACGGCGTTAAAAATTTCTCATCATTTAGAACAGGTAAATGGCAAAATTTTTCCTTGATTGAATAACTGACTCCATCGGTATAAAATCTACCCCGAATAATATCTCGCGCTCATTGGTGAGTAGCAAATTGCATTGATGAGGAACAACCGGAATAAACAAGGAAGGATTGGCATGAAGCCTTTTGACAAGTGGCCTGCGCTTGTGCAAGACGCACAGCAAGGTACATTCGATGATTCACTTTTTCAGTCAGATTCAGACGTAAAAAATTCGGCACAACCAACCAGGTTGCCGATGGCTAAAGTGCCCACCATCATTCTTAAAGCACTTAACCCCCATCACACTGACTATATACGTATTGATCCAAAAGACGCTCGTTACTGGCATGGGGGACTTCATCATCATGACGATAGACAACTACTTGTTATTTCAAATAACCAAGCACAACGTCTCAAAACGGTTTCGCAAGGCAATATAAAGGAGATCTTTGCGTTTATTAAAAAGTCAACGCTTGAGGCTAACGTGGAAGGTCAGCTCAGTTCTGGTGGCAGTAAAGGCTTCTCGGGTGGGGCGGGAGAGTTAAGCCAAAACGGTGCACATTTAGGTGCTGCAGTTAAATATGCTGCTACAAGCGATGCCTCAAAAAATGATGGTGTGGGCTTCAATAGTAGCCAAGGAGTAGGTACAACGCGACCGTCAATGGGTAAGAGTAACGCTGGCATTAAAAAAACACCCACTAAGCTAGAAAGTACAGCACAACCCATAGATACTATTGCGCCATCTGTCATTATTGGTCAACCAAATCCAAAGCAAATCGTAAAATTAGAGCAAAACCAAGCTACTAAAAGACGTTTTGCAAATCATGTATTAGGGCCGGGAGAAACTGCCGCGAGTGTTGTCGAGCAGTATACTGGCACACCGAATGAAAGCCGTATATATGGCTTCAACCATCCTCAGTTTACTATAAAAAATCCTCCCAAAGCGGGTGATAAAGTCAGGGTGAATACCGGCTTTGATGTACTCGTTAAAGGGCAATTTTATAACAGCAATAGCGTTAACCTAATCTGGAAAGGACCAACGTCGGGTTCAAAATCAGCCATATTGGAGCAAGTGAATGGCAAATATCTACCAGACAGAGGCTACGATTGGGAGTTGGCGCTACCGCTTGTGGCGGGGGAATACACATTAACCGCTGAAGCCGGAGGTGCGACGCACTCAGTGAGTTTTTCGGTTGAAGAATCCGAAGACCAACTGGAAATTATTGGCTTTTTATATATTCCAGAAGATAACAGCTTTATAGCAGTCACCCAGTCACTTGCCGATATTTTAGAGCAAGAAATGGAAGTACTTAACCCTCCCATGGAGCAGTTAAAGCAAGCGCTGGCTGGACAACAAGACCTCTCGAAGCAAGATGATAAAGTAATTGATGCCAAAAAGGCGTTAAACGAGACTTTAAAACCACTTGTTTCAGGCCCTACCGCTAATAAAATTACCGAAGTCATTGGCTTTAAAGGCCGAAAGTATACCTATGTGCGTAGTGATAAAATGGCCAACCACTTTAGACGCTACAAAATTGATACGGACATTCGAAACGGTCGTCGTTTTAGCGATGCGAATGGCAACTTAGACCGTAAGAAACTGAACAAAGCGCTTAAAAATGATTTGAGCAAGCTAAAGGTCAATTTTAAGTATGATAAGAAGCTCGTCGACACGTATACAACCATATGGGGCGAATGGGCTAGGGAGCTTAATAAAGATCTAAATATAAAAAGGTTTGAAAAAAGCGACTATTTTGATGCCAGTGCAGAGGCGCGATTAATGCGCTACACCCATGGTGCAGGCATTGCTGCAAACTTTAGCCCAAAGGATGGTGTCTTTTCATTTCAAGCGGATGGCAAAGTCGATTTTGCTGTCGGTGAAGCAAAAGCTGCAATGAGTGGTTACTACCCTAATAAAAAGGGCTATGAATTTAAGTTTATGATGCCGCTTAAAAATACGACCAAAGAGCGTGAGATAAACTTAGGCGCGATCCGATTAAATGCGACCATTGCCTTTTTTGGCTATGCAGGTGCTAAATTACAAGCGGCGGCAAATGTAGGCTGTACAGTAAAGCAAGGTAAAATGATGCTTGAGGGGTTAACCCCTGAACAAGTAAAAGCACTTAGCCGTGCCGATCGCAAGTTTGAACCTGTAAAAGGTGAGCTCAGCGCATTTGCTGGGGTATCGGCAGGCTGTGAGTTAACGGGTGCTTTGCAGTGGGATAATCCAGAAAAATCTGGTAAATCTAGTTTTTGTGATCTAGCTAAACTAGGTGGAAAGGCAGAAGGCGCATTTGGCGCCGGTGCACACGCTGGATGTTTTATTGGTTATGAAAACGGAAAGTTTATACTTCGCGCGAAATTGGGACTTATCTGGGGCGTAGGTGCTGGCGGAGAATTAGTTTGTGAGATAGGTGTAGATGAAATTGTCACGCTTGCCCAATTTGTTTATCACCAGCTTAAAAATAATGATTATGATTACCTAGCATTTATCCAAGAAGATGCTTTTAAAGTGCTCTACAAAGCTGTGGCGATGCATATAGCAACAGGTAAAGATATTATGGAGTTTGTTGGCGGTTCTGCTGAGGATATAGATGAGTGGTGGCAGACAAAAGTGTTTATTCATGAACAAGCAAGGGAAATTATGGGTAGGGTACGGCTGAAACCAGAAATGCTCAAATTCACCGTACCTGAGGGTAAAGGAGCAATGTTAAATTTACTCGCTAATCCAAATTTAGCGAGTTTAATTGACTCGGGTACCTATAGTTGGTCTGGCTTAAATGAGCAGCGCGAGAATGCCATTATTATTGTACTTAAGCATATTCTTTGTACTGAAGAGTTAGATGAAGTATTACAGCATATGGGAGAGGGCGGCGCAAAATGTAGCCGAGAAGAGGGCTTATCTCAGCTTAATAGTATTTTAGAAGGTGCTCAGCAGCGTGAGTTTGATGCATGGAGACGTAAACTACCAAGTCGAGCACGTTCCGGTTCTGTTGCAGTAGCTATGCTCAATACAAATCCATTTGTTGCAATGGTGTAATAGATGTTGTGCAGCCAAAGCTGTTACTTTGACTGCACAACTAGGGGATTAGATTGATTTAGAGCACAACGAAAACCAGTAACTCTGTACGCTTTTTCCAATTTTTCAGATTCTTGGCGGGTATATACATTACTACCGCGAGGTGATTCCAAGAACATCCCGCCACGCCTTACTTTTTTAGTTCCCGAGCTAGGCCCTTTGGGATCCAATTCTGGGGAGTGTTGATAATAATCTTCAGCCCACCAGTCATTGACCCACTCAATCATATTGCCGCTTAAATCATAAAATCCTAATGGGTTAGCGGGGTATGTGCCAGAAGGCTCCGCATAATCAGTATTTAGTTCATAATTCCGGCCTTCTTCTATCCACCCGTTATCTGTGGCAAAAAGAATATTCTCGCCACGGTTTCTTGCTGCAAATTCCCATTGTGCTTCTGTTGGTAAATCAAAGGGTAGCTGGGTTAGCTCAGCGAGCCATAAGCAATAGTTTTTTGCACTATACCAACTCACCCCCGCAGGGAATTCAGGTGCGCGCCAAACTTCCCCTTCACCCCAATCCTCCCACATGGTTTTTGGTAGGTCATTTACTGCGGTATATAAATCAAAATCGCCATAGCTTACCTCATAAGCGCCCATCGAATAGCTGGTAAGGGTCACCTTATGAGCGGGTTTATTATCGCGGGCTATGGTCCAAGGCAAGTTATTAGGGCCTCCGCCATCGCCCATCATAAAGCTGCCGCCTTCAACAAACACCATTTGGGCTTTTGAGCGCTCAATAAGTGCTTGCACTTGTTTGTCTTGCTCGCCATTAAGCGCGTCTATTTGTTGGTCAAGGTCGTCGCACCCAGTCATTACCACACACAGTAATGTAACGCTGGGAATGGTTGTGTATTGATTGGCAAGAATATCGCGCCAGTTAATGTTGGCAAAGTGGGAGAGTGAATGTATCCGTTTATTTTCCATATGGTGACTTTCCGTATGTTACTTATTTATCCTTAGTGCAGCTCAAGCATACCAAGCGTACAGGCGAAATCAAAATCGCGACAGCATAAAGTAAGTAGTTTGAATAAACGCTGACTTTTACGGTGATAAATGCGATGGCAATGAGCTAGTTAACTGATTGAACAGGAATTGGCTTCGCTTGATTTAGAGCACAACGAAAACCAGTAACTCTATATGCTTTTTCCAATTTTTCAGATTCTTGCCGTGTATATACATTACTGCCACGGGGAGACTCTAAAAACATCCCGCCACGCATAACCTTTTTTGTGCCTTCTTTTGGTCCTTTGGGATCCTGCTCTGGGGTGTGTTGATAGTAATCCTCAGCCCACCAGTCATTGACCCATTCAATCATATTGCCGCTTAAGTCATAAAACCCCAATGGGTTAGGTGGATAGGTGCCACTAATATGCGGTTCAGGCTCTTCGGCGAGAGAGTAATTTACACCGAGTTCAAGCATACCAGTATTGGTGGCAAACAAAATGTTTTCACCACGGTTTCGTGCTGCAAATTCCCACTGTGCTTCGGTTGGTAAATCAATTGGGAGTTGTGTGAGTTTTGCCAGCCATAAGCAATAGTTCTTGGCATCATACCAGTTCACCCCCGCAGAGAATTCAGGAGCACGCCAAATTTCATCTTTATCCCATTTTGTCCACATGGTTTTTGGTAGGTCATTTACTGCGGTATATAAATCAAAATCGCCATAGCTTACCTCATAAGCGCCCATCGAATAGCTGGTAAGGGTCACCTTATGAGCGGGCTTATTATCGCGGGCTATGGTCCAAGGCAAGTTATTAGGGCCACCGCCATCGCCCATCATAAAGCTGCCGCCTTCAACAAACACCATTTGGGCTTTTGAGCGCTCAATAAGTGCTTGCACTTGTTTGTCTTGCTCGCCAGTAAGCGCGTCTATTTGTTGGCCAAGGTCGTCACACCCGCTTATGACCAAGCATAGTAATGTCGCTAAAGGGGGTAATATCTGATGATCAATCTTGTCCATAAGTGTGCTATCCATAAGTTCTTTGCATACACATTTATCATAACTTGTTTAGCTGTATTGAGACATAGCTAATGTGGCAGTAAGACCAATGTATAAATATTAAAATGACAATATAACGCTTGTAATTTATATTGTTTGGGCACTACAACCCTTTGAAAGAATGAATGCTGTTCAAGGTGTTGGCGGCTTTTGAATTTATAAGCAAGATTATGCCCAAAAAGAGTATGCTATGAAATCTGCAGTATTGGTAATTGATGTACAGTGCCTTTTATTCGACCCAGAGCCCAAACCGTATGCAAGTGAAGAGGTGTTAAGCCGAATTAACTTAGTGACAGATTGGGCTCGAAAGCAAGGCATGCCGGTGATCTATATTCAACATGAGCAAAGCGGTACTGCGATTGAGTATGGTAGTGAAGGTTGGCAATTACAATCGGTACTTCAAGTTGACGCCAATGATCTGTTCGTGCGTAAAACCACCCCTGATTCATTTTTAAACACAAATCTGTCTAACATACTTGAAGAACATGGAGCTCAACATATTTATGTTTGTGGTTATGCTACAGAGTTTTGTGTTGATACAACGAGTCGGCGAGCCGCGGGTTTGGGTTATGCAGTTACATTAGTGGCGGATGCCCATACCACACATTGCAAAAAGCACATGTCAGGTGAACAAATAAGAATACACCATAATGCCACACTGCCAAATATCTCCAGTTTTGGAGTGAAAATATCCGCGGTGTCTACTGCCAAAGTTATCGCTTTAGGTGACTGATACAGTCTAATTTTGTTGAGGGGTTACCATTTCCTGTCACTGTTTTCACTTACTCGTCCTAATAACCGACTGTTAAGGGTTATACATGTTATTACACAAGTGTGAAGCAAACCGGAAACGATCCTCCTATAAGTTTTAATCTAAGCCTTTGAACCGAAGGACTATTCAATCCACATCCATGCAATTAAAGGCGGGGTAGTCGCGTTTTTAAATGTGATATTAATTACGATATCGTCTTGCGTGTTCTCGTATTTCGCTGCAAATATCAGCATTGGATCCTGACCTCTTCGAAGAGACGCTAACAAGGTTTTGGATTTTAAGCGGCCAAGCTGCGGCGCGATTTCACGGTATGCCCGTAAAAATCCCTCCTCAGAAACCTTTTTGGCTAAGTCGGCGGTTATTACAGATAAATATGCTTGATAGTTTCCTCTCTCATGCGCTTTCAAAGCATTGTCGACAACAGGCATGAGAAGGTTAAGCGCCTCTTCTTCTGTTGAACCAAACGTTCCAAAATAATTCATAACTAGTATCCTTGTCTAATCCTACTGACTCTTCATCAACAGGTAATGAATATAAGCAATATTTTTAAGTGTCTCAAACACTGTAAAAGTCTAAGTACCTATTTCAACTGTGGGGTTAATACTTTTATACTAGGGTCTGTTGATCCTTGCTGCTGCAAAAACAAACTTGAAAGATAAACAGGCCCTAACTTACGAGTAAGCAACGTTATTTAATAAGGAGATAGTAATGAATGCTTATAATATCGAAATATTGAAACAATCCATTGACGATAAAACACGCTTTGATGGCTGGGTATTTGGTTTGCCCCCCGGAATTAAAGCCAATCAATGGCCGCTTGACCCACATACCGGTTATCCGCTAAAGCACAGCTTTACACTAAAATTGCCAGAGGGCTATCGCACTGATGAGAATGCGTATGCGGTTAGCTTTTTTGCAATCGCGGTTGAGCATAATGATGGCGGACCCGAATATATTGAAGGGTTAGAAGTGGCGTTATTTGCTGAGCAGTCGCCAGATGAACCGCTATTCGAACCCTTTTGGCAGGCGATGCAAACTGTTCATCCTAGCTGTAAGTTTGCAGCGGATACGCTAGATTGTTATTACGCAACGCTCCTGCTTAGTGAAGCTGAGTTTTACGGCGAGCTCTGTTCACCGCCAACTATTATTGAGCGGCATTTTGAAGATGATGTTTGCGTTCCTGAATGGCTAGTCGAGGGTGGGGCGAGTTGCTTTTGGAAAATGAACTATTCCCAGTACCTCAGTTTGCCAGCTGAAGAGTACCAAATATATCGCGAGCTTGGTGGAATTCCCCCAGAAGCACTGAGTTTTAACCGTGCAATTGCGCTTGTTGCCAACCCTAGTGATCCTAATGCGGGCAAGACGCCCAGCGAATATGAAGATACAGGTTATATTGACCTGTACGAAGGCGACCCTGAGTGGTTAGAGAGTGTTTCGCCAAACCATTTAGGCGGGACGAGTTTAAACGGTCAAGGGATCCCAGATTTTCTTACACCTTACTACATTGAATTCGAAGAGATCTTAGGTGGGCATAACTTTGGCGGAGGGATAGGTATGCTTGATTTGGTAAACCGCGAGTTTGATTGGAGTTGTGGCTAATATTAACTAAAAAAGCAGCCATAAAGGCTGCTTTACAATTTGGGCAGAGTGCTTAGGCAAGCACTGATTTTAAACGCGATTATCTTGCGTTAGTACTTTCAAAGATTTTGTCAGCAGAAGCTGCAACAAAACCAGTATAGATCTCGCCGTCAGGCTTGGCATAACGCAGAGCAAACTCATAGAAGCAGCTTGGAATGCTAAATTCACCATCGTTAAACTGTACGTTTTGATGATCAGCAAGCGTCGAAGATTGCTCTAGTAACACTTCCGGAGAGCCTTTGATTTCGCCGCCAGAGGTGTTTAGTTCAAAACCGTTGTCTTTGAGCGCTTGGTTTACAGCTTCAATTGTGGTGAAGTTCTTCAGGTAGTTGATGCTTACCGTGAAATGGTTTGCACGGTAGCCCCATGCAGACATCCATGCGGCATACTCGCTCTCAGCGAGTAGCTTTTTGTATGTCTCATGAGAAACACGCCAGTGGGTGCCAGAATACAGGAAGTTTTCAGCTGTTACTGCTGACTCGTCGATTTGCTCAACCATGTCTTTAACGATAGCTTGTAGTTCTTCTGAACATTTTTCAACGAGCAGCTCAGAGATAAACACCTTTGGTTTAGTTGGATCTTGGTGTTCATAGTGCTTAGCATATAGCTTTTTCGCTTCAAAGTGGTATTCGCCACACTCTGTATAACCCACAGCTTTAAAATGTGCAGCGAGCTTTTCTAGGCCTACTTTTTCAATATTAAAGGTACGCAATGCAATGTGGTCATTGATCACGTCGTCTTTTTGCGTTGAGCCGAGAAGTTCATGAACTTTAACGGCAGAAGGTGTTACTTCTAGGTAGTTATCCCACAGGTGTTCAAATAGTGTATCTACGTTGTTGTGCATAATGGTTTCCTAATTTTTTGTCTTGGTGACAGCTTGTTAAACGTTATACCAATTGGTATCAGCACGACATTGAAATCTATAGTTTAAATGCGTTTATCAGTTCACCTTGAGTGACATCAAGCGCATTAGCTACCTCTGCGGTCAGCTGAATTTTTTCTTCTGCTTCGCAGAGGTATGCCTGATCGGTAAACGTGGCTTTAAACGCGTCTAATCGACCATTTGAAATAGCAAGGCTAGGGAGCTTGTCTGGTAGTGAAGCGACTATTTCAACCTCACCTTTAAACGACTCTCTAACCGTTCTAATGTTGTCTAGCTTGGCTTCTACCGTTGGACCTGCGTCGAACAAGTCAACATAGCCACGGTGTTCAAACCCTTCTTTTTGTAATAAACGCAAAGCAGGCTTGGTTTTCTCGTGCACTTTACCTATCACAGCTTGTGCTTCTGGACTTAGTAGATTTGCATAGATGGGATACTTGGGCATAAGTTCACAAATAAACACTTTGTCCCCGAGACCGACCAAGTGATCTGCTTGCGGAAATTCAATGCTAAAAAAGTGTTCTTGCAGCCACTGCCAAAATGGCGAATGGCCATGTTCGTCACTTACACCACGCATTTCTGCAATAACGGTATCGCTAAAGCGCTCAGCATGTTCTGCCATAAATAAGAAACGGCTTCTTGAAAGAAAGCGACCAGCTAACCCTTGGCGATGACCTTCACGTAAAAATAGCGTGCAGATCTCAGAGCTTCCGGTGTAGTCGTTACACATCGACAGAATATCAACGGTATTATAGACACCCAAAGTTCTTGAGTGATGTACTGTTTTGCCAAGATGATAGTGATATAAAGGCACAGACATACCTACCGCAGCTTCAATCGCAGTGGTGCCTATAATTTCGCCCGTTTGTGTGTCTTCAAGGACGAACAAATAGCCTTCGTCGTATGGTTTTGACACTGACTTTGCAAAGCTTTCAACTGAGCGGTTAATTTTATTAGACAACAATTCGTCATCTACTGGCAGTGAGGTAAACCCATGGCCAGATTCAACCGCAATGGTTTTTAGCGCGTCGAAGTCAGTTTTTTGTATTGGTCTTAATACTAACATGAGAAAGAGGAGACCGAGGTCCCCAGCTCCTTAGCCGTTTACTACTGCAGCAACCGCTTGTTCAAAGCGTGCTAGACCTTCTTGGATCTCTTCATCAGTGATCACAAGAGAAGGCGTAAAACGAACTACGTTAGTGCCAGCAACTAACGACATTAAACCGTGCTCTGCACTTGCTACCAGGAAGTCGCGTGCACGGCCTTCAAATTTGTCATTGAGCACTGCACCTAGAAGAAGACCTTTACCGCGCACTTCAGAAAATACATTGTATTTGTCGTTAATGGCATTTAGACCATCTCTGAATAGTTGCTCTTTGGCTTTTACGCCAGCTAACACCGATTCTGTATTTACTGTGTCAAATGCAGCTTCCGCTACCGCGCATGCTAGTGGATTACCACCATAAGTTGAGCCATGGGTGCCGACTTTAAGGTGAGCTGCAATTTCAGTGGTGGTAAGCATAGCGCCAATAGGGAAACCGCCACCTAGTGCTTTTGCGCTAGTAAGGATATCAGGTGTTACACCCAGTCCTTGATAAGCATATAGATCACCAGTTCGGCCAACACCCGTTTGTACTTCATCAAAAATAAGTAGCGCGTTGTGTTTATCACATAGTTCGCGCACAGCTTGGACAAACTCAGCATTTGGAGAAATAATCCCGCCTTCACCTTGAAGCGGTTCCATCATGACTGCGCAAGTATTGTCTGAGATTGTTTTTTCAAATGCAGCTAAATCGTTATAGTCGATATGAGTGATATCAGCAGGTTTTGGACCAAAACCATCAGAATAGGCTGCTTGACCACCAACCGTTACCGTGAAGAAAGTGCGACCATGGAAGCCTTTGTTGAATGCGATAATTTGCGTTTTTTCTGCACCAAATTTATCCAGAGCCCAACGACGCGCAAGTTTAAGTGCCGCCTCGTTTGCTTCAGCGCCTGAGTTTGCGAAATAGACTTTTTCTGCGAACGTTGCATCAGTTAACTTTTTGGCAAGGCGAAGCGCCGGCTCGTTGGTCATCACATTTGATAAGTGCCAAATTTTTTCGCCTTGTTCTCTAAGTGCAGAGACGAGCGCAGGATGACAATGGCCTAGACAGTTTACGGCGATACCGCCTGCAAAATCGATGAACTCTTTACCTGTCTGATCCCATACGCGAGAGCCTTGGCCTTTAACTGGAATAACGGCTGACGGGTTGTAGTTTGGAACCATGACTTCATCGAATAATTCGCGATTTGCTTGCATGACGCTTTCTCCTAAATTGTTATCATTTTGCGGTATTACTGTCGTGCAGAAGCTGTTTACTTGTTGTTCTGCTCACAGCCAACTTGCTATTTCTTCATTATTACGCGCTTTTGTAATAATTTGCAGTGCAATAATTCACATATTTGCTATCATTTATGTCAAATTAACATGGTTAAATTGCAAAATGATTAGTTCACAAGACGAAAAGCTCATTGCACTGTTGCGTAATAACGCACGAGAGAGCATCTCTGAGTTGGCACGTAAGTTAGACCTTTCCAGAACCACAGTACAAAATCGTATCGCAAAATTAGAGCAAAATGGCGTAATTAAAGGCTATCGCGTAGAGTTTGCTGAGCAGTATATGGACGATTTAGTATCGGCACACGTTTCTATTAAGGTAAAACAAAAACTCACTACAAAGGCGAATTTAGCATTGCAGCAGTTGCCAAATGTTTCTGCACTCTATGCCATTAGTGGGGAATATGACTTGATTGCTATTGTTGAAGCACAGAGTTTGGAGCAGTTGAGTCATCTGCTAGATGAAATCGGTAATTTAGAGGGGATTGAGCGTACCAATTCGTCGGTTATCCTAGAAACCAAATTTAAGCGATAAATAACCTTACCTTGGTTCAGATTAAATACTGTGGGCGTTCATCACGATTTGCCAAGCACCCAACTTATAGCATAATAGGTTTCCTAGCGTGGAAGGTGCAGTATATAGCTAACTTTTTTCGCTTAACTATTAACAGCAGCTACCCAACTTGCTCTGGTAACCAAATGCTGGTGCCAGTGGCTGCAATATGATTCACATTGCCATTTAACACTTTGCTACCCACATTATTTGAGCTTTCAGGCCGACTCACTAAATACCCCTGTACACAGCTAATTCCTAAGTTTTTAACTAGCTCAAATTGTTCGGTTTGTTCAACGCCCTCGGCAACAATCTTTAATTCTAACTGCTGCCCAAGTTCACTGATGGAATTGAGGATCTTACGATACTTAGGGTTGCTATTGGCTTGAGTAATAAACAGTTTATCGATTTTTATCACATCGATAGGTAAATCGGCGAGGGTGCTTAGCGAGCTAAAACCTGTTCCAAAGTCGTCTATTGCGACACTTATTCCTGCATCTCGGCATTGTTGCAATTGTGAAATCGTTTCATTGCTGGCCTTGATAAGAGTGGATTCCGTGATCTCCAGCATCAAAGCAGTGGCTGGTAGACCGGTTTTTTCTAGGGCCGCATTTACCCATTCAAAGACCTTTCTGTGTTTTAGTTGTATTCCAGAAACGTTAACTGAGATTTTTACCTTTTTCATCCCTGCATTATGCCATGCACACATTTGCCTACACGACTCAAGTAGGATCCAATCACCAAGCTCTAAAATTAAATTAGACTCCTCTGCAATTGGAATAAATTCGGCCGGTGGAATTTGCCCTTCTATCGGATGGTTCCAGCGAATAAGCGCCTCAAAATAGTCAATAGCACAATCTTCAACATGCACTATCGGTTGGAATGACAGATAAAAGCTTTGCGCAGAGATAGCGAGTCGTAACTCTTCCAATAGGTAATGATAACGTCGCATTTTCGACCCCATTTCGGGGGAATAAACTTTAAAAATTCCACGACCATCCGTTTTTGCTCTGTACATGGCAACATCAGCCATCTGTAATAACGAGTTCGGTGTTGCCGCACTATCTGGGTATACCGCGATGCCGATACTTGCTCCAATTTTGACAAGCTTATTGCCAAGTAAGAAATCACGCTCTATATCACTAAGAATGGACTGGGCGATTTCTGTGCACAAGCTTGGATTGTTTAATTTGGGAATAAATAGCGAAAATTCATCGCCGCCGAGTCTTGAAAGGTTTTGTTCAAGGCCATGAATAGGGTGGCAATCTTCTAAACCATATTGGCGAACCACTTTTGCGAGCCGAGCAGCAACTTGGATCAGAATTTCGTCGCCAAAACTGTGGCCAAAGGAATCGTTGACCTGCTTAAAGCCGTCCAAATCAATAAATAGCAGGCCACATTTTTGTTGCGCCAACTCAGCTTGCTTTAACTTTGCCTCAATATGGTCAATATATGCATGTCTATCTATAAGCTTTGTGAGCTTGTCTTGAAAAATTTGAGACTCTGAATGGCGTTTTACGCGTGCAAGATGGCTAGACAAATCGTGGATCGCATGGCTGAGCTTGGCAAGAGAGGACTTATGGTGCAGTGGCGCACTGTCGACCTCTAAACGCGTCAATATTCCACCTACGTCCTTATTCACCTCGCTGATATCTTCATCTTGATTACGGTAGCGGCGCTCTGCTTTAAAAAGATACGCAACAATCGCGAGTAAAGTTGCAATTGAAATGAGAGTGATTGGAGAAGTAAATACGGCATACCAAACTGTACTTACATCCAAATATTTGGGTATTCCGAGTGTTGATTCTACCGCAACATAAGTGTGGTTTCCGCTTGCTGCAAAGTTCAAACCGTGCAGTAGTGGGGAATACCAAGGTGATACCATTGATGCTGTAAGGTGCTCATTTGCCGGGGTTATAGCGATCAGCTCAAGCACGTGAGCCTTAAAAGATAGATGCAGCAATATGACAACAAATAATGTGCCCAGAAATAGGGTACTTGTTAGTCTTATCGCGTTTGGCATGAATAGGCTTTCCTTAGTAATTCAGACTCTTGCATATTACGGAGTAATAATACGTAGATGCGACCTTCATCGCAAAAAATGTAATCTGAAATTATAGTTGCTAACCTAGTTTTTTACACACTTTAGCATTCAGTTGCAAACTTCATCGTGCAAAAGTACTAAAAATTTCACTTTGCAGACTGCTTTATATGAGCGGGATCAATTATTAGTTAAATTCACTTTACATGATAACCATTCTTAACTAGCTTTCTTGTTGACTCTTAATGTGATTGGCTCAGTGATTGCAAGGAACTCATAGCAAACTGAAATCACTGCTTATCTGATTTAGATTGCGCCAAAGCGGTGCAAAATTGCACCAAATTTGTACTGTCATACAAACTCAATATTTGTTTGCTGTACTTAGGGCTGTTGATTTTTAAAGCGAACGGTGAGTTGTCATCTAGTTTCACTTAAATTTCAATATGCTCGACATAAATCGTACACAGTTACCAGTCGTTTGCAGTATTAGCGTACGTCGCTGTGAAATAAGGACTCACAAAAGGTAAACGGGGGTTATATGCTCACTAAACGGTTTTTCAAAACAAAAGACGAAGCAGAAATTACATTTTCATTTTCACACCCAGAAGCGAAAACGGTGGAACTTGCTGGTGATTTTAATGATTGGCAACCCGAGCCGATGAAATTCATCAAAAAAGACAGTGCGTTCAAGCTCAAACACCGTTTACCAACCGACAAAGATTACCACTTCAGATATTTGATTGATGGTGAAGTCTGGGACAATGATCATCAAGCAGATGATTATGTGCCCAACGGCTTTGGAGAAGACAACAGTGTTGTGTCCACAGCGAGAGCGTAACATTATAAATGGACAACATTGCCCAGCTTCTTTATCTCTATGGTATTGGTTATGAATACCATAAATACACCGGTGATCATGTGGTATTTGATCACCAAACTCGTCTACAGGCATTGCAGGAGTGCGGTGTTGATGTCAGCAATCTAGATGAAATAAATACACTCAATTTTGAGCTGGATATTGCTAAGTGGTTAACGCCAGTTGAAGCCATTTCTTTGGTTTGCAAAGAGACGCCAACTATTACGATAAGAGTGGATACCGGCCTGCAAATTAACGAATTAACTGTGTCGATCCCCGCATTGGGTTATCGCTGTGTTTGCGATCCAAACAAGCAAGTCGCGGTTGGGGATTACCGCTATCAAGATACACGTTATGTTCAACTTGAAGTGCCAATAAACGCGATTGAAGTGGGTTATCATAGCGCTGAGGTAATGTTAAATGGTGCGCGGTTTGAGACAGAACTTTGGGTGACGCCTAAACAGTGTTATGACCCAATTGAACAACATAAAAAGCTCCTTGGATTGTCTATTCAGCTATATTCGTTAAAGCCTGCTGGCAGCAAGCTAAGTGCGGATTTTTATGATCTAAAGCAATTAGTTGAGGCTAGCGCAGCTGAAGGGGTTGACTATATTTTGTTAAACCCAATGCATTTGTTGTTTGTTGATGAACCAGAAAAAGCAAGTCCGTACAGCCCAAATGACCGCCGCCTACTGCACCCTTTTTACATTTCTATAGAGCTTTTGTGTGAACAATTTGGCTTAGATGTGAGTGTGTTCGCCGGCTATTTAGACGTCTCAAAGAGTGACTTGAACGCGACATATCTTGATATGACTCACTGTATGGAAAGTAAGCTTAGTGCGTTACGTTTTGCGTGGCAGTTATTGTGTCAACAAACTGGAGCGTGGCGTGCAGACTTTGCTCGATTTTGCCAGGCTAAGCAGCAAGAGCTTAAGGCATTTGAGGACGATGACTTTGCTAAATTTTTACAATGGCTTGCGTTTGAACAATTAACGCAATGCCAATCTTCGGCACTGAATGCCGGTATGGCCGTAGGCTTAATCAATGACTTAGCCGTTGGTTGTGCTGACGGCTCAAGCGAATACAACAGCAATAAAAATTTGTATGCCGAATATGCTCGCGTGGGCGCGCCTCCAGACCCTTGGGCAGAGCTCGGTCAAAACTGGGGGTTACCAGCGTTAAACCCCGTTAAGTTAAAAGCGCAGCGCTTTGCATTTTTTAAACAGCTGATCCAAGCGAACATCACCGGTGTTGGGGCATTAAGAATTGACCATGTGATGGGCCTAAGAAGGTTGTGGTGGTGCTTTTATCAAGATCAGCAGCAAACAGGTTGCTACGTATATTATCCATTTGAGTACCTTTTAGCGATCCTCAAAATTGAGTCCGTCAAACATCAAGTGATGATCATTGGTGAAGACTTAGGGGTTGTTCCAATCGAAATCAAAGAAGCAATGTATGAGTCTCATATATACAGCAATATTCTTTTTTACTTCGAGAAGGATTATCACGGTCAGTTTTTAGCACCCTCGCATTATAAGCACAATGCGTTACTCATGGTAGCTAACCATGACGTCCCGCCATTTTTTGGCTGGTGGAGCCATGATGACCTTAGGTTGAAACGTGAATATCAGTTATTGAGCGAACCCCAACTAACAAAAGCGGATGAAGAGCGAACATCTGAGCGAGAAAAGCTTTGTCATTGGCTTGGACGCTATGGTGAGGTGAATGTCAGCCTTGCGAGCGAAGCCCGTGATGTGTATCAGGCGCTGATCAATGTACTCGCCAAGTCGCCTGCAAAAATGCTGACAATTCAGTTTGATGACCTCGACGAACAGAAGTTACCAGTGAATATTCCTGGTACTGACCAAGAGTATCCAAACTGGAGAAGGCGACTTAATCAGACATCAGCGGAAATTATTGCAAGTTCTCGGCCGCTGATCCGAGATGCGGTAACCAGCAGGAAAGAATAGATGAATACAAGAGCAAAAATAGAAGACGCCCAAGTAGATGACTACATCAGTCAATTAGCCGCTTTGGAAGCCGGTAAGTGTCGCGACCCATTTGCCTTTTTAGGGCTACACCAGCTAGATGCCAAGCGCTCAGTCGTGCGCTGTTTTATTCCAGGTGCGACAGAAGTTAAGGTGCTTACCAGCGATAGCAGCTACGCTCTTGAACGGTTTCGCAAAAGTGCGCTATTCACATTAGATTTTAAAGCGGATGACATCAGTAAAGATTACCTTCTTGAAGTGCACTACCCAGAGCAAACCGTTACTGGGAGAGATGTATATAGTTTTGATAGTTGCTTGGCGGATGATGCCTTGTACTTATTTAATGAAGGGACACAAGCCCAAGCTTATTTGCATCTAGGTGCACATCAAGTAGAGATAGAGGGAGTAATTGGGTTTCGATTTGGTGTTTGGGCGCCAAATGCCTTGTCTGTTTCTGTGATAGGTGAATTTAACCATTGGCAGGCTGTGCAACATCCAATGCGATTACATCCAGCCAGTGGTGTATGGGAGCTTTTTATTCCAGCTCTGGAGGTTGATTGTTGCTATAAATTTGCAATCACCACATTTGAGGGTGAGCGCATAGAAAAGGCCGATCCATTTGCATTTAAAATGGAACAAGCACCAGGCACGGCGAGTATAACTCAGGCGCGACCAGCCGCTTTCACGTTGAGCCAAGCTGAGCATGATAAAAAATCGTTGCGTAATAAAGTCAATGCACCCATTAGTATTTATGAGGTGCATTTGGGCTCGTGGAAGCGCCGAGAGGAAGAAGGTAATCGCTATCTGACGTATCGAGAGTTAGCGGACGACCTTATCCCCTATGTAAAGGCACTGGGATTTACCCATTTGCAACTGATGCCTATCAGTGAATATCCTTTTGATGGCTCGTGGGGCTACCAACCAGTGGGGTTATTCTCGCCAACCAGTCGCTTTGGTGGCTTGGAGGATTTTGCTTACTTCGTTGAGTGCTGTCATCGTGAAGAGCTCGGATTACTTATCGACTGGGTACCGGGACATTTTCCATCAGATCCCCATGGTTTACATAAGTTTGATGGTACGCATCTATTCGAACATGCTGATAAGCGGCAAGGGTTTCACCCAGATTGGAATACCTATATTTTTAACTACGATCGCGCTGAAGTAAAAAGCTTTTTGCTGTCGAATGCAATGTATTGGATAAAAGAATACGCCATCGATGGTTTAAGAGTGGATGCTGTGGCATCGATGCTTTATTTGGATTACAGCCGTAAACATGGGGAGTGGGTGCCAAATCAATATGGCGGTCGTGAAAACCTAGGTGCAATAGAGTGCCTCAAATCAGTCAATACCAAATGCTATGGTGTTGACGAAGGTATTATGATGGTCGCTGAAGAATCCACAGCTTGGCCCGGCGTTACCCGCAGTGTTGAACACGATGGTTTGGGTTTTGGTTATAAGTGGAATATGGGGTGGATGAATGACACGCTAAACTATATGTCCAAAGACCCAATTCACCGCAAGTACCATCACCATGAAATGACCTTTTCGATGGTGTACGCCTATTCTGAAAATTACATCTTGCCATTAAGTCACGATGAAGTGGTACATGGCAAAGGTGCGCTACTAAGCAAAATGCCAGGAGACGATTGGCAGCAATTCGCTAATTTACGTGCCTACTATGGCTTTATGTTTGCCCACCCAGGTAAAAAGTTGCTGTTCATGGGCGCTGAACTTGCCCCCCGAGAGGAGTGGGATCATAACCAACAACTCAACTGGAAGTTGCTTGAAAGTGAAGCACACCAAGGCGTGTATAAGTGTGTCAAAGCGCTCAATACGACCTATAAATCAACGCCGCAACTATTCGAGTGTGATAACAAATCAACAGGATTTAATTGGATTGATGGGGGGAACGCTGAGCAAAGCATATTTAGTTTTGTACGCTACGGACGAGATGGTGTTACACCGCTGGTGGTGATAGCAAACTTTACGCCACAAACCCATTTTCAATTCCGTTTAGGCGTGCCGTCAGCGGGTGCGTATCAAGTTATCTTAAACACGGATGACAAAGCGTTTTGGGGGAGCGGCGTTGGAGTTGTTGCACATAAACAACAACTCATTGAATCGAAAAACATAGCAAGTCATGGCCTTGAGCAAAGTATTGATATAACCGTTCCGCCTTTGGCAACCGTGTATTTGCAGCTGATCTCTGGTGGCACATGCTAACCAGTTATCGCGGCGATCATCAATTATTAGGTGCAACGGCTAGTGATAAAGGCGTTAACTTTTGTGTTTATGCACCGAAAGCGAAACGTGTAACCCTGTGTCTGTTCGACAAAAGCGGCCATAGCGAAGTGAATCGGATAGGGATGTTTCGGCATGAGGGCGGAAATTGGTCATTGTTTATTGAAGGAGCAAAAGTCGGAGACTTATATGGCTATCGGGTAGACGGGGAGTATAGTGCGGAAAAAGGGCTGCTTTTCAATGCCAATAAGTTACTCTTAGACCCATATTGCCGCGACTTTTTTGGTGAGTTTACTTGGAGTGAACGGCATTTTTGCCATTTGCCAGTAGGTCATTTAAACCCTTCAGATAACGCCTGTGATATGCCAAAGAGCAAAGTGACAGCGATTGAGAAGTATCAAGGGAAGCGACCCAAGACGCCGTGGAGTAAAACGGTGATCTATGAATGCCATGTTAAAGGGGCAACTGTTCGACACCCAGATATTCCAACTAAACACCAAGGTAAATATTTAGGGATTGCTGAACAAATCTTTATCGATCACCTAAAGCATATTGGTGTTACTGCGATTGAGCTGCTACCTGTGCATGCGTTTATCAATGAGCAGTTTCTGACGACCAAAGGACTAAAAAATTATTGGGGGTATAACAGCCTCAACTTTTTTACGCCACACAAAAGTTATCTCGTTAACGACGACATCAACGAATTTAAGGTAATGGTAGAGCGGCTCCATCAAGCCGGTATTGAGGTTATTTTGGATGTGGTGTTTAACCATACTGCGGAAGGTGGTTTGGATGGCCCGACAATAAGCTTTAAAGGGTTTGATAACCTGACTTATTACAGCACCTTGCCGAGTAAGCCCAATGTCTACATTAATGACACTGGCTGCGGAAACACGATAAATATCTCGAATCCAGTGGTATTAAGACTTGTATTGGACAGCTTGCGCTATTGGGTGGAATACATGGGGGTGGACGGTTTTCGCTTTGATTTGGCGACGATCCTTGCTCGTCAAGCCTCGGGATTTTCAAATCAACATGCGTTTTTGCAAGCGATCCATCAAGACCCTGTGCTTAGCAAAGTAAAGCTGATTGCCGAGCCTTGGGATATTGGTCCTGGTGGGTATCAACTTGGACAATTTCCTTCTCCTTGGCGTGAGTGGAATGATAAATATCGAGATACCGTTAGGCGCTTCTGGCGTGGCGATGAGGGAGTATTGCCAGAGCTTGCGATG
Organism: Pseudoalteromonas sp. OANN1; assembly: GCF_024124685.1. Taxonomy (NCBI): domain Bacteria; kingdom Pseudomonadati; phylum Pseudomonadota; class Gammaproteobacteria; order Alteromonadales; family Pseudoalteromonadaceae; genus Pseudoalteromonas; species Pseudoalteromonas sp. OANN1. Next base: position 140,944 of record NZ_JAMXSE010000002.1, read on the forward strand.
CGTATTCATGGCTCCAGTGACCTGTTTGAACATAACTTACGGGGTCCTTTGAACTCCATAAATTTTCTTACCAGTCATGACGGCTTCTCATTATTTGATTGGACGGCTTACGAGCATAAACATAATGAAGCAAACGGTGAGGCAAATAGAGACGGCCACAGTGAAAACTTTTCATTTAATTGTGGGGTAGAAGGGTTCAGTGCCGATCCCCAAATCAATGAATTGCGCCTCAGTATGCAGAAAAATGCATTACTCACTTTGTTTTTATCCAAAGGGATCCCGATGATTTGTGCGGGCACCGAAATGGCACATACGCAAAGTGGCAACAATAATGCTTACTGCCAAGACAACTGCACGAGCTGGCTGGCATGGAAAAACCACCAGCAACACCATACGTTAACTTTTTTTATTCAAGATTTACTTGCGCTTCGTAAGCAATTTGCCGCGTTTTCTCACTCATTTTATGTCCATGACAGTGACAGTCGTTTTGCGGTGAATTGGTTTAATGAACAAGCAAAGCCGTTATCGCCTGAACAGTGGCGAGAGCCAAGCCGTAAATGGTTGAGTTACACCATCACCGATCAGCAGCTCGGGCAAAGCCTGCTAATAATATTGAACGCCAGTGAGAGTACATTGCAAATAAAGTTGCCGTTTAGTGCATTTTCATCTCATTGGCAGCAAGCAATTACCACCGCGGTTGAACCGCAAAAACCAGAGTTAGATTCATATTTACAGGTTCCAGCTAAGTCAGCATGGATATTTACATCAATCAAAGGGGATGAAAAGCATGGCTAATAAAAGTGCGCCAGTATGCGTCGTAAAACATTGGCAAGATGCACCAAAGATAGATGAAAACACCTTGAGTGATGATTTGACTCGTCACTTTTACTACACCTTAGGTCGGGACAAAGTAGGAGAGTCGCGACTGTATTTGTACCATGCATTAGCCTTGACTATTCGTGACCGATTAGTCGCCCGTTGCCGGGCAACCAAAGAGCACATTAAGAGTAAAAAGACGCGTAAAGCAGCTTACCTCTCGTTGGAATTTTTAATGGGTAGAGCGCTGTCTAATGCGGTGTTAAATCTAGACTTAGAAGAACAAGTTCAAGCGGCATTACAAGAATACTGTACTGAGCTTGAAGAGGTCGCGCAGGCTGAACATGATGCAGGTCTTGGTAATGGTGGTTTAGGCCGTCTTGCAGCTTGTTTTTTGGATAGCTGTGCTTCATTAGCCCTTCCTGTTGTTGGTTACGGTTTGCGTTATGAATTTGGGATGTTTAACCAAACCTGTGAACAGGGTCACCAAGTAGAACAGCCAGATAACTGGCTCCGTGAAGGTCATCCATGGGAACTTGCCGCACCAGAACAAGCTCGAAGAGTTAAGTTTTTTGGTCATGTTGAAGTGCATACCGACAAAAATGGTAGGCAGCATCGTGAGTGGCTTGATACGCAAGATATTCTCGCGGTGCCTTACGACGTTCCTGTTCCTGGATATCGTAATGAGGTGGTAAACACATTAAGACTATGGAAATCAGAGGCAACTGATGAGTTTGACCTCAACGAATTTAACGCCGGTAGTTACTCAGAAGCGGTAGCGAAAAAGAATCTCGCTGAGCAGATAACGATGGTGCTGTACCCCAATGATGCCAGTGAAAATGGCAAAGAGCTGAGACTAAGGCAGCAGTACTTTTTATCCAGCGCGAGCTTGCAAGATGTGATCGCAACGTGGGTTGAGCAATATGGCGATGATTTCGGTGATTTTGCGGATTATCATGTATTCCAACTCAATGATACCCACCCCAGTATTGCCGTAGCAGAGTTAATGCGAATTTTATTAGATGATTACGAGCTGGAATGGGATGCCGCATGGAAGATAACGACATCAACCATGGCATACACCAATCATACTTTATTGCCTGAAGCATTAGAGCGCTGGTCAGTGAGCTTATTTGAGCGCTTGTTACCAAGGCTGCTAGAAATTATCTATGAGATCAATGCCCGCTTTTTGTCGGAAGTTGCACTGAAATGGCCCGGTGATATCGAAAAACAGCGTGCGCTGTCACTCATTGAGGAGTCCAGTCATCCTCAAATTCGCATGGCGTATCTTGCGATCGTAGGCAGTTATTCTGTCAATGGTGTTGCTGCACTGCATACCGAGCTATTAAAAGCTGGTTTGTTTAACGATTTCTATCAACTTTGCCCAGAGAAGTTTAATAATAAAACCAACGGGGTGACGCCAAGACGCTGGTTATCGCACTGTAATCCAGAACTGGCGCAATTGATCAGCGATAAAATTGGCGACGGGTGGCAAGCTGATTTTTCTAAAATTAGTGAACTACGTCGTTTTTACGATAACTACGCCTTCCAAAAGCAGTGGCTAACAGTCAAACAAAACAACAAACAACGTCTGGCTGAGCTAATTGCCCATGAATGTCAGGTGGAGTTTGACCCAACTATGATGTTTGATGTTCAAGTCAAGCGTATTCATGAATACAAGCGCCAGCTACTTAACGTATTGCACGTTATCCATCTTTACGATCGGATCTGTCGTGGTGATGTGGCAGAGCTTGTTCCTCGTTGCGTACTGTTTGGAGGTAAGGCTGCACCTGGTTATTACATGGCGAAGAAGATCATTAAATTAATCAATAATGTTGCTAATGTTATCAACAATGACCCCGCGGCGAGGCCCTATCTTCGAGTGGCTTTCATGCCCAATTACAATGTATCAAAAATGGAAGTGATTTGCCCTGCAACAGACTTATCAGAGCAAATTTCAACCGCAGGAAAAGAAGCGTCTGGCACTGGCAACATGAAGTTTATGATGAATGGCGCAATCACCATAGGCACCTTAGATGGTGCAAATATCGAAATACGAGAATGTGTTGGTGCAGACAACTTTTACTTATTTGGTGTAACTGCTGAACAAGCACAGCAAGTGCGCCAAAATTATCAGCCCCTTAAGATAATAGAAAGCAACAATGACCTAAAACGCGTTATGGCTTTGCTCGAAAGTGGGCACTTTAACCTATTTGAGCCTAATATCTTTGATGACGTAATCAACTCAATTAAGAGTAGTACCGATCCTTGGTTAGTGGCACAAGATTTTCCTTCCTATGTTGAGAGCCAGGAGCATGCGGCCCAAGCATACAAAGACAAGGAACATTGGCTGCGTATGAGTATTCTCAATACCGCAGCAAGTGGAAAATTTTCTAGCGATAGAACAATTCAAGATTACAGCGATGATATTTGGCGCTTGAGCCCAATGCAGTAGTCACCGCAAAAAAGTTATGGAGAGAAGAAATAATGCCTAATTATGCGAATCGTTATATTAGTACCCTCACTCGAGAAACATATGCTTTAATACTTGCGGGTGGAAGAGGTTCGCGCCTTCACGAGCTCACCAATTGGCGAGCGAAACCTGCTGTTTATTTTGGCGGCAAACATCGAATTATCGATTTTCCACTGTCTAACTGCATTAACTCAGGGATCCGTCGGGTTGGCATTGCCACGCAGTATAAGTCGCACTCCCTTATTCGCCATGTTAATCGCGCATGGGGACACTTTAAAAAGGAGCTGGGAGAATCTGTAGAGATATTGCCAGCATCACAGCGATATGGTGATGAGTGGTACTGCGGCACAGCAGATGCAGTTTTCCAGAATATGGATATTATTCGTCATGAGCTTCCCAAATACGTTATGATCTTATCGGGTGACCATGTCTACAGAATGGATTACGGTGGCTTACTTGCAAAGCACGTTGAGACAGGTGCAGATATGACCGTATGTTGTATTGAAGTGCCCTGTGAAGAGGCGGCAAAAACGTTTGGTGTCATGACTGTAGATGAAAGCAACCGGGTGCGTCGTTTTGATGAAAAGCCGGTAGATCCGACGTCAATCCCTGGAAAGCCAGGTGTATGTTTGGCTTCTATGGGTAACTATGTGTTTAACACTGAGTTTTTATTCGAGCAGTTAAAAAAGGATGCGGAACGAGAAGGGTCGGGTCGTGACTTTGGTCATGATATTATCCCATCCATCATAGAAGAGCATAATGTGTATGCGTATCCATTTTGCGACCCATCACATGAAGGGCAGCCATATTGGCGAGATGTAGGGACGCTAGATTCATTCTGGGAAGCGAATATGGAGTTGGTTTCTCCTGAACCACAACTTGATCTCTATGATCCTCATTGGCCAATTTGGACTTATCAGGAACAGTTACCACCAGCTAAATTTATATTTGATGATGATGATAGACGCGGTATGGCCGTAGACTCAACGGTTTCTGGTGGCTGTATTATTTCTGGCTCTAAGGTTAAGCGTTCATTGCTGTTTTCCAATGTGCATGTTCACTCGTATTGTGAAATTGAAGGAGCCGTTGTGTTGCCGGGTGCCAAAATCGGGCGTAACTGCAAAATCAAAAACGCAATCATTGACCGCAGTTGTCAAATACCAGAGGGGATGACCATTGGTTACGATACTGACTTAGACAAAGAGAATGGCTTTAGAGTGTCGAATAAGGGGATCGTATTGGTGACCCGAGATATGCTCGCAGAGCTTGCGGAAAAAAATAATAAATGATCCATGTAGAGGTACTATGCATGTAATTTTAGTGGCAGCCGAAAACGATCGGTTGCCAAATTGTAAGGTGGGGGGCGTCGCAGATGTAATACGCGACGTGCCTTACGCATTGGCGCAGCTTGGCATTAAAGTATCGGTGGTCACACCTGATTATGGCCAAGCTGCTTTAAATCGAAACTTAGTCGCTGATATTGCCGTCCCTTTTCGTCAACATTTAGAAACGGCGACGCTTTGGTCTGTTGAAGAAAGTGACAATGTCACTCAATATGTCATTTCACACTCATTGTTTAGTGAGCATCACGGCGCTATTTACTGTAATGATCCCCACCAGCCTTTTGCGACAGATGCAAATCGATTTGCGTTTTTTAGTGCGGCAGTTGCTGAACTTATTGAACATGAGTTGGTAGCGGAGATAGATGTTGTACACCTACATGACTGGCATGCAGCTGTTGTTGCTGTACTTCGTCAGTTTAGTCCTAGATTCAAACGCTTAAAGACGCTAAAGACGGTTTATACTGTGCATAACCTTGCGCTTCAAGGGAGCCGGCCTTTTAATCATGACTTTTCCAGCCTTGAGTCTTGGTTTCCTACACTCACCTATGATGGACTCAGTATTTGCGATCCTAAATATCCTCACTGCTTTAATCCAATGCGAGCGGCTATTAATCTGTCAGACAAAGTGCATGTTGTTTCTCCTAATTACGCCAAAGAAGTGATGATCCCAAGCCACCCTGAGCTTGGTTTTTTTGGTGGCGAAGGGTTAGAAAGCGACATGCAGCATGCGTCTCATGAAGGACGGTTAGCAGGTATTTTAAACGGTTGTGTGTATGATGAGTCAGGTGACGAAGAGAATCTAACTTTTGCTGACTATTTGGCGCTTGCTGAGCAGCATGTGTTTCAATGGATGGCGAAATCTAGCCAAGTATTATCTCGGTTTTACATTGCCCACCAACGCATACTCGCTTGGCGTGACGAAGCCTTTCGCGGCAAGCTAATTACAAGTGTCGGTCGTCTCACCGATCAAAAAGCACTTATTTTAAGACAGCCTACCCAATCAGGCATTGTGCTCGATGACATCGCAAAAATAGCCAAGCACCAAGGAGCACGTATTGTGATTGTTGGCTCTGGTGATCCAAGTCTTGAGCAGCTATTTACCGAAGTAATGGCACGCCATAACAATGTCTTGTTTTTAAATGGTTATGGTAAAGCACTCGGCGAACAACTGTACCCGTTAGGTGATTTGTTTTTAATGCCAAGCTCCTTTGAGCCTTGTGGTATCAGCCAAATGCTTGCGATGCGCGCTGGACAACCTTGTATCGTGCATAAAGTGGGTGGACTATCTGATACAGTAAAACACAATGAAACCGGCTATTGCTTTGAAGGAGAAACACTCGCTGAGCAAGGTAGTCAGCTTATTGCGATTTTTGAATTAGCGCTTGCTGATCTGATGAACGATAGCGAAAAATATCAACAACTCAGGCTGCAAGCTCGTATGCAGCGCTTTGACTGGTCCGATGTTGCACAAAAATACTGCGAACAATTATATAGATAGCGAAAATGTAGATAAAAAAATTTTCTCATCTGTGTTAAGTATTTAGCAATTGGCTCAGTTGCTAAACAAAAAACTAGGTCAAAGGTATCAAAAGATAGCTTTGGCCTTTCTTTTTTATCATTTTGCATTATCTTTTAAGCTATTATTTTGATTCTTAATAGCTTAGGTTGATTTTCTTTATCATCATAAAGGGTTAAAATCTAAAAATTGCTAAACCAAAAGTGCGATTGTTCACTTTAGGTACGAAGGAGTTTTTGTTTGAAGGTTTTTGTGGCCCGCCAAGCCATATTTAATCGTAAAAAACAAGTTGTTGCATACGAATTGTTGTTTCGCGATGGTGTAAAAAATAGCTTTCCAAATATTGCAGATGATGCAGCGACAGCCAAGCTGATAATGAATAATCAACTTAACCTCGGCATGCGATATCTCACTTCGGGAAAGAAAGCGCTAATTAATATTGGTCCAGACTCGTTACGTCAGGAGCTGTGTGAGTTTCTCCCAGCAAACGATGTGATTTTGGAACTATTGGAGACTATTCCGCCAACAAAACAAAATTATGAGCGGATAAGAGGCTTATTTCACAGCAACTTTAGACTCGCGTTGGACGATTTTGAGTACTCAAAAGAATGGGAACCTTTCTTAAAGCTCGTAAGGCTGATCAAGTTCGACGTCATGGAACATCCGCTGGACACCATAGTGCCAGTGATTGATATGATCAAAGAGCGAAAGAACATCAAACTACTTGCGGAAAAAGTCGAAACCGAAGAAGAATTCGAGCAAGCTAAAAAGATGGGATTTCAGTTCTTTCAGGGCTATTTCTTTGCAAAACCAAAGATGATTGAGCAAAAAGACATTACTATCAATTATGTGATTGTCATGCTTATTTATGAAGAAGCACTTAAACCGAATATGAGTATTACACGATTAGCCGAGTTGTTTGCTCAAGACACTGCGCTTGCGTACAAACTGCTACGGCTAATTAATTCCGGCGTATTTCCAATCAAAAGTCGTATCGAATCTTTAAAGCAAGCCTTGGTATATTTAGGGAACGAGCGTGTAAAAAAGTTTGTAAACTTAATTATGACAGCCCACGTAGCCGAGGGAAAGCCAACAGAATTAACACGTCTTTCTATTGTTCGTTCTCGGTTTTGTGAGCTTATCGCGCAGCAAATTTCGCCAGGACTTGCCAATATGAGTTTTATGACAGGGTTATTTTCTCTGCTTGATGCCATTCTTGACAGGCCAATGGAGCAGGTTGTAAACAAGCTACCTTTTCCTGAGCAGCTTCATGATGCTTTGATAGGTAAACCCAACACGCTATATTATATCTTAAATATCGTTAGAGCCTATGAGTCTGGAAGCTGGTGGACTCTGCAGGATGCGTGCAGTTATCTAAACTACAAAGACGAAAACCTTCCTGATTTTCATGCTGCTGCGATAAACTGGGCTGATATGTATAAAAACCGTGTGTATTGATGAATAGAATTATTGCGATGGATGCGATCCGCGGGTTCGCGCTGCTTGGCTTGCTTTCCATGAATATGGTACATATGGCCAATTTTGAGTTGGGCTATGTACCAGCCCAAACAGCCCACTATCTTGATCCGTTCTTCGCAATGGTTAATAGTATTTTCTTTGATGGTCGATTCAGAACCTTATTTGCAATGTTATTTGGAGCGGCATTATGCATTCAGGTAGCAAAGAAGGATGATCAGAGCCTTGCAAGACATCGACTAACATGGCTAATGGTCTTTGGCGTGTTACACGGCGTGTTGATTTGGCCTGGAGATATTTTATTTAATTATGCGTTGAGTGGATTTGTCGCGCTGCGGTTTATTAATGCAAGTGACAAAAAGTTAAGTCGCTATGCAATAGGGTTCATTTTAGCCCCTTCTATTGTTATTAGCCTATTGCTGTTAATTGATCCAGAACCACAAATAAATAGAACTTCAGAAGTCTACCTTGAGTTTTTGCAGCAAATTCCAGCAAACTACCTAGAACTGCTCACCCTTAATGGCCTTTACTTTATCATTATCAGTTTACTTATCCCGGTTATTACTTTGTGGTATACCGCTGGGTTAATGCTACTCGGTATGCGTTTATATCGAAGTGGAATGTTTGATTTAGAGCGTACTGAACCTGTTCATAAAATTAACTTGTTTGCCGTGATAGCCATTATTTTATCATTTGTTGGTTTTGTTCTTGAACGTAAGCTAGGCGTCGAGTTTTTTGAAGGAATAGATTGGATCCTTGCAGTACCTGTTGCGTTGTTTTATGTCGTCGTAATTAAGGCGGCAATGCGAGGTGCAAAACATCACCTTTGGAGTCTCCAATGTGTTGGGCGTCTAGCGCTTTCGTTTTATCTTCTCCAGTCAATTGTGTTTGTAAGCTATTTTTACTTTATAAACCCGAGCGCTATCAGCACTTGGGAGCGGGTGGATTATTTCACGGCATTTGCAATTGCGTCTATAATTCAATTAGCCCTTGCGGTGGTATATTGTAAGCTGTTTAAGCAAGGTCCATTTGAGAAGTTATTGAAGGTACTAGTGCTACGAAGAGCCCGCTATGATTAAAAAAGTACTAATTGGGTTAGTGCTATGGATGGTGTGTTTTAGTGTTGATGCTAAACAGTCTTTAAATGTCTTGTTTGTTAATCCTTCTGTGCCTGGTGAACCATTTTGGCAGCGCGTTCAAGGCATTACAGAAGCGGCTGCGGATCAATTCGATATTAGACTAGATGTGATTTATGGAGAAGGAAACCGAATTATACAGCTCGCTGAGCTTAAAAAATATTTGAGTTATCGTGCTACTCCCGATTACGTCATCCTCATTAATTATCCCGGTGGTGCCGAAGAAAGCCTAAAGCTTTTAGAAAAATATGGGATCAATCATATTACTTTAGAAGAAACGATTTCTGGCCCTGAAAGGCTCGCAATAGGTAATCCAAAAGAACACTATAAGTATTGGCTTGGGGAAGTGCATCATGATAATGACCAAGCTGGTTATGATCTGGCAAAGAAACTATACCAACAGGCTAAAACTAACGGTCATGAGACAATTTACCCTATTGCTATCAATGGTCACTATGGCACAGAGTCAGATATTAGAAGCAACGGTGCAAAGCGCTTTTTTGATGAAGTTGGCGTGGTGGTTCAGCAAACCGTTTATGCCGGGTGGTCAAAAGAACAAGCCTTTGATAAGACTAAGAAATTGTTGCACCGCTATCCAGAAACAAACCTGATTTGGTGTGCGTCAGATTTGATGGCGATGGGAGCTATCACCGCAGCTGCATCAAGCACTTCACAAATAGTGTTTGGTGGGTTTGATTGGTTGTCGGATACTTTTGACCTTATTGAACATAATGAGATGCAAGCATCCGTTGGCGGGCACTTTATGATGGGAGCTTGGGCGTTGATTTCGGTGTACGATCATTATTATGGGCATCCCTTTTGGAAAGACAACACAGAGCTTGCGTTTGACTTAAGTGTGATCACCAAGGAAAATCTAGCGGACTATTACTGGATAAAGTCAGCGAAAAACTGGCAATCTATTGATTACAAGGCAATGAGCCTTAGAGGAAAACCTAAAGAGCAGTATCATTTTTCTCCTGAGCTATTAAGAAAAAGTTTGCAAAAGTAGAAATGCAGTAGTGTAAAGCGGTTGAAGCGATTACAATACGGGTTTTTACTCAAAGTGGTTGTATCGTGACAGAGCAAAAGCGCCTCAATAAATACATCAGTGAAACTGGATTCTGCAGTCGTCGAGAAGCTGATGACCTAATCGCCTCAGGCCGTGTCAAAGTAAATGGAATTCTACCAGAAATGGGCACCAAAGTGTCTGATGCTGACACTATCATCATTGATGGTAAGCCTCTGAAAGCAAAGCCAAAGGCTGTATTTATTGCTTATAATAAACCTGTTGGTGTAACTTGTACCACCGAGCGTAAAATCAGAAGTAATATTGTCAGTGCAATTAACTATCCTGAGCGTATTTTCCCAATTGGTCGCTTAGACCGTCCATCCGAAGGATTAATTTTCTTGACCAACCAAGGCGATATGGTCAATAAAATCCTTCGCGCCGGCAATAACCATGAAAAAGAGTATGAGGTTGTGGTCGATAGGCCCATTGATGAGCGCTTTGTAAAACGTATGTCCTCAGGTGTTCCAATCCTTGGCACTGTCACAAAGCCTTGTAAAGTTCGTAAAACCGGGGCTAAGTCATTTACCATTGTGTTGACCCAAGGCTTAAATCGTCAAATTCGTAGAATGTGTGAATATCTAGGATTTGAAGTAACACACCTTAAACGTATTCGGATAATGAATATCGATCTAACTGGCCTTAGCTCTGGTAAGTGGCGTCACCTTAACGAAAACGAAATGCGAGCGATTAATCACGCCACAGAGTCATCGAGTAAAACGCAAGAGGCATCAGCGGGTGCTGGTGCGGGAAAACAGCATGATAAGCCTAGAAGTGAAGTTAGTGAGGTCGGTCGTCCAAAGCAAGATAGGCGAGCGCATAACAGCAAAGATAGAACAACTGAACTCGACAAACAAAATAGCGTTAAGCCTAAGCCAAAAACGCGAAATGGTGAACAAAATCACAGTCACAACAAACGTAAGTCAAGCCCAAAGCACAATACTAAGCCTGCAAAAAGGGTCAAAGGTACTTTGTCCTTAAATAAGAATAAGTGACCTGAAGTTCGGATAATTAAGCAAAGAGTAGGGCAATGTAAAGCCCCTTGACAGCTTAATTAGAATGGGCAAAACGAAATAAATAAGGGCTATAGAAATAGCCCTTATTACATTTACTCAAACTGTTACTTTTCATCATCAGGTAGAGTAACGTTCAATTCTAATACTGCTAAATCATCCTCGTTTTGTTCAAACTGGACGTTGACGGCATCCGAATCTACTTTTACGTATTTGCGAATAACATCGAGGATGTCTTGCTTAAGTTGTGGTAAGTAGTCAGGTGTACCACGCTTTGAGCGTTCGTGCGCAACGATGATTTGCAGTCGCTCTTTCGCTAATGATGCGCTATTTTTTTTCTCAGAACGAAAATAATCTAGTAATGACACTTTACCCTCCAAAGATCCGTTTGAAGATACCTTTCTTCTCAACTTGCAAGAAACGGAAATCAACGACTTCACCTAATAAGCGGTTAATTGCATCGCTATACGCTTGGCCTGCATCAGACTCTTGGTCTAAGATAACCGGTTGACCTGAGTTCGACGCATTAAGTACTGCTTTTGATTCAGGTATTACACCTAGTAAGTCGATCGCTAGAATTTCTTTAACATCGTCTACCGACAACATTTCACCGCTATCGACACGCTCTGGGTTATAACGTGTAAGCAATAGGTGTTCCTTAACCGGCTCTAGGCCCATTTCAGCGCGCTTCGACTTGCTTTGTAGAATACCTAAAATGCGGTCTGAGTCACGAACGGATGAAACTTCAGGGTTAGTTGCTACCACGGCTTCATCAGCGAAGTACAATGCCATCATTGCGCCTGCTTCAATACCCGCTGGTGAGTCGCAAATAATGAAATCAAATTCTTCTTTCATCTCATTTAGCACACGCTCAACCCCTTCTCGAGTGAGGGCGTCTTTATCACGAGTCTGAGAAGCTGGAAGAATATAAAGTTTTTCAACGCGCTTATCTTTAATCAATGCTTGATTTAAATTTGCTTCACCGTTGATAACGTTGACAAAATCATAAACAACGCGACGCTCGCATCCCATGATTAAGTCGAGGTTTCTAAGACCAATATCAAAATCGACAATGGCTGTTTTATAACCCTTTAGCGCTAAGCCAGTACCAATTGCTGCACTTGACGTTGTCTTACCAACACCGCCTTTACCTGAAGTTACGACAATAATTTTTGCCATCTGATTTATCCTTTGACCAAAGCTGTAATTTTTAATGATTCGTCTTGTTGTGTTATTTGAGCAGCTTGACCCCAGTGTTCACCTTGCAGCGAATCACTGATCCAATAACTCCCGTTTATAGACACTAGCTCAGCTTCTAAGCGCTGACAGAATATACTAGTGTCTTCTTGGCCTTGCGCGCCTGCGATTGCACGACCACGTAAAGTACCGTAAATGTGCACGTTACCATCGGCGATAACTTCTGCACCATGACTTACAGCACCTAGCACGATCAGATCACGGTCTTTAGCATAAATTTGCTGACCACTACGTACCGTTCCGTTCACAATTTGAGCAGGAAGATAAACTTGTTTTTCTACTACTTCAGCTGCTTGAGATTGTGATGGGGTACTCGGTTGCACATCCCTTGAATAGTTTAGTACAGAAAACCCGGCTTCTTTGGCTAAGTCGTGCTGACTTTGAGTACCGCTACACACACCCACTGGATTGAGCTGTAAATCGACCAGTGTTTGCTTTAACTCTTTGAATTCTACAGTTTGCTCCTGAACATCAGCTAAATTAACTACAATTGGTGCACCTTGAAAAAATTTAGGCGCTTGCGAAATTTTGCTATCAAGATCTTGCCTTAACTTGGTCAGATCTAAAGAAAACAACTGCAGCACAGAGAGTGTAAATAGATTTCCTTTTAGTTCGAATGTTTGATTTGCCATATGTACTCAAATTTCTGTTACAACCGCCGCTAAAGCCTTATCTAGCTGACTTTAGCGCGTAGTAAAACTTTCCACAACTTACTAATAGCATGGTATAGTGACCGCCCATGATTAGCAAGAATTTATAGGCTTATAATGCTCACTGCCATATACAAAAGTCCAAAAAAAGCGGATACCTATCTTTTTGTAACTAAAAGAGATGATTTTTCCAATGTCCCTGCACCGTTAATGGAAACTTTCGGCACTCCTATCTATGTCATGATTATTGACCTTGCGAGAAGAACAAAATTGGGAATTGCTGATCTTGAAACGGTTAAGCAAAAATTAACTGACGATGGGTTTTACTTGCAACTTCCACCGCATACAGAAAGCTTGCTCGATGAATTTAGAAAGCAAAACGGAGTAACAGATTCGTGATAAAAAAAATTTCCCTACTAGTGGCCTCAGTTTGCTTGTCCACATCAGTCTTTGCTAACACTCAAGCGAAGTTTGATGAATACCTCAAAAACTTAAAACAAGAAGCGATTGACAAGGGCTATACACAACAATTAGTTGATGAGGCTTTTGCAACAGCAGTATTTAAGGAAAAGGTGATTAAGGCTGATAAGTCCCAGCCAGAAATTGTCGAAACACTAGAAACTTATTTACCCAAGCGCGTCCCTGAATGGAAAATCCAACAGGCCCGCAAACTCTACAAAGAACACCAAGAATCTTTAGAAAAAATAGCAAAAGAATATGGCGTACAGGCACGGTTTATTGTTGCCCTGTGGGGCCTTGAAAGTAACTTTGGTCGTATTCAAGGCGGCTATCCAGTCATTAGTGCGTTAGTGACACTTGCTTTTGATGGTCGTCGAGAAGCTTTGTATAAAAGACAGTTGTGGGCTGCGCTGGATATTTTAAGAGATGGTCACATCGGTCTGGATGATTTCAAAGGATCTTGGGCAGGAGCAATGGGTCAAACTCAGTTTATGCCAACTTCATTTACGTCTTATGCCGTTGATTATAACAAAGATGGTCGCAAAGACATTTGGACGACACAAGAAGATGCTTTTGCGTCAATAGCCAATTACCTGAAAAGTGTGGGCTGGAACGATGACCTGACTTGGGGTCGCCAAGTTAAATTACCTGAAGGTTTTGACAATAGCTACATTTTAAAACGTGGCACCAAATCACACAAAGAGTGGCTTAGTGAATGGCGTAAATCAGAGCGTTCATTGCAGGAGTGGCAAGCGCTTGGTCTTCGCAGAATGGACGGCACTGACTTGCCACAAGTGAATATCACAGCAGCATTAGTGATGCCAGATGACGCCAATGGCCGTATGTATCTAGCTTATGATAATTACAAGGCTTTGATGAATTGGAATAGGTCTTATTATTTTGCTTCGAGCGTTGGGTATTTATCTGACAGAATAGGTTATCCAAAGATTTAGCCGCGAAAGTCTGACTTAGCCCGTTCTAGCAACGGGCTTTTTTATGCCTATTTATTAAAGGATATAGCTTGCTACGCCGCCATTAAATTTGCAGTAAACAAAAAAGACATATAGCAGAGGCGAGTATTATTCTTAATGCAATAAAAAAGGCAGCGTCCAACTCGCTGCCTTTTGGTTGGGCTAATGTATGCAAGTGTCAATAGTAGGACAAAGGTTGAACCTTGCCCCAAAAGACTCGGTACGAAAATAACGTATATGCAATTAAGGTCGGCACCACAATGACTACGCCATATAATAAGAAAGTAAGAGCTGACGCGTCAGCGACCGCTTCGAAGATGGTTAGCTTGCCAGGCACTACAAATGGGTAAAAGCTATAAACTAAGCCGAAGAAGCAAAGCACAAAGATAAATGCTGAAATCAGGAACGGTAACCAAGCTCCATTATCTGGTGACTTTGGTAGTTTCTGTAACACAAGTTCTAAAATTACAAAGAGCGACAAGCAAATAATCGGGGCTGGTAATACGACTAAGGCCATCGGGAGGTCAAACCAACGCTCATAGATCCACTCATTAATCGCTGGGTTGATGATAGAAACGAGCAACACCCCAACAAAGGCTACTCTCGCAAATTTTTTGCACCAGCTAATCGCATCTTGCTGCAATTGCCCTTCACACTTCATAATTAGCCATGCTGAACCAATCAAGCCATACGCGCAGACAACGCCAATTCCACTAAAGACCGCAAATGCATGGGCAAGAGGGGTATTTTCAAAGCCTATGACATAAAGCCCCAGCATATACCCTTGCGCGAACGAGGTGAGTAGCGACCCAAATTTAAATACTTTGTCCCACCGCCTTTGGCGTTTAACTCTCGCTTTTGCTCTGAAATCAAAAGCGACACCACGCATAATTAAGCCAAAGAGTAAAAACACAACAGGAATGTAGAGCGCCTGCAAGATCATACTATGGGCTTGAGGAAATGCGATAAATGCTAGGCCTACAGCTAAAACTAACCACGTTTCATTAGCATCCCAAAATGGACCGATAGAGGCTATCATAGTGTCTGCTGTTTCTTTATCGTCCAGCGGGATCATCATGCCAACGCCAAGGTCGTAACCATCTAATATTGCATAAACAAGCACTGCGAGTGCCATCAAACCGGCATAGATGAGAGATAGATATTCTGGATTAAACACGAGTCACCTCCTCAGCAAATTCCTTCATGTCGTACTCTTCCACTTCTACAGATTTGCTAGCAGTGTGGAACAAAGTACGAATATAAGCGTACAGTAAGATTGCATATATCGTCAGATAGCCAATGAGTGTAAATAAGACGTTTTCTGAGGCAATTGTCGTGACTGCATCTTCAACTCTTAAGATTCCACTGACGATATAAGGTTGGCGGCCAATTTCTGTGACATACCAGCCTGCGAGGGTAGCCACCCAACCTGAGAAAGTCATCGCAACAAGCGCTTTCAGTTGCCACTTCGGTAACTCGCCCTTTTTCCATAATGTAAAACGAGTGACAAACGCAACTAAGATCATCAGCATGCCCATCCCAACCATGATTCTAAAACCGAAAAAGACGGGCTTAACAGGTGGGTGTTCACCTTTAAATTCATTAAGCCCTTTAATTTCACCGTTCACGTCGTGGGTAAGAATAAAACTTGCCATGTTAGGAATACCGAGCGCAAAGTCGTTGCGTCTTTCTTCCTCATTTGGAATTGCGAATAGTAATAGTGGTGCACCTTTTTCTGTTTCCCACACCCCTTCCATTGCTGCAATTTTTTGTGGTTGGTGTTTTAGTGTATTTAGGCCGTGTAAATCGCCGACAAAAGCTTGCAATGGAGTAAGCAGTGCCGCAACGGTTAACGCAACGGTTAGCGCCTTTTTGGGGGCATGTTTTTCATCGTTTTTCAGCATCCGATACGCACTGACACCAGCTATCAAAAATGAGGCCGTCAGTGCACTAGCTAATAACATATGGAAGAAGCGATAACCGAATGAAGGATTGAAAATAACTTCAAACCAGTCCGTGGGATATACGATACCGTCTCTAAGTTCAAAGCCCGTCGGGGTTTGCATCCAACTATTCAAAGACAGGATCCAAAATGCCGAAAGCGTTGTACCTATGGCGACGATAAAAGTGGCTAAAGTATGTATTTTAGGTGGTACGCGCTTCATGCCAAACAGCATGATCCCTAAAAATGTTGCTTCCATAAAAAATGCGGTCAATACTTCATAACCGAGCAAGGGACCTGCAATATTACCGACTTTCTCCATAAAGCCGGGCCAGTTTGTACCAAACTGGAACGACATAGTAATGCCGCTTACGACGCCGAGTGCAAAGGTCAATGCAAAAATTTTGACCCAAAAGCGATAAGCTCTTAACCAAACCGGGTGTTCGGTTAGGTCATACTTGAGTTTAAAAAACGCCAGAAACCAAGCTAACGCGATGGTTATCGTGGGAAAGAGAATATGAAAACTAATATTTGCTGCAAATTGTATTCGCGACAACAACAACGTATCAAGCATGACGCACCTCGCACTTTAAGACTTACGTAATAATTTATCCTTTAAATCTATTACTTTACTCACAGAAGAACCGAGCTTCATCAACGATTGCAATTGCTCTGGTGATAGGCGTTGAAGTTCCGCTGACCACTTAGTGACGGTTTCAAGTAGGTCATGAATGGATTGCATTTGCTGCTGTGCATACACTTCTTCTGGTGAGTTAGCGCTATCTAGGATTTGGTCACGAAGTAGAGTGAGTGTTGGGTCGATTTCCCTTTTTCTTCTCTCTTCAAATACGCGGTTAGCGAGATCCCAAATAGAGCCGTTTGGAGAGTAGTATTCTTTACGGTCGCCAGGAATATGATGCACCTTAACTAGTTGCCAAGATTGCAATTCTTTTATTCCCATACTCACGTTACCACGTGAAATTTTTAATGCATCGGCGATTTCGTTCGCTGTTAATGGTTTTTCATTAATAACCAACAAACCAACCATTTGCCCTATAGTTCTGTTGAAACCCCAACGGCTTCCCATTTCGCCGCAATGAAGTACAAAATTTTCTATTTTTGGTGATAAGTTCATTGTTTTAAACTTTCAGTAATTATTGAAACTTTAATATAAAGGTCACTTTGACTTAGATCAAGCATTAATTAAGCTCAACTACAACATAGTGAAAGTTAACCTTCCCCGAATATCTATAATTGCCATCCACTGACCGCAAATCAATATAAATTTCAAATCATTGTGATTTAATGCGGCCGCAATCACACGGATTATGCTGCACGGCCTCTTACTTTTGCAGCGGTACTCACATGACACGGGAATTTATACATGCTAAGAATCCTCCTTTTCACGTTATCTATCGTTAGTTGCACTGCTTTTGCTGAGCGCGCGACAACCATATTGATCTCCATCGATGGATTTAGATGGGACTACATTGAAAAACACGATGCAAAGAATATTGCAAATCTTGCGAAGCAGGGCGTCCGCGCGACCAAGCTATGGCCTCAATATCCGACTAAGACATTTCCAAATCACCTGTCTATTGTTACGGGTTTAAAACCAATCAATCATGGCATCGTCGATAATTACTTTTGCGATAAGAAGCGTGAAGAGTGTTATAAGATGGGGATGGGTAAAGTCGATAGCTCGTGGATAAGTGGTATTCCCTTATGGAATCTTGTAAAAATGCATGGATATAAATCTGCCGCTTATTTTTGGCCAGAATCAGACGCTAGAATCAATGGTATGACGCCTGACTATTACTATCATTATTCAAAGAAAGCCGATTACAAGAATCGTCTTAATGAAATACACAATTGGCTAAAATTACCAAAAAGCGAAAAACCATTGTTTGTTGCCAGCTATTTTTCTTTAGTGGATACAATGGGTCATGGATACGGACCGGACCATGAAAAAACGAGAGAAGCAGTACAATTTGTTGATGGCTTAATTGGAGATTTTGTCGCAGCTTTGAAAAAGGACAAAATTAAAGTGAACTTAGTACTCGTTTCTGACCACGGTATGGCAAGTGTAGAACCAAGCAAAGCCGTGATCCTTGAAGAGCTAGATATACCTGAAGATTGGACGATAAAAAATAGCGGAACGAGGGTATCGCTTTATGCGTTAGGTGATAAAGTCCTTGAAACAGAGACGCTTGTGCAGCAGTTACGTGAAAAAGCGGAGGGTCGTTATGAGGTGTTGAATAGTCAGCGAAAACAGCAACTAAATGGCGGTGAGTCTTCTCGTATCGGTGACATTATCCTGCAGGCAAAAGCACCTATTGTCTTCGTGCAGAAAGGTAAGCAAGGCTATTATGGTACGCATGGGTATGAGGTAACACCTGATATGGCCGCATTTTTTGTCGCAAGTGGCCCCGCCTTTAAATCGGGTGTAACGATAGAACAAGCGAGCAATTTAGAAGTTTACCCAACACTTACACGCATTATGGGGCTTAAGCCACTTAATGAGCTTGATAGTAAGGGAGAGAACCTATTAAAGCTGGTTAGGCCGTAAAACAGGCTATCTATCATGTTCAGGGCTAATGAGTAACTTAGCTCTGAACTAGGTGAGTAGAGTAAGTTACTTTTTATTGGAAGACTTCATTAGCCGTTTTGCTAAAGCAAATACAATATAGACAAGAACCAAGGAATTAAGGACAAGCAATGCATCTTTATCAGATACGAACATCCATATCGCCGCAAGCGCAAGGCAAGCAAGTGTAAAGTGGCCAACTAGTGGATTGGTAGTCTTTTTCTTCATTAAGAACTTCGCTGTATTTATGTTCAGATTATTTTACACCTGATAACTGAGACAATACCAATAATCCGTTCAAAAAACTAAATATTTTTGACCATGTGGTTATAATACGGGCACACAGAATGTGGACGTGCTAATTCGTTATTGGTCTGACCAGAGTTTGATATAGATTAACTGTTTTACTCAGACGAATAGCTAAAATGTCATGGAAGTACATTAAAGAGAGTTCTTAGTGGTACAAATAAATAAAGCAAAACATTGGTTAGACCTTAAAAAGCTGATACTCATTCTTGCCACATTATGCGTATTTACATCGTTACTAAACGCATTGTTTTCGAGCTACCAAGTGCAAAAACAAGTGATGGTAAAAGATACGTTAGAGGCAAATCGTGCCTATGCAACTAAGTTAGCAGATGTTACCGATCTCTTCTTACAATCAGTATTGATGCAACTAAAAGCGTCGAGCGAAACCATTGCGACGCAGCTAGATAACCCTGAGGTGGTTAATAAAGAATTGAGTCAAATGCTTACAAGGACACATAGTTTTGACTCTATCGTGTTAGTAAACGCAAAAGGTGAAATTATCGGTGCCCAACCAAGTTCACTTGGTGTGATAGGAGCTACACTCAAAAATGAAGTCGAAACTTTGCCACTTCGTGAAAAAGCCCCTTTTATTGTAGGTCCATTTGTTTCGCCGGCTGGGAATTTGATGGTGAGCCCAACTCATCCAATGTTTGACCAAGAAGGAATATTCGTAGGTTTTATCGCAGCTGGGATTTATCTTAAAGGTGACAATATCTTAGGCCGATTATTAGCAAACCATCATCACCAAGACAAAACCTATATTTATGTTACCGGGGCCAACGGTAAACTCATTTATCATCACGATGATCATCGCATTGGGCAAGACGTCACCAAAAATGAGGTCGTTGAATCATTACTCAGCAAAACCTCAGGTTCCGCCCAAATAGTCAATACCCAAGGTGTAGCAATGCTCGCTGGATATGCTTCTGTACCGACAAGTGGTTGGGGGGTCGTGGCACAACGCCCATTAGAGGTCACGATGTCACAATTATCGAACACTATGCAGCATGTCTTAAAAACGACCATTCCGTTTACTGTATTCTTGTTGATTTGTGTGCTTGGACTCGGAACTTTAATTGCTAAGCCTTTATGGCGATTAGCTAAGTTATCAGAACAAGTCGAAGATGGCAGAAACATCGATTTTCCACACGTATCCACATGGTATTATGAAGCAGCATGGCTTTATCAGGCAATGCACAGTAGTGTTCAGAACTTAGGAGCACAGATCCAACGCTTTGACGATGAGAGAAAGCAAGATCAGCTGACTCATTTATTCAATAGACGAGGAATGGAGAAGTGGCTAGAAACAGCCTATGAGCAGCAAACTCCGTTTAGCATTATTGCGCTTGATATCGATCACTTTAAACATGTGAATGATACTTACGGCCACGATGTTGGTGATGCGGTGATCAGAAAACTCGCCGAGCTGATGCGCACTAATGCACGTGAACAAGATCACCTATGTCGTAGTGGTGGTGAGGAGTTCTTAATGTTTCTACCGCATGTAGATATAGACAAAGCAGATAGGATCGCTGAACGTCTGCGCGCATGTACCGCTGAAACTGAGTTTGGTGAAGCCGGGCATATCACTATTTCTCTTGGGGTCTCTCATTGGCCGCTGTGCTCTGAGGATTTGCATCACGCACTCAAACTAGCGGACCGTAGTCTATACCAAGCGAAAGCAAACGGCAGGAACCGTGTTGAACATGCCGTTTTAGCCAATCACAATGTAGCATAATTGGAAATTTGATATTAAAAAGTGAAATCTGCTCCGAATATCGGTAAGATGCGTTGCAATTTTTACCGTTACCTAATTTGGAGCTGTACTTTCCATGGCAAAAACATTGAAAGTTCCTCATACACTAGTCCTGCTACTAGGTATGATGCTAATTGCATTGCTGTCGACCTGGATTATTCCACAAGGCTTTTTTGATACTGCAACCACTGATACTGGCAGACAAGTTGTACTTGCTGGTACCTACCACATTGCAGAAGAATCTGTTCAACTTACTCCTTGGGATCTGTTAAAAGCTATTCCTCGTGCTTTTGCTGCTGCGCAAGACGTTATTTTCTTTGTGATGATAGTGGGTGGTGTACTCGCAATTGCACGTGCAACAGGCACTGTTGATGCGTTGATCGGGCGCTTACTTGAGAAGAATGGCGATAAACCACAAAAGCTGATTTTTATGGTGGTGTTCTGTTTTGCAATCGCGTCAAGTGCGATAGGTACTGCAGGTGAATACATTCCGTTTGTGCTGATTTTAGTTGCGCTTTGTAAGGCTATGAAGCTCGATGCCATGACTGCCGTTGGCATGATCATCGCAGGCTACGGTATTGGATACGGTGTGTCAGCATTCAACCCATTTACGGTATTAATTGCTCAGCAAATTGCTGAAGTACCAGTATATTCGGGCATATGGTTAAGATTTGCTATTTTTGTTCCATTTGTACTGATTGGCTTTCATCATGTATGGAGCTATACAAAAAAGGTACAACAAAATCCTGAACACTCGATGATGAAAGATGTGCCTTGCCCACTGGCGGGTCAGGCCGCGCCAAGCTATCCGCAGCTTAACGGTCGTCATAGAACCATTTTGCTTACCTTTATTGTGACACTTGTTTGCGCAGTTTGGGGAATTGCTACTCAGGGGTGGTATTTATACGAGCTAGGTGGCTTATTTATTGCGTGGGGTGTCGTGATTTCAATTCTTGGTAAACTGTCAGCAGACGAAGCTGCAAATCGTTTTATCGAAGGAGTTTCAGACTTGGTCACTACTGCCGTGCTTATTGGCGTAGCTCGTGGTATTGCCCTTATTCTTGAAGATGGTCAAATCCTTCACACGATTGTACATGGACTTTCAACTCCTCTTTCTTATGTCGCTGCAGAAGTTTCGGCTGTTGGTATGTTACTTATCCAAACGCTTTTAAATATGTTTATTCCGTCGGGCTCAGGTCAGGCATATGTGACTATGCCATTGATGGTGCCTGTGGGCGACTTAGTTGGTGTACCAAGACAGGTTGCGGTACTTGCGTATCAGTTTGGTGATGGCTTCTCAAATATGATAGTGCCAACAAATGCGGTATTAATGGGGATACTCGGTATGGCCGGCGTTCCTTATACACATTGGTTTAGATTTTGTATGCCGTTGATGGCTAAACTCATGGTCGCTGCGGCAACTGTACTGGTACTCGCTGTGATGTTTGGTTATGGTTTGGACGTACAACCGCAACTGTAGATAAACAAATTTTCTTCTTAGATAGCGTCAATCGGCGCTATCTCGCCTTTACTAGACTCAATTTCTCAACACAAAGCAAATTTATTGATCTGTATTTATATTCTATGTAGTTTAATAAGCTATTATTATTTATTAAACAAAAATCTTGGTCGGGAATGAGCCATACAGACTTCTATGAATTTAACGTTTAGCCATTTTTACAATTTAACATCTACTAATCAGCGATATCAATTCGCATTGAAACAGTTGTATGAACGATTTGATGCGGATCATTGTTTTGTGGGTAAGTTTATCGATAACGATAAGCGCGTAAAGACCGTGATGTACCTCGCGAATGGTAAAGAAGTCGATAATATTATTTATGACCTTGAAGGGACACCTTGTTTTGATGCTAAAGCAAGCAATGATGTATGTTGCGTCACAAGTGGTTTACAGCAACTTTATGAAGAGGATGAGATCCTTCGCGTTTTAAGCATAGAAGGTTATCTTGGTTTAACCTTGCGAGCATTAGATCATACACCCATTGGAATCATGGTCTGTTTGTTTAATAAAGAAAAACAAGTCAGCCTAGAAGAAAAACTATGGTTTCAAGAGTTAGGACACCTGATCTCAACGGAGCTAAGCCATAATTTAGAATTGACCAAACAAGGAATTTTGCTCAAACAACTTGCAAAAGGCGAGCAAATAGCGGACTTATGCACTTGGACGTGGCAACTTAAACAGAACAAACACTACTTTTCCTCTCATCTTAATCATCTAATTAAGACAAAAACTGATTCTCTTTCTCTATCATTATTACTAGATAAACTTACGATAGAAGATAGTGAGCGACTGCGGATAGCTTTAGAGAAAGTCAGACTAAGTGGAACTCGGCATGTTGATTTACAAGTTTCGTTGGCCTCTCGCACCGAACACTACGGGTTATTAAGAATTATTGGTCAAGTAGAGTCTGATGAGCAGCATAGCGATGAGCTTGTATTCACTGCGACCATTCAAGATATTAGCTATATTTCATCGCTAAATAAACAGCTCGAACTCACTAATGTTGTGTTCGAGCATGCAACAGAAGCCATCATGATCACTAACAATGAAAATAAAATCATTATGGTAAATCGTGCTTTTGAGCGACTAACGGGTTATACCGGCTACGAATTATTAGGCCAAGACCCTGCGGTGCTATCATCTGGTAAGCAAGATAAATCATTCTATGAAGCCATGTGGGCATCGTTGAGTACGGTTGGTCACTGGAAAGGAGAGATCCACAACCGTCGCAAGAACGGTCAGATTTATCCTGAAGAATTAACACTTAGCGTGGTGAAGGATGAGCAAGGTAAAGTCGTTAACTACGTCGGCATTTTTAGAGATATTACCGAATGGAAGCGTAATGAATCCCAACTTACCTTCTACGCTAACCATGAACCATTAACTGCGCTGTTAAATCGCCGTAGCTTTATGCAGCGCTTAGAAGAACAAATATCGGGTTCTAGAAGTAACAATACCAGTTGCTCACTGCTTTTTATTGGCTTGGATAGGTTCAAGGAAGTCAACGATGTCTTTGGTCCGGAGATTGGCGATAAGGTACTTATTTCTGTAGCTAAACGATTGAAAAATGCGGTTCGCCAAAATGATATTATCGCAAGGTACGGTGGTGACGAGTTTGCGTTACTACTTACGCGCAGCGATGTGGAAAGCGCGCTAAAGATTGCTCAAAAGCTCTCACAGAAACTTTCTCAGCCTTATGTATTTAATGAAATTACCATAGAAGTCACTTGTTCTACAGGCATTGCACAGCTTGAAGCAGGCTCTCGGATCACCGCAGCAAATTTACTCAGAAACGCAGCACATGCACTTAATAGCGTGAAAAAGACCGAGCGCGGACAGGTAGCCTTACACAATGCGGCAATTCAAAATGCCTATTTAAATAAAATAAAGCTTAAAGACAAGTTAAAACAAGCACTGAAAGAAGGAGCGCTTACCGTTTATTATCAACCAATCGTTAATGCTGATACCAACCACATCACAAAGTTTGAAGCCCTAGTGCGATGGTTTGACGATGAGTACGGCATGGTTTCGCCTGGCACTTTTATTCCTATCGCTGAAGAATTTGGTCTTATTCATTTAGTTGGACAGTTTGTGCTTGAGCGTAGCTGCCAAGACTTAGCAAAAATCCACCAAGCTGGTTTTACAGAGGTTGGGATCTCTATTAACCGTTCTGTTAGTGAGTTTAAAGCCAGTATTAATCAGGTGAAGCTAATCACCTCTGCCATTGAAAAAGCCAAGATCCCGTATGAAGCAATTACCATTGAAGTTACCGAATCGCTTGCTACAAATCGCTATACTTGGAAAACGCTTAATCAACTGAGGGAGCATGGGATCAAGGTTTCGCTTGACGATTTTTGTACTGGCTATTCATCATTAAGTAACTTGATAGAAAATCAGGTGGATTACCTAAAAATAGACAAGAGCTTTGTCGACAGCCTAATGTCTGATTACAACAAACAAGTAATGATTGACTGCCTCATTAAGCTCAGTGATAAGTTGGGAATTGGTGTGATAGCCGAAGGGGTAGAGCAGTTTACTCAACTAGAAAAGTTACGAGAGCTCGGTTGTCATCACATTCAAGGATTCTTTTACAGTCCCGCAAAACCAATAGATTCCTGTCTTGAGTTACTCACAACAGACGCTTTTGCTGAACAAACACAAAGTGCATTAGAAAAATAAAGGTGTGATATTTTGATATCACACCTCAGAAATAGCAGATTGTTTCTGCGCCTTTATTACAACAGTGGTTTTATCAGCGCTGTGATCGCTTTAATGTGATCATCACGGTCGTTTAGTGCTGGAATATAGCGATACTTTTCACCGCCAGCAGACTCAAATACCTCACGGTTTTCAACTTCTAACTCTTCGAGCGTTTCTAAGCAATCGGCACTAAAAGCAGGGCTTAAAATAGCGACATTTTTAATACCTTGACTCGGAAAACTCTCGAGTGTTTTGTCCGTATAAGGTTGCAACCATTCAGCTTTACCAAAACGACTTTGGAAGGTCGTCATCACTTTTTCTTTATCAAGATTAAGTTTTTCAACGACTAAGCGAGTCGTTTGCTGACAAAAACAGTGATACGGGTCGCCTCTATCTAAAAATAGCTTTGGTGTGCCATGATATGAAAATACCAATTTATCCGGCTCTCCATTTGCCTCAAGATCTTCTCTAATAGAATTAGCTAAAGATTCAATATAAAGCGGATGTTTGTGATAGCCATTAATAAAATGCAGTTCAGGTACCCAGCGCCAACCTCTTAGGACCTTTGAGATCTGATCAAAGGTTGAGCCTGTCGTTGCACTGGAATATTGGGGATATAGCGGCACGATGATAATTCGTGTGATGCCTTTATCTCTTAACTTCTCAAGCCCTGATTCAATTGACGGGTTGCCATAGCGCATGGCAAGCTCAACTTCGATGTCTTCAAAACCTTCACTGCGTAATTGCTTCTCTATTTTATCAGTTTGCGCTCGACTAATGGTTATCAAAGGGGAGCCTTCATCGGTCCAAATTGATTGATAGGCATGTGCTGACTTTTTAGGGCGAACACGTAAAATTATGCCATGCAAAATCATTAACCAAATTAGTCTTGGAATTTCGACAATACGGGGATCGGAGAGAAACTCCGCGAGATAAATTCTAAGTGCTTTAGCCGTTGGTGCATCTGGGCTACCTAAATTTGTAATAAGAATACCCGTTTTGGAATTAAATCGGCCTTCATGGGGATTATCTGTTATGGCTGAAAAGCGAGACACCTAACGCTCCTTAGATTATCATTTTAATAGGATTATTTTACAAGAAAGGCTATACGGTAGTAAGCCTAATTTCGATCTAAACTGGCATAAATCAATTTGCGCCTAAAATTAACTCACACTATAGTTGTAATTATCGTTAATTAATCCCTTCTCTATTGCTATTCATGGATTGAGGGCGTATTTTCCTGCAAATCTTTAAGGGAAAATCAATTTTTTGTTAGTTTTGGACATGTCTAATGAGAACCAACCACCCAGTAACCCAAAGAGAAAAAACCTTTTCTCGCGATGTAAAGCTTATCTCTGTCACTGATCTGAAAGGTAATATTGTTGACTGCAATCAAGCGTTTATCGATGTTAGTGGATTTTCCCGTGATGAGTTAGTTGGTCAACCTCATAATATAGTACGACATCCAGATATGCCACCTGTGGCTTTTCAAACCATGTGGACGCAGCTTAAAACAGGTAAGCCATGGATGGGGATCGTAAAAAACCGCTGTAAAAATGGTGATCACTACTGGGTCGATGCCTATGTAACGCCAATAACAGAAAATGGCAAAATCATTGGCTATGAGTCGGTTAGAAGCTGCCCAGATAGAGCGACGGTTGAACGGGCAAGTCAACTTTATACAAACGTAAATACTAATAAAGGAAGCAGTTTCAGTCTTCCCAAATTACGTTTCGTTTGGCCAGTATTTAACATCGTCTCGTCACTGGCACTTTGGTATTTTGCTTCAGAATCTGCAGGCTTTTTTTGGTTAATGGCCAATATGCTGGCATATTCAGCCTATGCAACTTGGCGCGATAAAGAACAGCTGAGACGACTAGAATCTGAGTTGGCGCACAGTTTTTGCGATGAGATATCTGAGCAAGTTTATTCGACTTGGGATGGCACCATGGCATCAATCCAAGTTCGTTTAAAGAGTGAAAGGGCACACCTAGATACAATTCTTACGCGTGTTGAACATGCGGCGCAAAACGTGTCAAAAGGAGCGCATACAGCGAGTAAAGAAGCGCGAGCAACTTATGCCGATTTACAAAAGCAGCAAACTGAGACTGAGCTTGTTGCCACTGCCATGAATGAAATGACAACAACCATCAACGATGTCTCTAACAGCGTGCAATTGAGTGCTAAAGATGCTCAGAACTCCCTTGATTTGACTTCTCAAACAGAACAGATCGCTAATAAAACCAAAATTGCTTTTGGTGATTTAAGTAATACCATTGCCGACATCCGCAATTCTGTTGAAGGCGTCTCTAAGCAAACTGATAAAATTGCTGCTGCCGCACAGATTATTGAACAAATCGCTGAGCAAACTAATTTGCTAGCACTAAATGCAGCAATTGAAGCTGCGCGAGCTGGTGAGCAAGGTAGGGGCTTCGCAGTAGTTGCTGATGAAGTTAGACATCTAGCACAGCGTACTCAAGAGTCGACGAAAGAGATCCATGCAATTATTGAAGAGCTAACCAGCAGCACACAAGCGTCAGTAGATATTGCTCAGCAAGGCCAAGAAGAATCGCTCCATGGTATTGAGCAGCTGAATCAAAGCACCGATATGCTACAGCAAATCACCCAAGCTGTTATCCAAATTAGTGATATGTCGATGCAAATTGCGACTTCGGTTGAGCAACAAGCAGCCGTGTCTGATGACATTAATCAGCAGGTGGTGAATATTGCCCAGCTTGCAAACAACAGCCTAGATAGCGCAGACAAAGTGCATCAAGAAAGTAAAGATTTAGAATCTACCGCAAAAGAAATGCACGAATTGATTGTTCGTTTTAAGCGTAAGTGAGTTTTAGCGTCGTGCACTTATTCATTGAAGATTCAAAAGGACATTCTCGAATGTCCTTTTTTCTTATATTTATAACTTCCGTTTTAAGCCCGATTTGGCGCGTTCTTTAATATTGGTTTGAATATAAATTTGATCGGTTGTCGCGATTTTGGCGTGACCTAAATCTTCAGATAGATGTTTTAGCGGGCGGTGTTGTGCATCATGTGTTGCACCTGTATGCCTTAGCCAGTGTGAAGTTGCGGCTTCGAGTTGCTCTGACTCTTCCGTAAAGCCATCTTCCTTTAGTTTAGCCACTGCTAAGTCAAAACTTTGCTGAACAATACGGCGTAATTGACGAACGTTCATACCGCCTTGACCCCTTAGTTTATGAACAATTGGGTAGGGCTCATCAACGCGAGGCAGGGCGCTTAATCCTCGGTACTGACGATAACGCTTTAAATAGCTGATGAAGTCTTCGCTAAGCGTTACATCCCTTAGCTTATTGCCTTTACCCATAATTCTTAGGTACCAAAAATCATCTTGATCCTGCCAAAAATGGCTCATTACCGGTGACCAATGAGGGCGGTCTGACAGCTCTGAAATACGTAAATACAAACCCTTTAAACAAGCTAATACAAAGAGATTCCGTTCAAGGTCTGGTTGCTGTTCACTTAAATCACGAGTTACACCAAAAACATATTCCCATTGCAAATCACTCAGCGTATCAGGAAGATTGATTTGCGATTGAACAACTAAATACGGGCTATTTTTCTTAACCACCGGAACAAAATTAGCGAACGACTTTTCTTCTAAAATAGCAAACTTGTAAAACACATTCAGCGCGGTAAACATCGCGGCCAACGTTTGCTGGCTAGCACCATTTTCTTTGAGAACAAAGGGTCGCCAATTTTCGTTAACCTGACGGATTCCTTGGTTTTGCTTATAACGCCACTGTACAGAAGTTTGCGTCCATGCTTTATCTGGCTCTACCACAAAATCTACATACGCCTCGATGTCTTCGCGTTTTAGCTCAAACACTGACTTCTCAGCAACCAGCCAAGACCATAAATAAAAGCGCTCAAGCTCATTACGAAAACGGTTAAAAGTTGCTTCAGACTTACGACCGTAAACATACAAAAACTGAAATAAGAACTGCAGCTCGTTATGTACAGGTAGTGATTTACCATGACTAGCCAAGAACTTTGTCAGTTCAGGATACTCATGCGCAAGCGTATCATCTTCAAGATGGGCGATTTGATACCTAAGCTGCTTTAAGGTGTCAACCAGTGGTAAAATCATGGTAAGTCCGATATTGGTTAGTATTGGACATATTATAGTGATGTAGATACCTGTTATGCAATACTGTATAAACAAGCCTATAATTTACGTTATGTTAAATTGTGGGGGCTAAAATTCCTCATCCTGTAGGTTTTTCTTTATTTTTCAAATATTCAGGCCCCCTATTCTAATTTCTACGTCGCATTACAGCAGAAGCTTGGGTGTTAATATCACCAATCATGCAGTTGTTCAGAACACCGCTAATGTTGTATCTCCATAATAGCAAGTAACTTTTTTAGTCGTCGTAATAATTAATAGCAAAAGGCATCGTTTACTTTGGATAGATATTATAAAATAAAGAATTATTTCTTAACTAAGTATTTACAGTTAGTGTTCTACAAGTCAACAATAGTAAAGAGAAGATCTCTAAATATTGAGCTCACAGTATTTTTGTAGTTGAAGATATTTTAGCTGCAAATAAGATGGTTGATGCGGTCTTGCAAAATTGTGTTTTAAGGCAAGATCTGTTCACCTGAGCGTGGCCTTCTAAGACATAAACAATCCTTACCATTATTGTAGGAGAAAGTACCTAGATATAACTCAATGACGTAATGGTTGGAACTGTTGATGAAGGAACGCATATTTTATGACTAAAAGGAAATCTCTATGTTTAAAAAGATACTACTTCCAATCGCTGCAACTATGTTTTGTATTAGTGCGGCTAACGCCCTAACTCCACTAGAGGATCGTGCTCGAGTTTCTAGGATGAATGCAGATCTGCTGTTGCCTGATGGTTCTACGTTAAATGTAGACGTGTCATTCGATTGTGGTAGCGACTATAAGAATACGGCACTGATGGTGATGAGTGATTCTGGCGCTCAGTTATTAGCGGCTGCTTACACACATTTATATGGTGTTGAAGCTGGCGAAGCAGTAATGCATTCTTGGAATAACAAAAAGAATGAAACTGATCCTCGTAAACCCACCTATTTGTTTGTGCTAGCAGAGCGCGAAAAACAATTTAATTGGACAAAGTCACAAAGTGGAAATCAAAAACTTAACAAAAGCTTAAAAAGTGTTACAATGAAGCGTAATATGGTTGATGAAACGGTAGTTGATGATACTAAAGTCGATTTGCCTGTTGTCGTAGCGGGTTGTGGCGTAAGAGATCACAATGCATACGAGGTCAACTAGGAAGTAAGGCCAGCTCTTGTGGTTGGCCGCATTTAATTAATGGATTGTCTCATGCGTTTCTTCGTACTTTTATTCCTAGCTGCTTTTTCGTTGCAGTTACAAGCGTTCCAATTTGAACATTTAAATGGTGTCGTTCATGACTCAAACGACAACTTTTATTTGTCCTCACACAATGGGGTATATAGATACGATGGCCGTCATTTTCTTCCTTTAAGCAAAGCTGCTGGATTACCCAGAGGCTTAGTTCGTGATATCAAACTGCAACATAAAACATTGTTTTCTTTGTATTCTAATGGTGACGTTTGGATCACGAATCTAACGAGTCTAGAATCGAAAAAAATAGCTTCTGTGGAGGCGACAAAACTAGCGTTAACAAACTCTTCGCTTTTCACTCTAGGAAGATATGATGTTAAAAGGATTGATATTGAGTCAGGAGTAGTCAGCACAATATACAGTAGCTCAAGCAGAGTTTTAGACATTGACGCGTTTGCAAATTTAGCCTATTTGATGACAACAGAAGGTGTTTTTTTAATACAAGATGGCGTAATAAAAACCGTTGAAGCACTAAGCATCGATAATGGCAATTTAGCGGCAACACCGCATGGCGTTGTTTATTTTGTTAATAATAGGATGAGTTACTACTCTACCCTACAGCAGCAGCTTATCTCTAATATGGAAATAGACAATGCTGATAATATCGTATTTGCAGCTCCCTATTTTATCTATTTTACAGATAACGAAAGCGTTAATGAAGTTACGCTCACAGACCTAAATATTACAAGAACAGGCATTAACACCAAGAAAAAGAACTACAGCAAACTACATGTGGATGGCAAAAATAGGGTGTGGGGTTTAGGCCTAAACACATTCGAGCCTATCGAAGTTGGTCTTAAGTCTTCGGAGTTGTCTTTAGGGTCTAAATATAATGTACTTGAAGGCGTTGCAGGAGAATTGTGGATTGGTACTACCAAAGGTATATTTCAAAAGGCTGGCAGAAATAGTGTTGAACCATTAGCTTGGTTAAATAGCCAGATATCAGCTCAAGCATTTGAGGTTACGGCTTTTCAACTCTTCAATCGCGGTCTTGCGATAGGAACCGATATGGGCACCTATTTCGTTGATTTAGCGAGTAAGAAAATAACAAAAGTTCATGATGATTATGTGCTTAATTTCTCAGTGATTGATAATACATTGCATATCGCTACAAATGGCTATGGAGTTGTTGAAGTTAACTCAAACTTGGAATTAATAGTAGACAAAAAACTTAGGCAGTTGCTTCCTAGCCTGGAAGTCTTAGACATAAATCATAGTGGTAATTATATCTATGCAAGCACCAAACAAGGTTTGTTGGTTGTTGATACACAAGACTGGACGCGCAGTCTATTTGAAGATGGTGTAGTTGTCACTGATAGCTATGTCACAGAGGAAGGCCTATTTGCAGCGACTTATGGAAAAGGCGTCTGGTTTAAACCCAATAGTGGAGTTTGGCAAAAGTTAAGCTCACCAAGTTTTGTAAAAGAATTCGTGGAGTTTAATGACAATTTGTATTTAGCGACCAACAATGGTGTCCACATTTTAGAAAGAGGTGCAGATCACACAAAATTGGTACCAGGTACAAAGGCACACTCTTTTACTATCGGAAGCCTTAAGGTTTTGGGCGACAAACTTTATGCTGCCAGTTCAGACTTTATATTTGAGCTCACAACGGCTCCTTCTGTCGATCTTTATGCGCCAAAGGTAACAAGTGTCACTCTGGATGGTAAAACCTATTTGGAGTTTACTGAACTGGTTAGTCAGCATCCAGCTATTGAAATAACGATTAGTGACTACAATTTTGTAGATCAGCATGTCAACTCGTTTGAAGCAAACATAAACGATACTGGATGGCAAAAATTGTTAGCTGCGGGAATGCAACTTAGCAACCTAAAACCAGGAGGATACGATATTTTATTTAGGGTTGAGAATAAGGGACGCTACAGTAACGTTACGTCATTGACTTTTAACGTGGCTGCGCCGTGGTATTCAACACCTTTAGCTATTTCAGTGTATGCTGCCTTGGTCTTCATCCTAGTGATAGCGATTTCTGTGTATATATATATTTGGGTGCAGAGTTTTCATAAAGTTTTCAGGAATAATCAGCGCCAATACCAAAAAGAAGACTTGAGTGATGCTGTCCTTAAAGTTGCCGAGGCTAAAAAGTTGTGTAGCGGTGATGATATTACGATTTCAGAAGGTTTAGACAAACTCGACCAAGCACTTTTGAAGCTCGAACCATTGGCAAGAGGTCATGCGGCACTTGGTAAAGAAAAACTGAGCGTTGCTATCAGTATGTTGCAGGCTCATTGTTCATATATGAGTGATATGGATCTCGATTTCAATATTTCCATTGGTGAGACACAACTTAAAAAACAGTTGGAAAAGGACATTTACAGCGTAACCTACCATTGTGTTGATAATTCGCTTAAACATTCAAAAGCAACACAACTCAGCCTGTCTATTAGTAAACAACAAGATAAAATTCATGTCATGATTTCTGATAATGGTAATGGAATGGCGCTTTATTCACGACTTCATTTTGGATTAGGGATCTATACCATAAAACAAATTGCGAAAAGCTATAAAGCCAAGTTGAGTATTAAAAGCTCAAAAAAAGGAACTGCTATTCACTTTGTGTTTCCTCTTTTAGAAATTGGCAGGCCGAGTAAAGAAGAAATTCAAAAAGAGGTTTTAGAGAGAATGCAGGATTAGACGCCCAAACAATATCTTTTTATCTTATAAATTTTATATCTCTTGGAAATATCAAAGCATCTTCGCTAAGGCTTTTACAAAATTAATGGTGTTAGGCTTCTAATATAAAACAATCAGTTACTTTAGCTATAAACAAAAAAAGGCGAGGGTTACCCCTCGCCTTGCTTAATTAACCTGAGCTGCGGATAATTGATGCCTTTCTAGCAGCCTGTTTTAGCGCTAACTGCGTTGAATTCACTTCCAATAGCCAGATATTGGTGCGTAAATTCGCCTTGTTTTCCCTAAAACTCTCTGGCTAGAAAAGGAAAAAACTAAGTTGTTCTTTAGAAACAATGAGTTGGAACATTCCTTATCCAAACCTCAGGTTAATTAGACAGACCTATTCGCAGTAATTCGCTACATACGTTAAATCGTTGATGTGCTCAGGGCCATCCATAACAAAGGTCGCTTGTGCCGTATTTGGATCTAGTGTGTAGATCTTCGCATCTTCACCTGAATTACGACCAGACACGTATAAAGTGCCGTCAGAGCTTACTGCTAAACCTGATGCCCAATTTACGCCATGCTCGCCAACAAGATCTAAAGTCATGTCACCCTTATCTAGCGTGTAAAGTGCTTTACCTGTTAGTACGTAAATCACGTTAGTATCTGCTGAATATGCAATATCACCATGTGAGAAGTCATCACCTGCATAGCTTAGTTTACCAAGCACTGTTTTTGCGCCTGTTTGCATGTCAAACTCATAAAGATAAGTTTTGCTGCTTGCGAGTAATTTAGTACCGTCTGGCGTTACTGCTGAACGGTATAATGGCCATGAAACCGCATTAGCAGCTAGCGTCTGCTCTGCACTATCTAGTGAAACTTTCCAAAGTGATGACGCCTTAGTTGCACTGTCGTTTTGTTCCATAAAGTAAAGTGCGCCATTGTGCGCAGCAATATTTGAGGCTGTGTTAGCGATGCCGTCAACGTATGCATAGGTACCATTAACCATGTCGAATTTATAAACATAGCTATTGCTGTCTTCACCAAAGTTATTGATGCCATACACGCCTACGTTACAGGTTACTGGCGGCTCTGGAGGTATAACTTCCTCTTCTTCTGTTACGACGACGTTGTCTAATAACGCACCATATGAGTCAGAAGTACCTAAACCCTGAAAACGTAACTGTGTCGAACTACCTGTCGCTTCAACCGTATACTCGTACTTTGTCCAGCCACGGGTCGTTGCAGTCATCGTTACTAGTGTATTATCGCCAAACCATGCACGTGCGCGATTAGTTGAATCATTGTTTACCACTCGAGGAGAGTAATAAAAACTCACTTTATACTTTTTACCAATCGTGGTTGGGATATTCTGGTAGATTGTATAATTTGCCGTCGAGTCAAGCTCTAGGTATTGATTGCCGTCTTGAGGTACGACAATACCAAGGCTTTGTTTTTGAATTTCGAATTTGGCACCTTCTCTGCTCCAACCTTGGAGATTGTCAAATAACGCCCAATCACCAGAAATATTGCCTGATGTTTCAAACGAGCCGTTAACGACTAAATTGTCGGCTGCACTTGCTGTACCAACAACTGACATTAACGCTAAGGTTGCAAAGTTAAGTTTCATAGCCACTCCAATAAAATAGAGCTAATGTAAATTTTTTGTTTACATTAACATCACTTAATATAATACCATTGTCGTATTTTTTAAGTTTGCGGTCAATGAATAACCGAAAAACCAGATTTTATGATGTTTTACGTCTCTAAATAGGTTTTTAAATTGGTACTTTAGTATTGTTTTTGTGGCGTGAAAAATAGATGTTGAAACCTATCCGTTATATTGACTGAAGCTTAGGTTACGTATAGCAAGGTCATTAAAGCTAGTGGTTAACGGTACATCTAAGAATGTTTGTTTGATTGCAGTAATGAAAGTCTAAGTAGTAGTTATCCTTGGAGGGCGCCTGGCCAAGCGCTATCGTATTATAAAGCAATTCCGCTCCTTTTCGGCCCATTTCATAGGGGTTTTGGCCAATATTGATTGTTGAAAGCCCCTTTCCCAAAGCTTTAAGTTGTATCTCTTCTGTATCTGCGGAAATGATCACAGCATCGTGATTCGTGATCTTCTCTTTGTAGGGTAAGACGCGTTCAATATAATTAGAGTGAAATTGGGCGAAGCCTGCTACAGCAATAAAAATCGGGGGATTTTCATAACTTAGCAAGGTCAATAGTTGGCTTATCGCATCTTCGCGTTTACCCATTGTGTAAAGTGGGCATCGTTCGTACTCTTGCCATCCCTGCTTGAGATCATTTCCTGTTGTTGAAAGGTTGTCTGTTGTATGTGTAGCAAGTGCATATCTAACGCCATTAATTCTTTTATCTAAATTAGGTGTTGAGTGATGACCTGTTTGAATACAAAACGATTGAAGCGCAGCCGTTTTATAAGGTTTGGCAGCTTCTCCTAGGGCAACACCAAATGCAAAGTTATCGGTTCCTACATAGGCGAGACGGTAATCTTTATGCTCTATTAAAAGGTCAGAGTCAAAAGTGATCACCGGGATCTTCAATTGCTTCGCCTTTTTGAGTGAACGTGACACGAGATAGTTTGAATCGGTAGTTGATATTAATAAACCGTCTACCTTTTTATTCAATAGTTCGTTGATGATAAGGCTTTGCGTTCTAAAATCTTGATAGTCGTCTGCACCATCGTAGATACATTCTACATTTGGATGTTGTTTTGCAAAGTCTACACACCCTTTATACGATTGTTCATAAAAGGTGTCATTTTTAGTTTTGCCTACAACCGCGATGGTTATTTTCGCTTGAGTACTTTGACTCACTATCGCAAATAATATTAGCCCAAATACCAAGGTACAATGGGAGAATAGATTTTCCTTTAACTTCATGTTTAGAGTGAATTAATTTTCTTAAACTACTGCAAGCATAACGTAGATTCTTAGTAACGCAAATGAGGACAACATTCCATCTTGCGCTCAATAGTGCATCGCAGCATTTTTCAATACAAATTGATGAGCATCCATATAGCTTTTAATAGCACTTTGCGCAATTCGTATCGTCGCGGGTACATCAGTACTACCTTTATGAATGCAAAATACTTCCACTTTTTCCAGCTCGAATTCGGGATCTACACGCTCTAGGTTATGATTATTAAATGCGATGATTTCTGGCACTAACCCAATACCCAAACCGCTTTCAATGAGCCCTATTGTATCGCTAACTGAGTTGGTTTTGTGATGTGCTTTGAATGAAAGTGGTTTAACGATATTTTGTGTTGTATGGATAAATTCATAATTTGTGACTTTGCCTTCCCAAGAGTTTGCAATGTAAGGAGCGGTTGTGTCGTTAAATTCACTGTCCTTTGCTTTATACAGCACGTCTCTAAATGAACCAATATATTGCTGTGATTGCTCCACATCTGCGCTTTTTCCCACTCTAACAGCAAGATCTATCCCCCGCTCCACTAGATTGAGAGGGCGATCTTCATTAATTAAATTCAGGCGGATTTTAGGGTGTGTCTTAATCAGCTTACATAGTGCAGGTGCAACGATGGTTTGCATCAAAGCATAGGATGTTGTAACTGTTAACTGCCCTGCGAGTACTGATTGCTTTGATCTTGCTTTTTCCCAAGCTAATTCTGATAAATGGCTGATTTCAAGGCAGTATGCATAGAAGTCTTTACCAACGTTGGTCAATGATTGGCTTCGTGTGTTTCTATATAGTAGTGGTGTTCCTATTTCTTCTTCTAGTTTCTTGAGATGTTGGCTGATCACTGATTTGGACAAAGCTAACTTCTCCGCGGCTTTGGTCAGTGATCCTGACTCTACCACCCCCTTAAATATCATCATTCTTCTTAGTTTGTTCATTTTAACTTCTCTTTTCACGTTACTTTATAAGATAAAGACCGCCACACTTAAGTAAAATTACATAAATATTACATAAATTAAACATGTATTTTTAATAGTTATAAATGAAATGTGCTTTTTGGTCTATACCAAATTCAGCGGCACTTTCCCAACCTAGCTAAAAGTGGTTATTGATAATTTTCTTAATCGTTTTAGGTTTAACCTTGTTTGAATTTTTAAGTCATTTAGATAACTTAAAGTGGCTGCGCTAACGGGCAGTTACTTTGATTTTTCTATACAAGATCAGATGGCTGACAATAGATTGAATTTATTTTCTCAACAAAGAATGTGCGTCTCATTTACAGCGGTAGAAACATTGAGTTCGATTTTATGAAACAGTTTAATTAAGGTTGAATTTTGAGCGAAAGTGGCTGTAAAAATAAACTGTTGACTATCTGTCTGTAACAAATTCCTCTACATCTAAAGCTTTAGATGGCCAAGTTTTAGCTTGCTTTTGTTAACTTTTATTTACTTAATTTGTTGTTTTGTAGATTGTATACCGTGGTGTTTGGTGTTATTGGGAATGCAACTAAACCGCTCAATTTGTTAGAAAGTGTAGAAATTCTTCCATTCTTATTATCCCTATATCAATAATATTAAAAGTACATTTGGTTAACAAATTAACTACATGCACTTTTATCTTCAGTTGCACTTTGGAGACCGGTAAAGGTCTAGTGCAACTTAACAGTTAGAACACCGATTGATTAAGGAATATGAAAGATGAAATCAATTAAGTTAAAGAAAAGCGCAATTGCTATCGTAACGTCACTCCAATTATTTGGGCTTAGTCAGCTCGCAACTGCGAATACCGACGTCCCAGAAATCTCACCAATTATGTACGATACACTTCAAGGAGATATTGAAGGTGCACCTTTGTTTGTAGATGTTGGTTCAGATGATTTTCTATTAACACAAGAGCAATGGCACACAATTCAAGTATTCGCTCAAGCTGCTGTTGGGTTACCAAACAACGAGTCTGCATTTAGAAGTTCAACGCGCTACCCTGACAACACGCCTTTGAATAACCACTATAAAGCGTTAATGGAAACGTTTGGAGAAATCAACGCATCTGGTCAAAACTGGAATCATAATATCTACCCTAGCGTTATTGATTTAGCGACAAAACTTGCTAACTACTCAGACACTCATGCACTGTTAATTAACCCGTTTATCAGCCAATTAACCAACTTACATAACGCTTCACTTACGGGGGATATGCAAGCTGCTGAGCAGAGTCGCCAAGCCGCAATTTCATTTCTCAATACTTTTATGAGTTTTATTGACTCAAACCTGAATAAAACAGAAGAAGTGGTGAATGAACTTATTAGTTTTCAGGGGGGATTGACTACGCATACAGGGGAGTTGGAAACGCTTGAGAGTACA
This sequence comes from Pseudoalteromonas sp. OANN1, assembly GCF_024124685.1. NCBI lineage: Bacteria > Pseudomonadati > Pseudomonadota > Gammaproteobacteria > Alteromonadales > Pseudoalteromonadaceae > Pseudoalteromonas > Pseudoalteromonas sp. OANN1. The sequence goes on from NZ_JAMXSE010000002.1 coordinate 179,268, forward strand.
TTTGCTGATATCTTGAATAAAGATCAGCCTGCGAATATTCGCGAAAAAATTAGTACCTTGCAAAATCGCCTAAACAGTCTTAACAACGAAAAAGACACTAAGTTGAAGATAGTAGCAGGCCTCTCTGCTGGGGGACCTTTAGTGTTGTTAATCGGCGGTTCTGTGCTTGGCAGCCAAGTCGAAGAACTCAAAGATGAAATAGATAAGGTTCAAGCACAAATTGATAGTTCAAACAAAGACCTAGCACATTCAGTGAGCCTGGCCGCATCTTACGAGATTGCTAAAGGTCAAGTAGATGGCATGAATGATAAGATCCTCAAAGCAATCGATAATGTACGCTTAGTGCAAGTGCATTGGCAGTCTCTACTAGGAGATATGCGGTCACTTAAAGAAGTCTTAGAGCAACTAGACAGTGAAAATGCACTTCGAAATGCTAATGTTGTGGTAGCTGGTATTGTTTCATCTCCGCTTGCAAGCAGCGCAACAAACTCGTGGAAAGACATTTCAGACAAAGCGAGAGCATTTTTGCAAAACGCTTATCTACCTATCTCTGAGCAGTAATCAAATACAACATGCATTCCTTATTGCTATAAGGAATATATCACAGTACCTGAGCTAAATATGCTCAGGTACATAAGGAGTTACTATGAAACCAACTTTACTCAGCCTATTGATTGGCTGCGCTTTTTCGAGCCAAGCTGCGACTTGGAACGAGCTATATAATCTTGAGCTAAGTCAAAACCTACCGAGCGTTACGACTTCAAATCAACAACAGATAGACACACAAAATTATTTGGTCTCGGCCTTACATGTCAATTTGAATGACGTGCTTACCAGTGCAAGAGATCATAATACTATCGTCATTGCTGCTGACACTCTAGAAATAGACCGAAACATGATTTTCGATGCGCCAAACAAACGAATTTTTATCGTCGCACGTAAAATAATGGGTAATGGTACGGTGAGTATCAATTTAGACACCCAAAATGCGCAAGCATCAACATTGGTATTTATGGCTGATAAAGTTGAGGCTAATATCAATATAATCACAGCTCATTCGCCAAGTGATGGTGAAATTGAACGCTTTAGTATTGCTCCAGACTCGTTTGGTACACTATATCAAGTTATACAAGGCAATAAGTTCGCAACGCCTATTTCACCAGCGTTAACGTCACTTATCTCTGTGCATAAAGAGTACTTTTTAGATGCATTTGAAAAGTCATTCGATATGGCGGCTTCCATCTATGATCAAAATCCAGCGTTGAGTATTGAGATGTTGAGCTGGCCTGAATCTATTTTAAACGTATCTCATGATGTTAGAGAATCTTCCGTTCAAGCAAAGAATTTTTACTTGCAGCTTGCTAATTTTAAACAGTTTTTGTCGTACGCAACACTTAACAAAAACTATGTACCTAGCCTATCCCGCGACTTTTATGAGTTAACGATTAAAGCATATATTGAAGCGATGGAAGCATATCAGGACAGCTACAATAATTTTCAGCAACAAGGCCGAAGTTTAGAAAACAAGCGCCAAGATCTCACTTTGATGCAGAATAACCTATTCGATGTCGCATCTGCTGAGCAACGAATTATCTCTCGCTCTGTAGATCAACTGACGAGCTTGGTAAAGACACTTGATGAACAAAAAGCATCATTCAGCGGACAAGAAAATAATGTCTTCTATTCAGGGGTCGAGTTTCAACAAGGAATTTTGGACTACAAACTAGATAAAATCACTGAAATTGGGCTTAAAGTACTTGAAACCGTAATTAGTGCAGGCACTGCATTTGCGGGTGCTGCTGGGGGTGACACCAGCGGTCTGAAAGACTTGGTCGCGAGCTTGCCCGCCACAATCCAAGAGATCAATGAGTTAAAAACCAAAATTGATGATATCGCGTCATTAATGGATAAAGTGCAAACGGTTAGTGGACAGTTAAACGTGCTATCGCAAAAAACTGCAGATCCGTTTTCTAGCAGTGAGCTTGCACAAGAGTTCAATCGCCTTAACTCACTCATTCCAACCAAAGAAGAGGCAAATCGAATTTGGGACGAATTTTTGATAACCGCTAAGGCGCAAATGAAAAAAGCCATAGATGAAGATATTGATGGTGCAAGCGACTACCTTGTTGCTATCGAAAAGTTGATTAATCATGGCAAGGCAATAGTTGCTGTAGAGATTGATATTGCCCAGGAGCAGTCCAGACAGATAGATTTGCGCATCACCGCTGATGCAAAGCTTAAACAAATCAATCGTATAGATGCATTTTTACAAAACACTCAAAACAGTCTAGATGAAATTCAGGGCATGGAGGAACAGCTATTCCGGACTTTGAATAATCTAAAACGTCCGATATTTGTTGCATTAACAAACTATCAGGCGGCATTTAGCTACTGGTCTCTTGATGACACCATTGTGACACCAAGCCTCAATCAAAGTTATCAAGAATACCGCCTTGACCTAGCCTTGCTACGTGAGCAAGAGGCCGCGTCATTATTACGCTTTAACCCTCGACCTCAAGATTTTATGCTCACCATAGAAGAGTTAGATGCGCCGCAACAATTGCTGGATTTTGCGCAAGACGGTGAAATGAGTTTTACGCTGTCGTTGGAAGATATTAATTTTTCCCAGTTTGATCGAGTTAGATTAGACGAGGTCAATGTTGTACTAGAAGGTTCGGGGTTAAATGAGAACCAGCGCTATGATATCGAAGTAAGATCTAGTGGTTCATATCAAGATAGGTTTAAAGGGCAACCCTATCAATTTAGTGCAGAGTCGTTATACCGTTTGGTAAGTTACGAGCTGTTAGATAGCGAAACGACGAGCATAGATCCAATCACCAGTGGTGCAATCGCAAACGATTATGCGATTAATTACTTTAAACCAACTCCGTTTACCACTTGGTCAATTAAGCTGAAAAATCCACAGCTTTATGACTTAAGTAAAGTGACGAATATCAGAGTGTCGTTTAAAGGAAATGCGATCCCCAAACAATAGTGTAGTACTCGCACTTTACAGCCTAGTAGGAGCTACTTCACGTGGCGAACTGTTAACAAAAGTTCGTAGGATTAGCCTGCTCCTACTTTGGTGAGACTTAAATATTTGGTAGGTCAGATTTCCTTTCGTAGGAGCCACTTCACGTGGCGATCTGTTATCAAAAGCTCGCAGGATTAATCTGCTCCTACTTTGGTGAGACTTAAATATTTGGTAGGTCAGATTTCCTTTCGTAGGAGCCACTTCACGTGGCGAACTGTTAACAAAAGCTCGCAGGATTAATCTGCTCCTACTTTGGTGAGACTTAAATATTTGGTAGGTCAGATTACCTTGCGTAGGAGCCATTTCACGTGGCGATCTGTTAGCAAAAGCTCGCAGGATTAACCTGCTCCTACTTTGTTGTGACTTGAATGTTTGCTAAATCAGATTACCTTGCGTAGGAGCCACTTCAGGTGGCGATCTGTTAGCAAAAGCTCGCAGGATTAACCTGCTCCTACTTTGTTGAGGCTTAATTATTCACTAAATCAGATCGCCTTTTCGTAGGAGCCACTTCAGGTGGCACTCTCTTAATAAAAGGCCCCATGATAAGCTACCACCTACTCTACAACTTGAGCCTTCAATAAAGATCTGTTATCGAGATAGCCACTAAAACGGGTTGCTAATAAGGCTGCAGCGCTGATAAGTGCCCCTACCCAAGCAGTGTCCTGCAGCGACATATTTTCAACAATTTGGCCACCTAAGACAGAACCGAGCGCAATGCCAACGTTGAAGGCTGCGATATTCAACCCTGATGCGACATCCACCGCATTTGGAGTAAACTTTTCGGCTAGCTGTACAACATAGACCTGAAGACCAGGTACATTTCCAAAAGCAAATGCTCCCCACACTAGTACTGTGATCACCACGCCGATTTTCGACTGCATGGTAAATGTCAACACAGCCAAAATGACCGAGAGTAACGCGAAGATGACGGTCAGAGCGCTTATCGGCCCTTTTTTATCGGCTAATTTTCCGCCATAGATATTGCCAACAGCAACGGATACACCATAAACCAGCATAATAATACTGACTGTAGCGGCGTTAAAACCAGCTTCCTGTTGTAAAATTGGCGCAAGATAGGTGAATGCCGTAAAGGTTCCACCGTAGCCGAGTATGGTCATAAGATAGACGAGCAGTAATCTGGGTTGCAATAATACCTTTGCCTGCTCAGATAGACTGGCAGATACGTTTTGCTTTAGGTTCTTTGGTATTAATAATGCACTTCCCAATAGAGCGATAACACCTAAAGCAGAAACTACTAGAAAAGTGGCTCGCCAGCCAAACTGTTGGCCAATCCAAGTACCCAAAGGGACTCCTGTTACGAGCGCAACGGTCAGTCCCGTGAACATAATGGCGATGGCACTTGCCTCCTTGTCTTTTGAGACCAGGCTAGTTGCAATCGTAGAGCCAATCGAGAAGAACACACCATGAGCGAGTCCTGTCATGATCCTTGCCAAAATCAGGCTTTCATAACTTGGCGCTTGCCACGCAAGCAGATTGCCAAAAACAAAGAGTGCCATCAAACTAAGTAATACAGACTTTCTATTCCATCGCCCTGTCAGTGCGGTTAAAACGGGCGCACCAACAGCAACGCCAATGGCATATAAACTCACCAGTAAACCTGCACTTGGCAGCGAAACTGATAAATCGGAAGCAATGGTCGGTACTAAACCAACAATGACAAATTCGGTGGTACCAATGGCAAATGCGCTTAATGTCAGCGCCAGTAATGCAAGCGGCATAAATAACCCTTTTAAAGTGATAAGCAATAAGTTGGTGTAGTGTGAAAGCTTTTTTATTTGCAAAAAATAGCGAAAATGACAAAATACTTTTGTAGAAAATGAAAAGGAATACACATGACCGTTAGCTCTAAAACCGAAGATCTAGAAGCTTTTATCTGTGTTGTCGATACTGGCAGTTTTTCCGCTGCAGCAAATCTGATGGACGAACAAGTTGCAAAGGTGTCAAGAGCAGTAACTCGACTGGAAAAGTCCCTGTGTGTAACCCTATTCAATCGAACGACTCGACGGATAGAGTTAACCGAAGAAGGCGAGCTATTTTTACGCCATGCGCGGCAGGCACTCAATACCATTGAGCAAGGCGAAGAGGCGTTAAGGCTGTTACGATTTTCACCGGCAGGTAAATTAAGAGTTGATGCTGCAAGTCCTTTCGTTTTTCACCAGCTTACGCCTATATTAAAAGGTTTTAATGAGGCCTTTCCCGATATTACTTTGGAAATAACGAGTCATGACAGCATCATCGATTTGCTAGAGCATAAAACCGATATCGCAATACGAATTGGTGACTTGGCTGACTCTAATCTTCACGCGCGTTTGCTGGGCCGCAGTAAACTTCATCTTGTAGCAAGCCCTGGCTATTTAAGTAAATTTGTAGGTAATGAACCACTGATTGATCTTCCATATCATAACTTGATAGGTTTTACCGATGCCCCACATCTCAACGTTTGGCCTTTACAAAGTCCGCAACAGCTCAAGTTTTCCATTAGCGCATCCAGTGGTGAGACCGTGAGGCAATTGTGTATTGCTGGCCATGGCATTGCACTGCTATCTAACTTTATGGTGAGGCAAGATATAACAGCCGGAAGACTTGTTGAAGTTTTTACCGAGCAAATTATTTCGCCAAATCGCAGAGAAGCAGTACAAGCCGTGTATTATCAAAATAGTGGTGTATCCTCTCGGATTTCGGCATTTTTAGACTACATTGGGCCTAGGCTCACGCTATAGTTTTTCATTTTTTACAAATATATTTTGTATTTATTGCGGTTAATGAAGATATTTTAAACGGTTAAGCTTCTCATTGTTTAAGTAAACGTTGAGGAGGCCAAATGGCTGATTTGTTTGAGTCAATTAATTTAGCAGGTAAAACACTTAACAATCGTATAGTGATGCCGCCTATGACCCGCTCACGGGCGAGTCAACCCGGGGATACCCCTAACAAGTTGATGGCAACCTATTACGCACAGCGTGCAACGGCTGGTTTAATTATTAGTGAAGGGACGCAAATATCGCAACTCGGTAAGGGGTATGCTTGGACACCGGGGATCTATTCAAACGCCCAAGTTGCTGGCTGGAAACAAGTCACAAAACAAGTGCATGATGCTGGCGGTGTTATGTTTGCGCAGCTTTGGCACGTTGGGCGAGTATCTCACCAAAGTAACACTGGTGGGATTCAGCCGATTTCAGCTTCAGCAATTCAAGCTCAGGGTGTGAAAGTTTTCATCGATGAAAATGACTCCCCTGATTTTATTCAAGCACAAACACCAAGAGCAATGACCCAAGCAGACATCAATAATGTAATTAACGAATATCGACACGCAGCACGAAACGCGATGCAGGCAGGATTTGATGGAATTGAACTACATGCAGCGAACGGTTATTTGATTAATCAATTTTTAGACTCTCACTCAAATCAAAGGACTGATGGCTATGGTGGCTCTGTTGATAACCGCATTCGCTTTTTGCGTGAAGTCGTAACAGCTGTGAGTGACGAGATAGGCAGTGACAAAGTGGGCGTTAGGCTTGCGCCGCTTACTACCTTAAATGGTACAGTTGATGAAAACCCTGAGCAGACATACCTCGGGGCAATTAAACAGCTAAATGCGCTCAACGTGTGCTACGTACACATCGCAGAAGCGGATTGGGAAGACGCGCCAGATATGCCTCTGAAATTTAAATACGCAATTAAAGAGGCATTTAATGGCGTGTTAATTTATGCCGGAAAGTATACTAAAGCGCGCGCCCAACAAGCTCTTAATGAAGGTTGGGCTGATATGATTGGGTTTGGTCGTCCTTTTATCTCAAACCCTGATTTGCCCTACAGACTGGCAAATGACTTGTACTTAAACGAACATCAGCCTGATACATTATTTGGTGGTAGCGAACAAGGTTATACCGATTACAAAATTCACGCCTCAAATCCAATAAACGTATAGTAGACTAAAAGTTAGTTTCAATCTGCGTACGCATTAACTGGTGTGTACGCAGCTTTCATTTCAACGGCGTTAAGGTGAGAGCAATGTAGCGAACTTTTGCTCTCACTTTTCCTAAATTATCGCTAATGATAGTGTATGCCAAAGCATATAGATTGGAGTTTAGCCTCAAAATAGGGAATAATGTCGCCAAATTAAAGACACATAAAACATTCTACATCTTATCTAAAAATGAAAAATATAATTCTATTTGCTATTGCACTTTTATGCACTAGCTCTGCTAACGCTCAGTTACCTATTGAAAGTTACGCGCAACTCCCTAATATGAGTAAAGTTTCACTCTCACCCAGTGGTAAAGCAGTTGCGTATTTACAAAATTATGAAGGAAATCTCGTTCTTACTGTTCATGACCTAAAAACGCATAAAAAAAACTATATATTGCAAACTGATAATAAAACGATAGCACTTGGTTGGTACGATTGGGCCAGCGATGACATGCTCTTATTTGGTGCTAATTACACCAAAGTGCAGCGAGGCGTAAAGTACACAACATCTCGTTTATTTAAATTTGATTTAAAAAACCCTACGGATGAATTGGTTCAAATCAACCGTGCTTATCGCAATGAAATTCCTGCCCAATTTCAAGACGATGTCATTAGCATACTGCCAGAACAACCAAACAAGATATTGGTACAAACTGACTTCGATATGGCAAACAAGCCGAGCGTTTATATCTTAGACATAGCTAAAGGTAGACGCGAGAAAGTTGTTCGAGCAAGAAGAAAAATATCTAGCTGGATAGCCGATCAGCAAGGCAATGTAAGAATGGGTTATGGGTTTGAAGGGATCCAAGCTTATTATATGCTCTATGATAACAAAACGAAGGATCTAACCGATTTCTACACTTTTCAGGCTCGTGGCCCAGAAGCTATTCGTATTCTTGGATTTGATAAAGATCCAAATATCATTTTTCTAACCGCACTTCATAATGGTAAAAATGCGCTGTTTAAAGCAGACATTACTAAGCGCCCGCTTTTACCTCAGCTTATTTTCTCCGATCCAGACTATGATTTTGATGGCAGTATCATTTATTCACACGACGGTAGAGCCATAGGCTTCAGCCATTCCAATCTTGATAACTCGAGAGTCTATTGGGACGAAGACCGCAAACTCCTACAACGCTCACTCAAGGCGGCATTACCAAGCTACGACACCGTTGTAATAAGTATGAGCGCGGATAATAAAAAATACATTGCGTACGGCGATTCTGACCAAGACTCTGGTACGTACCTGATTGGTGACAGAGAAACCAGCTCTTTAGCGGGGTTAGGACGTTTATATCCAGATATTACTGGTGACAATTATTTGGGCAAACAAAGGGTATCGTTTAAAGCCCGTGACGGCCTTGAAATTGAGGGTTACTTAACCCTACCTAAAGCATTCGATGCGGCTGCTCCCACAATCATCTTTCCACACGGTGGACCATACTCTCGCGACTACGCTGGCTTTGATTATTGGTCTGAACTATTGGCAAGCCGAGGCTTTGTGGTTTTCCAACCTAACTTTAGAGGCTCTTTTGGTTATGGCTTTGACTTCTTTAATGAAGCAAATCAAGGTTGGGGAGGAAAGATGCAAGATGACTTACAAGATGCGGCAAACTGGTTGATTGCAGAAAAGTATGCACTCAAAAATAAAATTTGTATAGGTGGTGCGAGTTACGGCGGCTATGCGGCACTGATGGCTGTTGTAAAACATCCTGAAACGTTTCAATGTGCAGCAAGTTTTGCTGGTGTTACAGACTTAGAATCGATAGTCAGTCGTGCGCGCTTTTTCACAAACAAAGAGCTTGTTCGTGACCAATTTGGACAAGATACTGATAAACTTGAGGCACAATCTCCTGTTAACTACGCTAAGCAGATTAACCGCCCCGTGTTACTTATTCATGGTGATGACGATAAAGTCGTGCCTGTGAATCATAGTCGTGACATGGCAGATGAACTTGAAGATCATAACAAGAAATTCAAATACATAGAGCTCGAGGATGGCAACCACCATCTGAGTTATCAAGCACATAGAGTGAAGACGCTTACTGAGTTTTTAGCTTTTTTCGAAAAACATCTTAAGTAGTAAAGCGCCGCAATTAGCGGCGTTTTTTATTGAGAGAGCGACTTCTTCTGTCACAGAGTTGATGTATTATAGGGGCTAACATAAAGGAGAATTATTGTGCAGCTCGTTAAATTATTCGTCATGGCAGTGATGCCTATGCTCAGTGTATTTCAGGCCTCGGCTACGTCATTTTTAGTCTTTGGTGATATGCCTTATACGGAGATAGACAGAAGCATGCTGATGCCAAATGGTGCACTGCGTGAAAAGGTAAACGATATACAGCATGATTTTATGGTGCACGTAGGTGATATGAAATCCGGTGCTGAGCCCTGTACAGACCAGCTGCTTAAAGATAATTATGCCCTGATCTCAAGTGTGAGTAGCCAACCTTTTGTATTCACGCCCGGAGATAATGATTGGACTGACTGTGACCGCGAAACTCTGAACCCTAGGTTTGATGAGTTAGAAAGATTGGATTTCATCCGTAAACACTTTGCGGTGCAAATACCTAACCTTCCAAAGTTTAAACGTCAGCAAACAGTACCTGAAAATCAATCTTGGATAGTGGATGATGTGCAGTTTTTAACTTTGCATGTACCTGGCACCAACAATGGTCGCAGACAAATCTTATTATCCGATAAAAAAGTAGTGCACGAAGAGTCCCATCGTCGTGATGTAGAGAATATTAAGTGGTTGGATAGCTTGCTAACACCAAGCCATAAAGCCGCGGTGATATTTCTACAAGCTGACCTGTATCAAAAAGAGAAGCACTCAGGACGTTGTGATAAAAACTCAAAAGCTAAGTGCGACGGTTATCAGTTATATCGAGAAGCACTCGCAGAATATGCGGCTCAACTCAGTTATCCGTTGCTGTTGATACATGGAGATACGGGAGAGTTTTGCTTTTCTGAACAGTCAAAGAATTTATGGCGTCTTAACGCCCCAGGAGACTTTCAATATTTAGATATTGCAAAGGTTAAAGTTAAGGGAGGTAAAAAGAAGCCATTTAAGGTAACACCGCTTCTTTCGCAAGATAAAATAGCTAAATGCAAGGGGCTGTAAAGCCCCTTTACACACTTTTTACTAAGCTGTACATAAAGCGTAGCGCGAATAGCTTGCCGTACCTACAGAATAAGCTCGCGCTGTTTATTGTGACTTTCAAACTGCTCTTGCTTAACTGTATTGACAAAATGCCACTCACTTTCCACCTTCTCTTTTGTAAAATTAAGCGTTAAATAACCACGCTGATGAATATTGGCATATTCAAGATCATCGACTAATAATTGCAATACCTCAGCGAATTGTAGCGCTTGCTCATCGCCTAATTGCAAGTAATGCTCAAGCCCCGGAGAGCTGACAGAAGCTGTGGCATACTCTTGACCACAAACAGCTCCGCTTGCATCGCAGAGTTTACCAGACCAGGCGTTGTGTGTATCTCCAGCAACGACTACTAAATTTTTATTGGCCGCTTTTGCTGTTTGTAAAATCACTTCACGTTCAACCGGATAGCCGTCCCATGCATCCAAATTATAAGGTGCGGTAAACGTGACTCGCGCTTTTTCTTGTTCTGACAACGTTGAGTCACCAGCAAGCATTCTTCCCTTTATTTGAGCAAGCTCTGTTAATTGCGTCGACATTTGTGCAGAAGGGTTGGCAAGAGACATGAGCAGCTCGGCTGGGATCATCATTTTGGTCATCAATACTTGTTGCCCTAAGACTTGCCATTTCGCCGCAGATGTCTTTAAGTTATCTGTGAGCCAAGTCAATTGGTTTACGCCCAATAGCTGTTGTGAAGGCGCGGTGAGATCCGCCTGAAATCCGGCAAAATCTACTTGTCCTGTTGTAGGGTCAATATAATCTTGATAGTCGAGTGCTTTTGCGCGGCTCTCATGACGAGTATCTAGCATATAAAGTGATAACAAGTCGCCAAATTCAAATTTACGATAGAGGCTCTCAAGTTGATCCTTAACCATCGGACGCACAGGCATCCATTCATAGTAGGCTTGCAGTGCAGCAAGCTTTCGGGCTGTGTACTCCCCTTCTCCTTCGTTATGGTTTTCAGCGCCATCTATGTATGAGTCATTACATACTTCATGGTCATCCCATACCGCAATAAATGGCGTACTGGCGTGGAGAGCTTGCAGACCAAGGTCCGTACGATATTTTGCGTAGCGACGACGATAATCATTTAATGAAATAATCTCGCTCGCATTATCTGCATCCAGCCCTCGCCCCATGGCGTCGGCATTTTCAGTGGCATACCCACCCATACCATATTCGTATATGTAATCACCTAAATGCAACACCGCGTCTAAATCGCTGCGTTTTGCAGCTTCTGCGTAAACATGAAAGTAACCAGCCGGATAATTTGCACAAGACATGACTGCAAGTTTTACCTCAGTTACATCGTGAACGGGCAAGGTTTTGCATTTACCTATGGGGGAATGCGTTTCCTTAGTGACGAAGCGATAAAAGTAGCGGCTATTTGCAGTCAGGCCATTAAGGTCTACTTTAACGGTGTAATCATTTTTTGCTAATGCGGCAAGCTGATGGCTTTGTAGTAAGACTCCAAAATCTTCAGACTCTGATACTTGTAGAGTGATATCCACACTGCTAGGTGTACCTTCAGGACTGACTCGCGTCCACAGTATAACGCTGTCTGCTAAAGGGTCGCCACTTGCGACACCATGGTTAAATGCGACAGCAAAATCGTTGCTTGCAACCGCTTTACTATCACTGCTGCCGCAACCTACTAACGAAACGCTAATTGTTGCTGCGCCAACGCCCATTAATGCACTTTTAATAAAATCTCGACGGGTAAAACTTGCCATTATTATTGTTCCTTAACTGCAAAATGCGCCATATTGGGCGCACTTATCTACTACTTGAAGGAACTAGCTTAGTTAAGCATTATTACAATTTAACGATTGGTCTTAATTAGTGCGGATTTGGAACAACTCGATTTCTGCCACTGCTTTTGGCTTCTTGTAACATCGTATCTGCACGACGAATAATGCTTTCAACGCCAGACTCACCTGCGCCAAATTCTGCAACCCCAAATGAACTGGTAATATCGACCTCTTCACCGACTGCAATTTGAAATGATGCCTGCTCTATCATAATGCGTGCCCGCTCGGCGACTAAGATTGCCCCCTCTAAGCCGGTATTAGGGAGTACCAGGGCAAATTCCTCTCCACCTAGCCGAGCTATTAAATCCGTGTCTCGTAACATTTCTGAGAGTAGCGAGCTTACATGAACCAGCACTATGTCCCCTGCTTCATGGCCAAATTGCTCGTTAATTGCACGGAAATTATCGAGGTCGGTCAATATCACACTAAATGGTGTTCTGTAACGTTCATATAACCTAATTTGACTGTCAATTTTATCGCTTAGCTGCCTACGACTGGCGACGCCCGTTAATGGATCAGTTTTGGTAATAAAATCAAGTTCTTTACGTAAGTGTTCGAGTTCGCTATGCATTGCTTTTGTTGTGGTGATGTTATCTCCGTAGATAACAAAGGTATCATCTTGCAGCGAAAAACATCGTAATCTGAAGAACTCACCGCTTAAGGTATCAATTTCAATTTCTGGATAGTCTAATTCACAGCCGTTGCTTAAGCCTAAAAACCATTCCGTGAGTTCATCGCCGTCGATTCTGTCATCAAACGCATCGTCTGTTTGTGGGTCAAAGATATTACTCAGTGTACGCCCTGTTATGTGAGACGAGGGTTGTCCGATTAGCTTTGTCATTGCTTTATTACAAAATTCAAGAATCGACTTGTTGCTAACAATAGCAACTGCATCGTCACTTTTATTGAGCACGCCACTCAGTAGGGGTTGTAAATGGTTAGCGTTAGACATAATTCAATTCCGTTAGGCTTTTTGTTATTTTAAATCAATCGGGAAGATTTATCTTAGATCTCGCGCAAATCACACAAAAAAGACATTTTGATTTCGTTATTTACATCGATTGATTCTAGTTTGGCACCAATTATATTCCATTTCACTTATGTTTAATGCAACAAATGAAACGTATAGTTACCTCCATACACAAAGGAGGAACTATGTTAAAACCAACGCAACTCGCAACGATTATTTCTGCTTTGCTACTGCTAAGTGCATGTGGCGAAGCTGAGCAGGCAAGCAGTCAAACTCCGCCTCTTCAACCAATTGATGTAGCAGCAACACCGCAAATTAGTATTGCTGATTGGCACACCTATACAACACGCCTCTCTTCTCCAAACGAAGTCGCACTTCGCGCTCGGGTCACAGGTGTTATCAGCTCGGTAAACTTCAAAGAAGGAGATACGGTGCACCAAGGCGATGTTTTATTTGAGCTGGACGATAGAACTTTCTTGGCTGAGGTTGCCAGCCTTGCCGCACAAGTGAAACGTGCCGAAGCAGCCCTTTCGCAAGCAAAAAGTGAGTCAGCGCGTGCGCTTCGTTTAAGCAAGCAAAAAGCGATTTCAACCGAAGAAGTCGATGCCCGTGTTTCGCTTACCGCACAGCGTGAAGCCGAACTAGATGCACTTCGCGCTTCATATAAAGCAGCTCAGTTAAACTTAGAGTTTAGCAAGATCACAGCACCAATCAGCGGTAAAATTTCATTTGCAGAGGTCACTCAAGGTAACACCATTAGAGCAAACGACACCTTGCTCACTACGATAGTCGCAACCGACAAGATGTATGCGTACTTTGATATCGACGAGCGCACTTGGAATAGCCAGTTTGCATCAGTGACGGAAGGTGAGCCGCTTCCTGTGAAATTACAGCTATTGGGCCGTGAGTCACAGCCAGTCATGGGTGAGCTAGACTTTATTGACAACGCCATTGATGAACACTCCGGAACCCTAAAAGTACGCGCTTCTTTTGATAATCACAGTGGACAATTACGACCTGGCTCGTTTGCGCGAGTGAGTCTTTCATCCGGTGAGCAAAACGATCGAGTATTAATTCCAGACCGCGCAGTGGGTACAGATCTTAAAAATCGTTTTGTTCTTGTCGTCAACGACGCTAATACACTTGAATATCGTCTGATCACACTGGGTAACCGCTATGGCGAATTTCGTGCTGTTGAGTCGGGTTTAGCCGCAGGAGAGCGTATCGCTGTTAATGGTCCTGCGCGTGTAGGACCAGGCATGCCGATAAGCCCAAATTCCGTGACGCTTACCTTGCCAGATAACATTGCCACAGAAGTGGTTGCGATGACGCCAAGCGATTCTTCACAAGGATTAAACTAATAATGAAATTTTCCCATTTTTTCATTAAGCGCCCTATTTTTGCGGCGATGATGTCGCTCGTGATATTAATCGCAGGGGCCATTTCCCTATTTCAGCTTCCCGTGAGCGAGTATCCAGAGGTGGTGCCGCCGACGGTTGTGGTATCTGCAACCTATCCCGGTGCAAACCCAAAAGTCATTGCTGAAACCGTTGCAACGCCACTTGAGCAAGAGATCAATGGTGTTGAGAACATGCTGTATATGTTTTCTCAAGCAACCAGTGATGGTCGTTTAACGCTTACCGTGACTTTTGCACTTGGCACTGACCTTGACCGTGCCCAAGTTCAAGTGCAAAACCGTGTAAATAGCGCTATTCCAAGGTTACCGCAAGAAGTACAACGTTTAGGGGTTGTGGCTGAGAAGGCGTCTCCAGATCTCACTATGGTGGTGCACTTGGTATCGCCAAGTGGCTCGCATGATACAAGCTACCTCTCTAACTATGCCGATATTTATGTCAAAGATCAGATTGCGCGTTTGCCGGGAGTGGGTGATGTAAAGCTATTCGGCGGCGGTAAATACGCGTTGCGGATATGGCTAAACCCCGAGCAATTGGCTGAAAGAAACTTAACCGCAAGCGATGTGGTCCGAGCAATCCAGCAACAAAACCGCCAAGTAGCAGCTGGCTCTTTAGGTGCTCAACCTACAACGAATGAAAATCAATTTCAAATTCTGTTAAACGTTAAAGGCCGTTTGGCAGATACCAGTGAATTTGACAATATTATTGTTAGCGTATCGAGCGATGGCGCGATCACTAGGCTCAAAGATATTGGTCGAGTTGAGCTTGGACAAGATAACTACGCATTAAGAGCGTTGCTAGATGGTAACGAAGCGGTGGCAATGCCGATTTTTCAGCGTCCTGGCTCTAATGCGATAGAGCTGTCGGATCAGGTGCGTGAAACCATGAAAGAGTTATCGACACGTTTTCCTGAAGGGGTTGAATACGATATCGTTTACGATCCGACAATCTTTGTTCGCGGCTCAATCGATGCGGTAATTTCGACATTATTAGAAGCCATTGTACTTGTGGTATTAGTCGTTATCTTATTCTTGCAAACATGGCGCGCTTCTATTATTCCGCTCGTGGCAGTGCCAGTATCGTTAGTTGGTACCTTTGCTGCAATGCAGTGGCTTGGTGTTTCTATCAATACTTTGTCGTTGTTCGGTTTGGTACTCGCAATCGGTATAGTGGTCGATGATGCCATCGTCGTGGTTGAAAACGTTGAGCGTAATATTGAAAACGGCCTTGCGCCCTTTGAAGCAACTAAACAAGCGATGTCAGAGGTGACAGGCCCTATTATAGCGATTGCATTGGTGCTTTGTGCGGTGTTTATTCCAACTGCTTTTATTACCGGCTTGTCAGGCCAGTTTTACAAACAGTTTGCCCTCACGATCACGATTTCGACGCTGATCTCGGCATTTAACTCATTAACATTATCACCAGCGCTAGCTGCACTACTATTAAAGCCGCACGGTGCTAAACCAGACAAACTCACAGTAGTGTTAGATAAATTGTTTGGTCAGTGGTTATTCAAACCGTTTAATCGCTTTTTTGATAAGGCAGCTCACGGTTATGTTGGACTAGTAAAAAAGCTTATTAGATTGAGCACCATTGTGTTGGTGGTTTATTTAGGGTTAATTTTTGCTACTACTAAGTTGTTTAGCACCATCCCTGGCGGCTTTATTCCACAACAGGACAAACAGTATCTTGTTGCGATTGCCCAACTGCCAGACGCTGCAAGTTTGGATAGAACAGAAGCCGTTGTACGTGAGATGGAACAAATTGCACTACAGACTCCAGGCGTTTTACATTCCGTGTCTTTCCCTGGGCTTTCAGTAAATGGTTTTACAAACAGCCCAAATAGCGGGATTGTATTTGTTGCCCTAGATAAATTTGAAAATCGTACGTCACCAGAGTTGTATGCGTCGTCAATCGCTGCGCAGCTTAATCAGAAGTTTGCCATCATAGATGAAGCGTTTGTCGCGGTTTTCCCACCGCCACCAATACAAGGGTTGGGCACCACAGGTGGATTTAAACTGCAAATTGAAGATAGAGCAAATCTTGGCTTTGAGAAGCTATTCTCTGACTTACAAGCAGTGATCGCAAAAGCGCAGCAGCAACCGGAGCTAATGGGACTGTACTCAAGCTTTAGGATCCAAGTACCACAAATGGACATTGATATCGACCGTGAGCAAGCAATGGTACAAGGCGTACCGCTCGAGGAAGTGTTTAATGCATTACAGATCTATTTAGGTTCAATGTACGTCAATGACTTTAACTTATTTGGTCGCACTTATCAGGTTACCGCTCAGGCTGACGCTAATTTTCGGGCAGATCCTGCACAGATTCTGTCTTACAAAGTAAGAAACAACTACGGTCAAATGGTGCCACTTGGCGCGGTACTCAAAGTCACGCCGACAACGGGGCCTGATCGCGTTATGCACTATAACGGGTACCCTACTGCCGAGTTAAATGGCAGCCCTGCGCCCGGATATTCTTCGGATCAAGCGCAAATGGCAATTGAAGCAGTGCTAAACGAAACGCTTAGCGAAGGCATGGCATTTGAGTGGACTGAAGTCACCTATCAGCAGATCCTCGCGGGTAATGTGATGGTGTATATCTTCCCACTGGTTGTACTCTTGGTGTTTATGGTTTTGGCATCGCAATACGAAAGCCTAAAGCTACCATTTGCAATCATCCTCATTGTGCCAATGACCATACTGTCAGCATTGGTTGGGGTGTGGCTAACAGGCGGCGATAATAATATCTTTACCCAGATTGCTCTTATCGTTTTGGTTGCTTTAGCGTGCAAAAACGCAATCCTAATGGTGGAATTTGCAAAAGAAGAGTACGAGCAAGGCAAGACTAATTTGGAGTCAATTATTGAGGCATGTAAACTACGTTTACGTCCTATTTTGATGACATCAATTGCCTTTACCGCAGGGGCTGTACCTCTGGTACTAGCAACTGGTGCGGGTGCTGAAATGCGCGAAACCATGGGGATTGCAGTATTTTCAGGAATGATAGGGGTTACCTTATTTGGTCTATTGTTTACGCCTATTTTCTTTACGGCGATGACTAAGCGATTATACACGCCAAAAATACGTGAAGCGCAGAGTCCCCCCAATACCATTCCAGTAAAGGATTAATAACTTGTAATCATGTTTAAAGGCCCGTTGGGCCTTTTTTATGCTGCTTTTTATTGCCTTGTAACCACACTATTCACCTTAACTTCATCCGCTTACGCTAAATTATCAGATACCGTCTTTTTCTCGCCGGAGTCTGTTTATGAAATCTCAAATTGCCTTTGCTGTTTTAATTAGCGCTGTTCTCAGTGCATGTGGCGAGGACATCTCAAATCGTAAAATTGAGCTTAGTGAAACACTTAGCCGCTATCAATGTGATAATGATTCGGTGATAAAGGTTGACTACAACGACAGTGATAAGGCTACTGTCCATTTTAACGAACAAGTGGTTAAGATGAAGATTGCTCGTTCAGCCAGCGGTGCAAAATATCAAGGTGATGGGTTTGTGTGGTGGACAAAGAATGACGAAGGTATGTTGCTTAGACAGGAAGAAGATAAAAACAACCGCATCATCGCACGTTGCGAGATGCGGCCCAATGAGGCCTTAACAGTGAAGGCGCAATCAAACTGATTATAAATGCTCGTCCCAATAGGCAACGTCACTTATATAGAATTAGGATGTCTTATACCGACAACTTTTCAGGTGTAGCTAAAGTACTTTTTACAAACTCAATGGCAGCGCTTACATCAGCAAATAAAACTTGATCTAATGGCTCTGGCATGCCAATTTCTTTGCGCATTTTTTCAATCTGGCTTTTCGCAATTGCCGACTTCAACACATACGCAGCACTAACACAGCCTAACTGCAAACAGCGCTTTGCTGTGTTTACCAGTAACTTGTAGGCTTCTGGTGTCGCAGCTATGGCCTTTTCGGAATAACTTACGTAACCCCATGTCGAAGAATGGATCTCAGCTCGACATTGCTCTAATGCCCTAGAAAAATAATGGATCATAGACTCATTAATATTTCCTTCGAAACAGGCAAAGAGGATATTTTGCTCGGTCCAGAGGGTTACTTTCCCGCACCGAGTCTGATAACTATATTTTGACATTAATCCTTATCCGGCTCCTTTCGAAGTGCGGATTATACATCAGCACGACAAGGTTAAAAAAGAGCAATCGCTACTTTTTTAACCTAAATCGAATATAACGCTTATGGCTCAGCGAGTTGCTGTTTCGCTGCCTCAGATTCTTCTTTTAGGTAGTTGTTAAACGACAAGCCTAAAAACTGCGGTAAAGTTGCGCTAATTGCCAAGGAAGACAAAGTACCAATGAGAATGCCACAACACAACGCCATGGCAAAACTATTAAGTCCTGCGCCGCCTAACCACCATATCGCTAACACCGTTGTGAGCGTCGTTAATGAGGTGATAAGCGTGCGGCTCATTGAATCCTTTATCGCTTGGTCTATGGTATTGCCCACGGGACTGTTTTTCCACTGCTCTTCGAACAAAAGCTCTCTAACTCTGTCACCAATCACAATCGAATCGTTGAGTGAGTAACCAATAATCGCCAGCAGCGCTGCAAGCACGGTTAAGTCAAATTCTACTTGCGTTATTGCAAACAAACCTAGCGTCACAATCACATCATGAAAAAGCGCGATACTTGCGGAGACCGCTAAGCGCCACTCAAATCTAAACGCCAAGTAAATCAATACACTAAGTAATGCGAATATACCTGCAAGGCCACCTTGTTCGATTAACTCATTACCCACCTGCGCACCAAGATAACTGGCGTCTAATACGCTTGCTTGCCATTGTGTTTCAAGTCCTTCTATCCACTGTTTGACGTGTGCTTCATCGGTGGACTCAGGGGTTTGGAAAACTCGCCAGCTACCATCGTTTTGCAGATCAATTCGCGCATCTTGAACACCAAGCTCAGCTAGCTTGTTTTGCATTTCTGTTTGGCTCTTTTGCTTGGGTAAGTCGATAACCGTAACGTAACCGCCGGTAAAGTCTTGGCCTAATACAATGCCTTTTTGGGTGATGGCTATGAGACTTGCAAGGACAAGTAACAATCCAGAAATTAGCCCGACGAACCTTGCCTTTTGCGTTTTACTTGTCATTTTACTTTACGCCTTTACGTGATTTTGAATAAAGAGATTCTGATAACATACCGGAGACGACCACACCGGCGAAAATACTGGTTACTATGCCCAGCGCCAAGGTGATCGCGAACCCTTTTACTGGTCCATAACCGATACCGAGTAGGATAAGAGCAGTTATCATCGTGGTTAAGTTAGCATCGATAATACTCGACATGGCTTGTTGATAACCTTGCTTTAATGCAGTAACCATCCCGATGCCTTTACGTCGTAATTCGCGAACTCGCTCAAAAATAATCACATTGGTGTCGACGGCCATACCGATAGTCAAAACTAGGCCCGCAATGCCGGGTAAGGTAAGCACAACACCAGGAAGCAGCGACATTAATCCAATCAGGCAAACTAAATTTACCAGTAATGAGGTAATGGCCACTGCGCCTAGCTTGCGATACCATACTGCCATAAACAGCAAAGTTAGGCTTAGCCCTAACGCCAAAGCTTTAAAGCCGCTTTCAATATTCTTTTCGCCCAATGAAGGACCAATGGTTTGCTCTTTCACAATGGTGATTGGTGCGTCTAGAGAACCCGCCCGCAACAATAATGCTAACTCCTGCGCGCGTTCCATTGACTGCATATTGGTAATACTGAATCGGGTATTTAATACTTGTTGAATAGTGGCTACTGAAATCACTTCCGTTTTGCGCTTAATCTCTCCTTTTGTATCCGCGTAATATTCGCTGAATACGGTGGCCATTGGTTTACCAACATTGTTTCTAGAAAATCGGTTTATCTTTTCACCGCCTTGAGAAGATAAGAATAGTTGCACTAAAGGCTTTCCGTATTCGTCTCTTCCTGCTGTTGCGGACTCTATTTCATCCCCGCCAAAAATGGCAACTGGGTCGACTGAAACCAAAGCGCCAGATTTATCCTTTAATTTTTGACCTCCCATTTCTTGTAATGCATGAAATGAAAGCTTTGCTGTTGCGCCGATAATACGCTTGGCTTGTTCTGGGTCTTGCACGCCAGGTAGTTCAATTCGTATATAATTAGTGCCTTGACGTTGCGTAACCGCTTCTGTGATCCCAAGTTCCTCAATACGCGAGCGTAAAGTAGACATCGCTTGGGTCATTAACTGCTTATCGAACTCTGCTTTTTTCGCTTCGGCAAAACGGAAATTCACTTTCGTTAAACTGCCTTGTTTATGAGTTGTACTGGTAAATTGTGGATAGAGCTCGCGCAGTGTCGCAGTAAGCGCAACGAGTTCATTTTGCCCTTGCGCTTTAGCAATGACCTCAACCTGCTCGCCACTGATAACTTGAGGAATAGATAGGTTACGATAACGATTTTTGATCCGTAGGCTATTGGCTTCGTCTGCGAGTGACTGAAGTTTATTTTGCGCCGCTTGTTCTGTGTCCACCTTGAGTACGAACAACACACCGCCGTCCAAGTCTAGTCCTAGCTTGATAGGTTTGAGTCCTGTGCTTTCTAACCACTGTGGCATTGTTGAAGCACTAACAACCTTAACACTTAGCTTTGAGTGAGACTCAGCCATATAAGCACGCGCTTCGGCGGTTAGCGTGCGGTTTTCAAGTTCAACTAAATAGCCACCTTGATGAGACTCGATTTGCTTGACTTTGAATCCCTCGCCTTCTAGTTGAGATTTAAGCTCAGGCAGCGACAGAGACACAGCCTCGTTACTACTTGCTTGAATTTGAATCAAATTCTTATTGGGATACAAGTTTGGTAGTGCACAAAGGAGCAACAGGAACACAATAAGCGCGGTAAAAAAGCGTTTTGCACGCGCGGTTGTACCACGAGGGGTTGATGACCTCGTTGGCGAATTTATATCTTTCATATTTTTCCATTATCTATCTGAGCGATACCGATTTGCTAACGAGTACTGGTCATACAGGCGTTAGGGTGCTGGTATCAAAAACTACTATTTGGGTGCTTTATTGGTAGTAGATAATGATTAAGAGGCGAAGTTGAGGCTGCCTTTGAAGGTTAAGTTTGCCGGCTTACAGTTGTCGATAAAGCCATTATTTGGCCGAGTATCACACATATACCAAGGTATGGGTTTAGGTCTATTGATGTCATAGACTGATGCCGGTACATATTTTTCTGCTGCAAGCTCAAATACAAGCGCATATTCGGCTTGTTGTTTAGGATGTAGAAAATAACTAGGGTGACTAGTACGCTCGCGTTCCGGCAATAAGCCCTTTTCGTGATGCGTGGTTTCACCACTGAGCTTTATTGGATTCGCAGGACTTGGCTTACTGGGTAACTGATTGGAGTCAGCGAGGCCCTTTTGGGTGATGTTTTCGAAGCTCGTGCTGTGCGGATCAGAAGTATGGGATAAGTGATTATCAGGCGTTCCTGTCGCGCACGCAGCAGCTACCCATAACAACATGAGTAATGACATAACGGCGAAAAGGTTAGAACGCTTCATGAAAACTGATTAAACAACTTATTAGATAAAAATACGAGATTGGGGTGATAGTAGCAAATTCAAGATAGCGCTATCAAATATAATGAATATGAGAGGTATAAAAAAACCTCCAACTTGGGAGGTTTTTCTTGTCCAGCGAGTGGATTAAGGATTTACTTGGTCTTTTAGGCCTTTACCTGCTTTGAACGAAGGAATGTTCGCAGCTGGGATTTGGATTTCAGCGCCAGTTTGTGGGTTACGACCAGTACGCGCAGCGCGCTCTTTTACTGAGAATGTGCCAAAACCAACTAAAGCAACAGAACCGCCATCTTTTAGTGTGTTAGTTACTGCGCCAGTAAACGCTTCTAAAGCACGGGTTGCCGCTGCTTTTGAAATCTCTGCGTCTGCCGCCATCTTTTCAACTAGTTGAGCTTTATTCATTATTAGATTCCTATAACTTTATAATTTGCCTAAGCAAAACCTATGTTTATGCATTTTGCGTTTATGTGCAACCCCAAAATTGCGAAATTCGACGAAATATTTATTATTTTATTGCGTTTCGCCCCGGATCCTGTGGGTTTGTAATCAAACGCTATCAATTTGCTGGCAACTGCGCAAGCTTTGTACCCCATAAAATGCGATTAAAACTCACTATCAGATAGAACCCCACACTCCACAGTGCGCCAAATGCTGGCCAAAAAATGTACCAAGGCATTGAGATAGAAACTACATCAAAGTTAGCTGCGCCAAGATAGCTAGGTGGCGCGCAGACCAAAAATACCACTAATAATATCGGCGCTTTGAACGTTAATAGTTTGGAAAGCGCATTATTTATTGTCAGCACCAATGCTATCCACAAAACCCAAAGCCAAAGTGGAAGTAATTCACTACCTTGGTAATTGATGAGCTGAGTGTTGACCGCAATCAATTCAATGCTCATTCCTATGGCGGAACCTACGAGTGCAAGCACCAAATTGAGACGCTTATTTTGGTGCCCTGCGAGCATGACGAGACAGCCTGCCAACATCAACCAAAGCGCGTCTGCTTGAAAAAATAATGCAGCAAACCAAATACTTTGGAAGAGTAGCGCGTTAGTAATCCAATGTTTGAGTACAGACATTTGACTGGTATCTAGGTTTTCTGGCGACTAAATGCACGGCACTAGTTGCTCTTTGTTTAAACGCCCCTTCGCAGTAGCATAAATAAAATTGCCAAAGGCGATAAAAGCGTTCATCGAAACGTTTGCTATCAAGCGAAGGCCATGCTTTTTCAAACCGAACACGCCAGTCGTATAGCGTTCTGGCATAGTGCAGACCGATATCATGGAGTTCATGGACAACCATATCGGTGGAATTTACGATTTGTTTGCTCATTTCACTCACGGAAGGAAGACAACCGCCAGGGAAAATGTACTGCTGAATGAAATCCGATTGCTTGAGGTAATGCTGATAACGCTGGCAAGCGATGGTAATGGCTTGAATCAGCATTGCGCCTGTCGGTTTTAGCAAGTCGTTGCATTTGGCAAAAAAGCCCGATAAATACGCGTGTCCAACCGCTTCAATCATTTCGATAGACACCAGCTTGTCGTATTGGCCATCCAATTCGCGATAATCTTGTTTTAGTAGTGTGATGTGCTGCTGCAACCCTTCTTTTTCAATCAATGCTTTTACGTACGCATGCTGCTCTTCTGAAATAGTTGTTGTGGTTATATGACAGCCATAGTGTTTTGCAGCATAGACTGCAAATGCGCCCCAGCCAGTGCCAATCTCAACAACTTTGTCAGTTGGCTGAAGATCCAAGCGCTTACAGATTGCGGCTAACTTATATTGCTGCGCTTCTTCAAGCGATGCCTCCTTTGAGGGATACACTGCACTAGAGTAAAGCATTTCTTCACTTAAAAACGATTCATACAAGTCATTACCAAGGTCATAGTGGGCGACAATATTGCGCTTTGAGCCTTGTTTTGAATTTTTGTTTTTAATATGTTTTATCTTATTCGCAATGCCGGAGAAAAATGCAAACTTATTTTCAAACGCATCTAGCTGAGCTTGGTTTAGGACGAAGATCTCAATCAGCTTGGTTAAATCCGAACAACTCCAGTGACCAAGAATGTAAGATTCACCTGCGCCGACACTGCCGCCAAGTGCAAATAGCTTATACATTTGCGCTGAATGAACATAAATATCAACGCTTAGGCTTGTTTCTGACTCACCAAAACAGTATTTTTGGTCGCCTTCGACAAGTACCACTTTTCCGGTTTCTAAGGTATTCAACGCGCCAAAGACGAGCTTTTTGTACACTCTATCGAATGTAGAAAGCGAAATTGATGAGGATATTGTCGTGGTATTTTCCATCTTATACTCTTCCGGGGTGCCCAACAAAAGGCACTTTTTTTAAAAATAACTTCAACGCTTGCCAGTAGATACCTTTAGCTATGCTCCATGTCATTGCAGGAAACCGCTTGAGCAACTGATTGATATTTGCTTCATTGAGTTCCTGCTTTTTGAGCGTCATCGTGGCATCAAATAGCAATTCGTCACCTTTTCTATTTTCAATATGGATTAGCGTATTATTACCGGGCGGCTTCACTTTCCAATGGTAGTGCATATCCAAATTCATAAAAGGTGATACGTGAAATTGCTTTTTAAAGTTCACTTCTTTATTTAATTCAACTAAATAAAAATGACGCTCATTCCAAGGCGTGTTACTCACCTCTGCGAGCATATGGCTAAAACCAGAACCCTTCTCGTCTTCAAAAAAGTAGAAATTAACCGGACTGAAGTAAAAGCCTAAACAGCGTATTTGCGCCATTAAATATACTTTTGTTTGTGAAGAAACGGGTTTACCAAGCGCATTTGACTTAGCACGTGCGCGCTCAACTAAGCTTTCACCTTCTGTGAGGATATAGTCAGCTTGATTGAATTTAAGCAGTTTTAAGCCAGATGTACCAAACTTCGATGAAATACTATTGAGTGCGTCAAGCTCACTTAAATCTAGCCACATCATATACATGGGGTAAGAAAAAGCATGCTCGGCATGAGCGAATCGCCGATGCCGAACTTTACCAACCAGTATTGCACTGTTCAAAATGAAATACCCAACTGCTCGGCCACATCTACCGCACTTCTCACACCATCTTCATGAAAGCCGTTGAACCAGTACGCACCGCAAAAATAACTATGGTGTTTACCATCAATATCGGCTTTACGTTTTTGAGCCGCAATGCTGGTGGTATTGAAAACCGGATGATGATAGACAAAGCGGCGGATCACTTTGTCTTCAGCTATCCCTTCATCATGATTTAACGTGACACAGTATTGATGTTTGGCGTCAAGCCCCTGCAGTATGTTCATTTGATAGGTGACAACAGCAGCTTTGTCCGTCGCTTCGTTTAATAAATAGTTCCAACTCGCCCACGCCAGAGAACGCTTTGGCAATAAACGAGTGTCAGTGTGTAGCACCACTGAGTTTGCAGTATAAGGGATAGCGCCAAGTATCGCTTGCTCATCACTCGATGGTGTATTTAGTAAAGCTAAAGTCTGATCGCTATGACATGCAAAGACGACTTTATCGAAGTACTCATTACGGCCATCTTTGAAGACGATGGTGACACCAGATTCATCACGAACTACTGTCTCGATGTCGGCATTAAGCACAATATTGTCTTTAAATTCTGCCACTAATGGTTGAATGTACTCCCTTGAACCTCCAGGGATAACATACCATTGAGGACGATTTGTGATGTCCAATAGCCCATGGTTGAAGAAAAACTGGACAAAGAATTTAGCTTCAAAGTCGAGCATTTCTTTGATGCTGGTTGACCAGATCGCGGCGCCCATCGGCAAGATGTAATGCAGCTTAAAAAACTCATTAAATTGGTGCTGCTGTAGCAGCTTGCCAAGCGTTTCAACACCTCGATAGTCGTCTTTTTCATACAATGACTTACAAAGACCATTGAAACGCACAATATCCTTTAGCAATCGCCAGAAAGTTGGCCTCAGTAGGTTACGCTTCTGTGCGAATAGCGTACGGAGTGAATGGCCATTGTACTCAAACTTGGATTGACTATTGTGAACACTAAAGCTCATTTCGGTTTCTTGGCGACTAACACCAATTTCAGCCAGCAATTTTTCAAACTTTGGATAGGTTCTGTCATTAAATACGATAAAGCCAGTATCAATTGCGAGCTTTTCACCTTGGTATTCAATATCAATAGTTGCCGTATGTCCGCCAATATAATCATTTTTTTCAAAGACTTTCACGTCATGTTGACGACTTAACAGGTATGCTGCGGTCATACCTGAGATACCGCTTCCAATTATTGCAATCTTAGCCACGGGCTATCCTTTTAGCGAGAGGTAACCACAACGAAAACGGCAGTAACCTTAGAAGTTTTAAAAATAGAGTAAATCTTTTTGGGAAATGTATTTCTTTGCTGCGCTTTTCTATTCCTTTGCTAATGTAACCCACGGCCTCATCGACACTTACAATAAATGGCATCGGAAAGTCGTTTTTATCTGTCAACGGCGTTTCTACAAATCCAGGGTGAACTAAGGTGACATCAATATCTTTTAATGTTGCTGTTAGGGTACGCGCTAAGTAGCTGACAGCCGCTTTCGACGCACCGTACGCTTCGGCACGAGGTAAAGGTAAAAATGCACTGCTGGAACTTACGATACAAAGTTGCCCACCTGTTTTCATTTTTGGCAGTAATACGTCTAGGCAATGGCCGAGTGAGATGACGTTGATATGCATTACTCGCTCAAACAAATGGCCGTCAAATTGGTTGGGATTATCGATATACTCACAACCACCTGCGTTGAGGATCACGAGATCCAAGCCGTCAATATCTTTGAAGTTGTTTTCTATCTCATCGCGGTTTGTTAAATCAAATGCTTTGCTCTTCGCGCCTACGCTATTTTCTAATTCGCCTAACACTTCTTGGTTGCGGCCACAAGCTGTTACTTGATGGGACTGTTTTGCGTAAAATTCAGCAAGACCTTTACCTATTCCTGATGTTGCGCCAGTAATTAAAATGTTACTCATGCCGTGATCCTTTTATCTAATAGCCGAATAACACCACCGAGTAGTGGGACTTGGCGATACAGCATTTGCGCACTGTCAAAGTAATCCCGATGTTGCGCCACTTTTTCGCCAATAAAACTCAAACGGCTATGACCATCGACCTCTATAATCTTACCGCCATTTAGCTTGGGGTGTTGATAGGACATAGTCCAGTAGATAAAGCTGACGTCATCAACTTGATAGGCGTTCGTAACGAGAAATTCGATTTCAGAGACATTCTCATATAGCCCCTGAAAATAACTCGTTAGCGCATCAAGTCCTTGAATTTTATGAAAAGGATCCACGAAACTAATGTCCTCGGTGTAGATTGAAGCCAATTTACCGAGGCAGTATTTGTCTATTTCATTATAAATTGCCACGAATCGCTGCGTTCTGTGATCCATACCTATTTAAACCTTAAATGCGTCAAGTGCTCTCGCCCTTGCTTCTTTATGATCAACCAGCGGCTCTACATAGTCGTCTTTTCCGCCAAATGCCGTTAAATAGTCATGAGGAAAATGAATATGCTTTGCTGGAACATTTTTCAATTCAGGCACATATGTACGAATAAAGGAACCATCGGGATCAAACTTTTCGCTCTGCGTGATGGGATTAAAAATACGAAAATAAGGCTGCGCGTCACACCCCGTACTTGCAGCCCACTGCCAGCCACCATTATTACTGGCAAGGTCGCCATCTATTAATTTTGACATAAAATAGGCCTCGCCTTTACGCCAGTCGATGAGCAAGTGTTTGGTTAAAAAGCTGGCAACAATCATGCGTAGCCGATTGTGCATCCAGCCAGTTTTATTGAGCTGACGCATTGCCGCATCGACAATCGGATAGCCAGTTTGACCATTACACCAGAGCTCAAATGCTTGGCTGTCGTCACGCCACCTAACCGCGTTATATTTATCGTTGAAATTAAAACCTTTACATAAACGCGGGAAAGCGACGATAAGATGGCGATAAAACTCACGCCAAATGAGTTCGTTCACCCAACAAAACTCTGGCTTACTTGGGTTTTCAAGCACTTCAGGGTAATGAAGTTGGATCTGTGCGATGAGCTGCTTGGGCGATACAATGCCTAATGCCAAGTATGGACTGAGCCCTGAAGTTCCTTTGATTGCAGGGAAATCACGGTCATCTTGGTAGTCTGCTAGTTTGTCCTTAATAAAACGATTTACAATCGTGACAATGGCATTATCATCCGCTGGCCACTTTTCAGATTCATTGGTCATCTCGAAGAAAGTTGGCTTTTTGAAGTTTGCCTCATGTTGTTTGTCCAATGGCCAGCTAGAGAAGTGAAATTGCTGCCCCACAAAACGCTTTAACCATGCTTTTTTAAAGGGGGTAAACACCTTGAACATCTCACCGGAGCCCGTAAGCACAGAGCCCGGTTTGGCAACGAGATCGCCATCGAATAATTTTAACGCGATCACAGTTTCACACGCTTCATCGCGGGCCACTTCATTTACTTCGTATTCTTTATTTGCATATAAGCAATCAATGCCTTTATCGTCACAAACAACTTGAAGCTGCGCCGGCAGCTCAGCGAATGTGCTCGCTTCAATGATATGTAGCGTAATGTCAAATTCACTAAGCTGGCTGCCAAGTTCAAGTAATCTGCGCTCAAGTAGGTCGAGCTGAATACTGGCTACGTTGTGTGATTGCCACTGTGGCTTGCAATAAAAAAAGAGCGCATCGCGTGCGCCCTCATTCACGGCTTCAATCAAAGCCTCGTTGCCGTAAACCCTGAGATCACGGCGAAACCAAAAAGCTGTTTTCATTATTAAATTCCGAATCTTAAACGCAGTTCGTTGGGGTATGGGTCAAAGTACACTTGGCTTTGCAAATACGCTTTCGGATGCACAATAAGATGATGCTTGAGCAAGGTCAACGGTACATATAAAGGTACAATACCTTTGCGATATTGATCTATTGCACTGCACATCTCTTGTTTCTCGATGCTCGAAAGCTCGTTCTTAAAATATCCCTGTAGATGCGTTAACGTGTTTGCTTGATTTTTGCGATTGGCAGGCTTGCTCAGTGCTGACATCAAACCACTGATATATTTATGTTTCAGCGTGTCTCTATCAAATTGCTTGCCATCACCAAGTAAACGCCCTAAATCTTTATAGGCTTGGTAATTATGGCTCATCAACAGATATTTGTGCTTGGCGTGGAAATTAGTCAGCTCGTGTAGACCGATGTTTTCCGATTGAGTTAGTTCCTGCCAGCTTTTATAGACGAATACCCGCATTACGAAGTTTTCTCTGAGATGCATGTCATTCAATCTACCATTTTCCTCGCAAGGTAAAAGCGGATTGTGTTTTATGATTTGCTCAGCAAAAATACCAATACCTTCAGATGTGTTACCAGTTCCGGCTTCGTTATAGACCTTGACACGCTCCATTCCACAGCTTGGGCTTTTGGCGCAAAACACAAAGCCGGAAAGACTTTGTGTCTGTGAGGTTGCAACCTTTTCGCCAAACTCCTTGAGCTTTGGTGCGACATCTTCTTTACCATCAGGGCGACTAACTTTGATAATGTCGCCTACACGGATCTGTCTGATGGTTGGTCTTGGGATTGGCATGCCTATCGCAACTTCTGGGCAAAAGCGCACATATTCGACATGTTCGGCGAATTCATCCATACAAAAGTTTGAACGCTTGTGGCCTGAGTCAAATCGAACTTTGTCTCCAGCCAAACACGCGCTAATGCCAATTTTTATTGGTGATGAAAATTTCATTTCGCAACTATTCCTTTAATAAATCAACTTACCAATTGGGTTTAACAGCTTACTTAACCCTTTATTAAAGTGTAGTGCACTACTTACCACGGTAAAGCACAGGCAGCCTTCTTTTGTGCGCGGAGAATGATTATGTTTGCCGTCTTGCCAAATAAAGTCGCCCGGTACGTATTCCCCTGCTTCATCTGCAAAATCGCCGTCAAGTAACAAGGTGATTTCAAAGCCTGTGTGAGTGTGCTCTGGAATTTCGCCTTCCGCACCAATTTGTAAAAGACTTGAGCGTAAGTTGCCGTCTTCTAGCAATAACCGGGAGCGGGCGATTTTGCCTACACCTGAAAATTTGGTGCGGTTGATATTCGCAATAGCCCGAGGTAACTGAACATCCCTGCCCTGATAGTTAAATGTGGGTTGGATATATTCTTTAACTTCGTCTATTTCATCATCCAGTGTTATCGCTTGCATCATTGCCTCAAAATCGCTGCTTAGTGCAGAGTCCATATCTCCTCCAAGCTGAACTCTCGCTTCTTGCGCTTCAAGCTGTTGGGTCTTTTTCTGGCAACAAGGACATAGTTCGACATGTGCTGCAATTGCGACACTGATACTTGCAGGCAAATTACCTTCAACAAATTGGCTTAATAATGAATCATTAGGGTGATGCTTAATCATGCTTGATCTCCCATCTCTGCGCGAAGTTTCTGTAAAGCAAGCCGTAAACGTGACTTAACTGTCCCGACAGGTATATTAAGATGCTCTGCCAATTGTTCTTGAGACATTTCTTGAAAGTACACGCCTTTGACTATGTCTCGTTGTGCTGGCGGCAACTTATTGAT
Organism: Pseudoalteromonas sp. OANN1; assembly: GCF_024124685.1. Lineage (NCBI taxonomy): Bacteria > Pseudomonadati > Pseudomonadota > Gammaproteobacteria > Alteromonadales > Pseudoalteromonadaceae > Pseudoalteromonas > Pseudoalteromonas sp. OANN1. The sequence goes on from NZ_JAMXSE010000002.1 coordinate 209,834, forward strand.
GTATTTTTGAATTTGCGCCGTTTGCAAGTGGTCTTGAAAACCGTCGTCGTCAGCCTGTGAATCTTGAATTATCGGCCAGATGTCTTCGCTGATGTGTTCTTCTTTATTACTCTTCATTTTACGCAATGCATCGAATGACGCGTTACGCATTACGGTATAGATCCACGTTGTGGCTGCGCCTTTGTCATGATGATAAAGGTGTGCTTTACGCCACACTGACGTCATCGTGTCTTGTACGAGCTCCATCGCTTGGGCGTCATTACCAAATTGCTTCACACCAAAGCGCCTGATTTTTGGCGCAAAGTACTCAAACAAGAACGCAAAAGCTTTGCGATCTCGTTTTTCTGCAACCTTAACTAAAGCGTCCGATAACGCTTGAGAGGGAGTTTCTTGCACTGCTTTGCGAGTTCCTGACTGAACGTTGCAATCGGTAGATTGCTGTTGGCCTAACATAGCTCACCTTCCAATTTATAATTATAAGCTGTAGTACGCTGGAAAACTTGGCATGGATCACTATTTCTCATCTAATACAGTATGTAAGAACTCTGCCACCTGTTCAAATGTTTGTGCTTGTTTTATTTTCAGTTTTTGAGTCATAGAGATAGGTAAGATTTCTAGCCAACGATAAGCAACCCAAAGAGGTTGAGTAAAATGCTTGTCGCGGTACAAATCATCAAGGATTGGGTTAGCGATAAAAACACTCTGAAGCTTATCAACAAGAGTTTCGTCAACTAGACTAAATGCTTCCTCGCTACATTGCCATGGCGGCCCATCAATAACGTCACAATCGCCATAACGTAAAGATTGTGAGTCTACTTCCACATTACTGATCGCGACGCGCGATAGTGCCTCAACATCAATGAGCAGCTGACCATCATCATCTTGTGAAAAGTCGACGATTTTAACGTGCACGCCTTCTTTTGACACATTGTTCGGCGTATCCGCGAGGTATGGGCACAACACAAAACCTAGCTCTGTTTTCGCGGCCTCTTTTACCATATATAAATAGCGCTGCTCAAAGATCCGCAAGCGGGTGAACCCGCCTGGAAGCAAGAATATTGGCAATGGAAATAAAGCGAGTTTCATAATTCCCGTTCAAATATACAAAAACTAACGATAATTACGACTGCCCTATTTATCTGGATCAGTTGACGCTAAATTTATAACTATTCCCAAACACAGTGTTTAGCTATCACGTTACTATTTGAGAATGTGACGCCCTCAGCTTGCAAGCGCGATTTTTGCTCTTGAAATTTACTACTGTCTTGAGGAAATGAAATACGCCGTTGGCTATTTACTACTCTGTACCAAGGTAAAGTTGAACCGTTTGGTAGGTTTTTCAGCAATTGACCTACTTTTCTCGCATGTTTTGGGGAGCCTGCTAATCTCGCTATTTGCCCATACGACGCAACTTTTCCAAATGGGATACCACCAATTACGGTGAAGACTTTTTCAGCGAGTTCTTGCTGAGGATTGCTGCTTTTCATATTGAATATTTAACTCTTTTAATTTATCCCAAAAATATCTTGCTACTGGCCCATGGTGGGAAATATGCAAACGATACGCGTGGATCTCGGCTTCAAATTCATCCTTTCTATCAAACACCCTCACTTGTTGTAAAACACCAGACTCTAATTCTTCTCTACAAAGGTCAAGGCCGATTAGGGCATAGCCCATACCTTGTAATAAGTATCTTTTTATTGCCAGTGCGTCATCGAGTTTCATGACATTGTTACTGTTTCTGTATGCCAAGCGCTCACTGTCAAACTTGAATTTACTTTCTTTCATTGCAAGAGATGGGTATTGCGCAAGCTCTGAAAAACTAAGCTCTGGTGGCATATAGCCTGTTAATGAGACTAAGCCTAATTTTACGTGTCCAATCGGCATTGATTCTAAATCGCCAGTTGAATGAAAAAGGTCAAACCAAGGGCCAATGCCAAGGTTTGCAATCCCCTGTGTGACTTGCTCAAGCGCAAAAAAACGTTTACCACTTGAGATGTTCATTTCAGTTGCGGGAAACTTAATGAAGGCATTGCCTAATACTTGATCAATCTGGTTTTGATATACGATCGGTTCGTAACAGATGTTAAAGCTTGGTTCATTACCCGCCGCGAATTCAGTCGCGAGTAATGACAAATCTCTATGATGATTAAGCAATTTTTCGGCTTCAAAATAAAATCGACGACCTTGCTCTGTTAACACATTGCGATATTTCTCACGCTCAAAAAGGGCAAATCCCAAAGATTGTTCTAATCTTTTAATTGATTGAGAGACCGCAGGCTGTGTCTTATGAAGCTTATTTGCCGCTTCGGTAAGGCTAGGCGCTTCAACAACGGTGCAAAACGCTGCTAAGTCCGAAATCTTCATAAATAAATCTTATGCAGTATAGAATGTTTTATAATTTTTATTTTATATGTAATTCCATTATTCTGCACGCATTAAAATTGACGTTGTCATGGAGAACAATATGTTAAGAGTGTTTTCTGGAATTGTGCTGGCTACCCTATTAGTAGGTTGCCAAGAGCAAGCAGAACAAGCCCCAACAGAAGCCCCTAACCGACCGGTTAAAATTCACACGGTTTCGGATCCCAATAGCAGCACGCTTCGTAGTTTCCCTGCTGAAGTGGTGGCAAATCAAGGCTCCTACCTAGCCTTTCGTGTGAATGGTGAACTTATCGAGTTTCCAGTTCTCGCAGGCCAAGATGTACAAAAAGGGCAATTGCTAGCAAAACTCGATCCTGAAGATTTCAACCTGCAATATGAACAACGTAAAGCCCAATTTGAACTGGCTAAATCGCAGTTATCGAGAATTGAACCGTTATTTGAAAAAGGCATAGCGACTAAAGCTGAGTTTGATAAAGCAAATGCAGACAAGCAAGTTGCCGAGTCTGCATTTAAAATTGCTAAAACAAACCTCGAATATAGCGAACTTAGAGCACCGTTTAGTGGTACTGTTGCCAAGGTATTTGTCAAAAATTACGAAAACGTCGTAGCAAAGCAAAATATTCTTCGCCTTGAAACACGCGATATGATGGATGTGGTTATTCAAGTTCCTGAGCGCATCGTTGCACGTGTTGATAAAGATTCTGATTACAAACCGACTGTTGTTTTTGATGGCTACCCAAGTAAGTCTTACCCGCTTACAATTAAGGAATGGGATACGCAGGCAGATCCTGCAACCTTAACCTACAAAGTCGTATTTAGTCTTCCAATCCCCGAGGACTTTAATTTGTTCGCAGGTATGACTGGCCATGTTTACGTTGACCCAAGCAAAATTACGAACCGTGAAAATACGGCAATCATCGTACCTAACCAAGCAGTATTCTCCGATAAAAAGCAAGGCACAGAGGGAAATAGTTACGTTTGGGTATATCAAAGCGATAAGCAGACCGTAACAAAACGCGAAGTCACCGTTGGTCAACTTAATCATACCGGTATTGAGGTATTGTCGGGTCTTGAACCTGGTGAAGAAATTGTTGCTGCGGGCGTGCATTACTTGCAAGAAGGCGCAAAAGTGAGACCTTGGACTAAAGAAAGAGGTCTGTAATATGAGTTTAGCCAAATGGTCAATTGAGAATAAGGTTATCAGTTGGATGTTTGCCTTGCTCCTGCTTATTGCTGGAGCGGTATCCTATTTGGGCTTAGGCCAACTAGAAGATCCTGAATTTACGCTAAAAAAAGCCATGGTCGTGACCATGTATCCTGGTGCATCGCCACAACAAGTGGAAGAGGAAGTCACCTTCCCGATTGAAAATGCAATTCAGTCTCTGCCTTATGTTGATTATGTAACTTCGATTTCTTCTCCCGGTAAGTCGCAGATCACTGTTGAGATGAAGAGTAAGTACCGTAAGAAAGACTTACAACAGATCTGGGATGAGCTGCGCCGTAAAGTAAATGATCTCTCGCAGAAGCTACCGCCAGGTGTTAGGCCGCCAAGCGTTATCGACGATTTTGCTGATGTTTACGGTGAACTCTACGCGATAACTGGCGAAGGCTATTCGTATGATGAACTAAAAGATTACGTTGACTTTTTGAAGCGCGAATTAGTGCTAGTTGAAGGTGTGAGTAAGGTTACTGTTGCGGGTGAGCAGCAAGCGCAAGTGATCGTCGAAATATCAACACAAAAACTGTCACAACTAGGTATTGCGCCCAGCTACATTTTCTCGTTGTTACAAGCTCAAAATACGGTATCTAATGCGGGTAAAATACGAGTTGGAGACGAGTCTATTCGCCTACACCCTACTGGTGAGTTTACAGACGTTGCTGAGCTAGAGGGGTTACTTATCTCAAAGCCGGGCGCCAAAGAGCTTATTTATTTGGGTGACGTGGCAAAAGTGACACGCGAATATGCAGAAGTGCCGAATCATATTACACGTTTTGATCAAAAACGTGCACTGCTGGTTGGGGTTTCTTTTACCTCTGGTGTAAATGTTGTTGAGGTGGGTAAAGAAATTGAACATCACTTACAGCAACTAGAATATCAGCGCCCATACGGTATTACGATCAACACGGTTTACAATCAACCAACAGAAGTAGAAACCTCGGTTGATGGTTTCATCGTTAGCCTTTTAGAGGCTGTTGCCATTGTCATTATCGTTCTGCTTATCTTTATGGGTGTGAAGAGTGGTATTTTAATCGGCGGTATTTTGCTTATTACTGTGCTGGGTACCTTTATCTTTATGAAGATATTCGCCATTGATTTACAGCGTATTTCATTAGGTGCTTTGATCATTGCACTGGGGATGCTAGTCGATAATGCCATTGTAGTGACTGAAGGTATTTTGATTAACATTAAACGGGGTCAATCTAAAGTAAAAGCTGCTGTGAACATTGTTGAACAGACAAAATGGCCACTTCTTGGCGCAACCGTTATCGGGATCACTGCATTCGCACCGATAGGTTTAAGCTCCGACGCCAGTGGTGAGTTTGCCGGATCTTTATTTTGGGTGTTGTTAATTTCATTACTACTAAGCTGGGTAACTGCAATCACACTGACACCATTTTTTGCCAATATGATGTTTAAAGGACCGAAGGAAAAGTCATCAGATACCAGTGAAGAAGACGACCCTTATAAAGGTGTGATCTTCACCGTTTATAAATCCATGCTGACCTTCTGCCTTAAAAATCGTGCTATTACCATTATTTCTATGGTACTGCTATTAGTTGCTGCAGTTGTTGGCTTTAAATCGGTTAAGCAGTCCTTCTTCCCGGCTTCAAATACACCGATGTTCTATGTGGATTATTGGCATTATCAAGGTGCCGATATACGCAGTACGGCGAAAAATGTTGAGAAAATAGAATCCTTTTTACTGGCTGACCCTATGGTTAACGAAGTAACGGCAACGATTGGTCAAGGCGCGCCTCGTTTTATGTTGACCTATTCGCCTGAAAAACAATATGACGCTTATGGTCAGCTAATTGTACGTGTAAAAGACCGCGATGCCGTAGTGGCTATGATTGCCAAGCTTCGTGATTATGAGCTTGAAAATGAGCTAGATGGGCGTCTCAAAATAAAGCGCATGGAAATTGGTCCTTCAACCGACGCAAAAATTGAGGCTAGGTTCTCGGGACCAGATCCTGTTGTGTTACGCCAACTAGCTGAAGAAGCCAAAGGTATTATCAGCCAGGACGATAAAGCGTTTAATATTCGTGATAACTGGCGACAGAGAACCAAGTTGATCCGCCCGCAGTTTAATGAATTGAAGGCGCGTCGTTTGGGGATCAGTAAATCTGACTTAGATCAGTTGCTACTGACTTCGGTGTCAGGTAACAAGGTTGGGTTATATCGAGATGGTACGCAACTGTTGCCTATCATTGCACGCTCTCCAGAGGAAGAGAGGCTAAATGTTGAAAATCTAGGTGACTTACAAATATTCAGCCCTGTCCTTAGCGTCTACGTGCCTGTTTCACAAATCGTGGATGATTTTAGTGTCACTTGGGAAGATAGCCTGATCATGCGCCGCGACCGCAAACGTACCATCACCGTAATGGCTGATCATGATGTTATCGGCGATGAAACCCCAGCTAAGTTATTTGCAAGAGTCAAAGCGGATATCGAAGCCATTGAACTACCCCAAGGGTACGAAATGCAATGGGGCGGCGAGTATGAGTCGTCAAGCAAAGCGAAGAAAGCTATTTTTGGCTCATTACCAATCGGTTATTTAGCGATGTTTATGATCACTGTATTACTCTTTAACTCGGTGAAAAAACCATTAGTGATCTGGTCTACCGTGCCGCTTGCTATTATTGGGGTAACGGCAGGCCTCGTATTGCTACAAGCACCATTTAGCTTTATGGCACTATTAGGCTTGCTCAGTTTATCCGGCATGTTGATTAAAAATGGTATTGTACTGATGGATCAAATCAATATCGAAATTGACTCTGGTAAGTCCCCTTACCAAGCGGTATTTGATTCTGGTGTGAGTCGTGTAAGGCCGGTGTCTATGGCTGCAATCACAACCATACTGGGTATGATCCCGCTATTATTTGACGTGTTCTTCCAATCCATGGCGGTCACCATTATGTTCGGTCTTGGTTTTGCGACCATACTGACGTTGATTGTATTACCTGTGTTACATTGCGTGTACTTTGGTATCGAACAACCAAAAGACTAGTTTAGTAACATCCACCTTCTTAGGAAGGTGGATGTTACTATCGCTTTCGCTTTTTATCTTTCACCTTTTATTCGACAGGAGTGCTGCTACTGCCACCAACTGTCTAACTTATCTCCAACAAGCTCAGCTCTCCAGCCTAAAGCAAGATCGGGTTTCATCAGTAATTGCTTTTCTTCCGGTGACTTTTTCCAAGACCAGCTGATCACCTGATTGATTTGTTTTTTCGAAGCAAACACATCAACCGGAATATCGTTAGTTTTGGCAACTTCGGCGATAACCTGCTTGATATCCTTGCATGCTGCTTTGTAACCTTTAAAGTCGATAAGTCTTCTCACGCGCTGTGGACAATCTTGTTCACTCACTTCTTTTGCTTTTTCTATACAGGCAAGAATTTCTTTACCAGAGCGATTGACTTCCATTGGTTCAACACCTGGAACATTGCGCAAACTGCCCAGTGAGCTTGGACGACGTTTGGCAATTTCTACCATGTTATGTTCTTTAAGCACGAAGTTTAGCGCTAAGTTCTTTTTCTCTGCCTTGGCTCTGCGCCACGCTGCAAGTTCTTGTAGGGTAGCAAGATCTCTAGGCTTAAGTTGCCACACGTTTTTGACATCGAGATAAAGCACTTCATCTGGTTGACGGAAGCTTCTCTTTTGGGCTAGCAACTCACTCTCTTGAAGCACTATGTTAAATAGCTGCTTTTCATTTACTCGAGCTTGAATAGTCTCAAAACATGGTAGTAAATGATATACATCGGAGGCGGCGTAATCTAATTGGCTTTGAGTTAAAGGGCGGCGTAACCAATCTGTTCTGGATTCACTTTTGTCAATGTCCACGTCTCTAAGTTGCTTCACCATATTAGCAAAACCAATACAACTACCCTCACCTAACAACTGTAAAGCAAACTGGGTATCGAATATTGGTGATGGGATAAAACCTGCAAACTTTAGAAATACTTCGATATCTTCTGATGGAGAATGAAGTACTTTTAAAACACTAGTATCGGAAAATAATGTCCACAGCTCACTAAAATCTATATCGGCTAGTGGATCGATAAGGGCAAGGTGATTACCATCAAAGATCTGTAACAGAGCAATTTCTGGGTATAGGGTGCGGCGACGCATGAATTCGGTGTCGACGGCAAGCACTTTGGCTTTCGAAATAGACAAGACAAATTCATCTAGTGCTGTTTGGCTTTCAATAACTTGATACTGCACTGTTACTCCCATGCAATTTACATAACTAGCCATATCATACTAGCTATAAAAAAGCCGGCTAGTGCCGGCTCTATTTGTTATTCTTTTAACGCTCTACGCAGTATTTTACCAACGTTAGTCTTTGGCAGTTCATCTCTAAACTCAACTAGCTTTGGTACTTTATAGTTCGTTAGATTATCTCGGCAATGTGCAATTATATCTTTTTCTGTCAAAGATGGGTCTTTTTTAACAATAAAAACTTTAACTTGCTCACCACTAACCTCGTGTGGCACGCCAACCGCCGCAACTTCTAACACGCCTTCGTGCATAGCAACGACTTCTTCGATTTCATTAGGGAAAACGTTAAAGCCGGACACTAAGATCATGTCTTTTTTACGATCAACGATGTAGAAGAAACCATCATCATCATAAGTAGCGATATCACCTGTTGCAAACCAGCCGTCTTTTAAGCATTCGGCGGTTGCGTCTGGACGGTTATAGTAACCAGCCATCACCTGCGGGCCCTTAACACACAACTCACCGGGCTCACCTTTAGGTGTTTCATTGCCGTTGTCATCAACAATCTTAATGTCAGTGCTTGGTGCAGGTAAACCAATAGAACCGTTGTAGGCTTCAAGATCATGTGGGCAAATAGTAACTAGCGGCGCACATTCTGTAAGGCCATACCCTTCCATCAGCTTTGATTTTGTCACCTTTTGCCAGCGCTCAGCGACAGGGCGTTGTACGGCCATACCACCACCTAGAGACATTTTTAGGGTTGAAAAGTCTAAGTCGGCAAAACCTGGTGTGTTCAACAAGCCATTAAATAAGGTGTTAACACCAGTGATAGCGGTAAATGGCACCTTTGCCAGCTCTTTTACAAACGCAGGCATGTCACGCGGGTTGGTGATCAAGATATTGTGACCGCCGTACTTCATAAAGGTCAAACAGTTCGCTGTTAATGCAAAGATATGGTATAGCGGTAGCGCCGTGATAACGACCTCTTTTCCTTTATCTAATACTTTATCTAAACAGCCAGAGACCTGCTCAAGGTTTGCTACCATGTTGCCATGAGTAAGCATCGCGCCTTTAGATACGCCAGTTGTACCGCCTGTGTATTGCAAAAAGGCAAGGTCACTTAGCGTCACATCAGGTTTCTGATATTTTGTAGGATCTGCTGCAATTACTTCTTTGAAAGGAATGGTATTTGGCAAGCTAAAGTCAGGCACCATTTTTTTGAAGTGCTTAACAACAAAGTTCACCAAGTGCTTTTTGAAGCCACCTAACATGTCACCAATTTCTGTCAGCACTACATGCTTCACACTGGTTTTTGGTAAGGCTTGCTCCAGTGTATGGGCAAAGTTTGCAAGAATAAAGATAGCTTTTGACTCGGAGTCATTTAGCTGATGCTCTAATTCGCGCACGGTGTATAGCGGATTAACGTTTACAACCGTACAGCCAGCACGTAGCACACCTAAAATAGTAACTGGAGTTTGCAACAAGTTTGGCATCATGACAGCAACTTTATCGCCACGGCCAAGTTTCAATTCATTTTGTATATAACTAGCAACTGCTTTGGTTTTTTCATCAACTTGCTGATAAGTCAGTGTCTTACCCATATTGGTGTAGGCTGGATACTGAGCATAATCTGCAAAACTTTTTTCAAATAATTCAAGCAATGAGTTGTAATGCTCTGGGTCGATAGTTTCAGGCATACCTTCTGGGTAGCGCTTAAGCCAGATTTTTTCCACTCTTAGCTCCTGTGTTCTCGTTATTTTTATATTCACCCTAAACCATAAACGATGTAAGGCACTTTAACAATTGAGCAAATACTCTAAAAACGCCATATTCCCACAATATCTGAGGATTTACAATCTAGATGCTGTTGAAACGTGGGCTTTAGCGCTCTTTGTGAACTTTTCTTTCCATGATTAGTTTATTCTTTACGCTCCTTCAGTTGTAAACGATGTTTTGTCGCAGTTTTGGTGTGCCTCAATTAGCTTATAGCAAATTTCCGGGTTTTCCATATGGCAATGGTGGCCGCCAGGTATTTTCTCAAGCTTGAGTGAATCGAAACAGCCTTTAAATTGACTATATTGTCTGACAATCATGTCATAGCCTTGTTCCGCTAACACCAATAAGGTTGGAATGGATATCCCATTAATCGCCGATTTTGCTTGAGAGATGGAATACCTAAATCCGGAGTGATGCTTTAGTCGGGGATCCAATCTAAGTTGCACACCATCAGGATGCGGCTGGGTATTTCTTGTCACAAGCAGCGCCGCTATTTCTAAAGAAACATCACTGATTTTACTACGCAGTTGCGCAAGTGTATTTATATCAGGATAAACCCGTGGTTCAGATTGTTTTAATTTATCTCGGGAATTAAACGCATTAATGAGCTGGGTTTTGGTATCACTCTCTGAGGTACTCACGATCCCTATTCCCTCGATTAGTACCAACGATAAACAACGTGTTGGATAGCAGCTTGCAAACAAGTTAGCTATCATTGCCCCCATAGAATGGCCAACAATATGGCACGTTTTGATCTGTGCTAAATCTAAAAAGCACTTTAAGTCATAGACATAATCGATAAAGTAATAAAAGGCGTCGGCACTTTTCCAATCGGAGTGTCCATGACCTGCTAAGTCAAGTGCGATATGTGTGTACTGTGTATTGCAAAATGGCGCAAACGGTACAAAACTGTTGCTGTTGTCTTGCCAACCATGAAGGTAGATAACGGTTTGCTTTCCCTCTCCCCAGCTTTGGTAGGAGAATGGCCCGATTTTTTGTTCTTTTATCGCATATAGAGACATCGACGAATTCTTTTAGTGTTCATTGTACCATCATTGATTTATCATCTTACCGTGACATATTTGAACTTACTACTTTGATTTGTTGAAAATATTTTTATCGAACATCCATTCTATTAAGAATGTGTTTTAAATCGATCAAATAGTAGAGAATCACATACCTCTATCACAATAAGTACACGGGAATAACAATGAATTTCAAAACTAGCCTTTTGGCCTCATTTGTTGGATTAGTATTTGCGGCTCCGACATTGGCTGCTCCAAAAAACATTATTTATATGATTGGCGACGGCATGGGGCCGGCTTACACTACGGGCTACCGTTATTTTAAAGATGACCCTTCAACGAAAGTGGTTGACCCAACGGTTTTTGACTCTATTTTGGTAGGTATGGCGCATACTTACCCAGACGACGACACGGTTGTAACAGACAGTGCTGCGGGCGCAACCGCCTTAAGTACAGGAACTAAAAGCTATAATGGCGCAATTGCGGTAGATACCCATAAAGAACATTTGGAAACGATGCTTGAAGTGGCGAAAAGAAAAGGTAAAACAACCGCGCTTGTTGCGACATCGCAAATCAACCACGCAACACCTGCAAGTTTCGCGTCTCATAATGAATCACGTCGTAACTATGACGACATTGCCAATGATTACATCGACAATAAAATCGCAGGAAAATTACCTGTAGATCTTATGCTTGGTGGGGGCACTAAATACTTCATTCGTGAAGATAGAAACCTAGTTAATGAATTTAAAGACGCAGGTTATCAATACGTCGATGCTTTATCTAAGCTTGATACGCTAAATAAAATTCCTGCGATGGGTCTGTTCGCAGAAGTAGGTCTGCCATTCGCAATTGATGAAGAGCCGCAGCGCCTAACTAAAATGACTAAAACGGCATTATCATTATTGGAAAACCAGAATGATAAAGGCTTCTTCTTAATGATTGAAGGTAGTCAGATTGACTGGTGTGGACATGCTAATGATATCGCTTGTGCTATGCATGAAATGGACGACTTTGCAGAGTCAATTAAGTTGGCAAAGGCTTTTGTCGATAACAACCCTGACACTATCTTGGTGATCACAGCAGATCACTCTACCGGTGGATTAACGCTTGGTGCGAATGGTCAGTATCGCTGGGAGCGTGATATTATCGCTAAAGTGAAAGGTTCAGCGGGCGAGATAGCAAAAGCACTCGCAAAGACAAAAGACGTTAAAGCAACATGGCAAGATCTCACAGGTCTCGAATATGACAGTGCGACTGAGCTAAAAGTAAAAGAAGCACTTTCACAAGGTCCGAAGGCGCTTAGTGTTGTCGTAAAAGAGGCAGTTAGTGATGCATCTTTCACTGGTTGGACAACGGGTGGTCACACCGCTATCGATGTACAAGTGTTTGCCCATGGTAAAGGTAAAGAAGCGTTTATCGGCTCGCAAAACAATACTGCAATTGCTGATAAACTGATTGGATTTATAAAAAAGTAAAAATCTTCATTTACTTTCAAAAACAAAGAAGGTCAGCATTTGCGGACCTTCTTTTTCTCGAGTCTTGGAAGAGATATTACGCGTAAACAGAAACGCCAATCATACTTTTGATCTCATCTCGTCTTGCTTCGGTTGCAATTGCTTTGTATTCACTAATTGCTTGTCCAGTACGAAAGTTAGGGCGGTCGTAGATAGTAGAGCGTTGCTGAGATTGGAACTGCTCCACCAACGCAATGCCATTTTCACTGGTTTTGATCTGAGCGGTATTGAGCTTAGCCGTATTTCCTGCTTCAACAGTAGGATTCACTGCCTTTTTAGGCTGTGGCTTTACTTGATATGTACCTGCTTGTTGAATGATTGAATTTAGTTTCACGGTTTAGCTCAATAAATACGATATGCTTGTATAAAAATACGCCTTTATTCTCGACCTGGCAACTTTTTCCACGTCACAGTATCCCTCACATATTGTGGCTGGGCGTCAGCAGCATCCACAGATAAGCCTTGTGTGAAACTATCGTCAGCTATAAACAGCATGTAATAAGCATCAGGTAACGTGATATTGTCAATGATTTCGCATTCAAGCTGTGTGGCAAGCTCTGAGAATGCTTGCCATCCTGTACCAACACCAGCCGCACCACTTGATGTAAAGTCGATATTTTCAGGTTTAATAACTGTTTCTTCGGTGCTTGGTTGAATAACACCACTAGTTTCGCCGTTGTATTGGCATAAGTAGATCTCACCCATACGTGCATCTATTGCCGACACTACACTGGACTTGGCTGCTTCCATGTATGCCTGTTGCGCCATAGCCTGCAAAGTTGAAACACCAACCAACTTAAGACCTGAAGAATATGCTAAGCCTTGAGCAACCGCTGTACTTATTCTCACACCAGTAAAGCTGCCAGGACCACGTCCAAATACAATGCCATCAAGCTCACGAAGGGTGATATCGGCTTCGCGTAAAATACGTTCAACTAAGGGAAGTATCTTTTGGCTATGCTGCTGTGGGCAAACCTCGAAGTGGCGAATAAACTTGCCTTCATAGTGCAATGCAATACTGAGTGCTTCGGTGGAGGCGTCTATGGCCAACAGGTTATTTTTCATTTTTATCAATATTCTCTAAAAATCGAATTGCCTTGTTTAAGTCTCTCGTGCGAGACATATCAGGCAAACTACTTAAAAACGTCTGGCCGTATTTTCTCGTAACTAAGCGATTATCGCAAATAATCAGTACACCTTTATCGTTAGCATCACGAATTAATCGCCCAACCCCCTGTTTCAACGCTATAACAGCTTGGGGGAGTTGTATTGCATCAAAGGGTTCTAATCCACGCATTTCAGCGTCTCGCATGCGCGCTTGCAATAAAGGGTCATCTGGTGAAGCAAATGGTAGCTTATCAATGACAACACAACTCAAAGTGTCACCTCTCACATCCACGCCCTCCCAAAAGGAGGCTGTACCAAGTAGTACGGCGTTACCGTGACGAATAAATTGCTCTAAAATTATCCGTTTCGATGCTTGACCCTGCATAAAAATAGGATATTGCAGTGCCGTATTCAGTCCTTCGTACACTAAATGCATCGCGCGATAACTGGTAAATAGTAAAAATGTACGCCCTTTTGCAGCTTCAATCACCTGTTTTGCAAGCTTTACCAGCGCATGTGGCATTAAGTCGTCACGGGTTTCTGGCAGATAGCGTGGCAGGCATAGTAAGGCTTGCTGCTTATAATTAAATGGACTATCAACAATAAATTGTGAGGTCGGTTTAAGCCCTAAGCTACGACTAAAATGCTCTAGGGAATTATCAACGGATAAGGTGGCGGAGGTAAATACAAAGCTTGCCTCAGTGGTTTTGACAATTTGTGCAAACTTACTTGATACATCAAGCGGCGTGATATGAATAGATAAAAAGCGTCTTGTGGTTTCGAACCAGTAACTAAATCCAGTTTGACTGGTATCAAAGGCACGTTCAAACTGATTTTTAAAGGTCATAACCTTTTCAAATGGGTGTTCTATTTTTTCGCTTCTATCCAGACAAAGCTTGAGCACTTTATAGAGAAAGTCTAAGTTAGCTATCACTCGATGCATGGCATCGCAAATCGGTTTATTCGACAGCGCCTCACGCCAATCACCACGGGCACCATCGCCACCAAATACCAAACGCAAATCGGCGACGCTGGTTTCCAATTTATTGAGTGTTTTGCCAAGTTGCAACATATCTGGAATATCAGAACGGTAGATCACTCTTAAATCGTTAATAAGCGCTTGTAAAGCTTTAGTGCTGATAGTCTCACCAAAGTAGTCACTGGCTATTTCTGGTAATTGATGTGCCTCATCGAAGATATAGCTATCCGCGGTTGGCATTAGCTCCGCAAAGCCTAAATCTTTTACGGCCATATCGGCAAAAAATAAATGATGATTGATCACCACAACATCGGCATCGACTGCCTTTAATCTTGCCTTTCGGATATAGCAGTCTTCGTAGTCTGGGCACTCTTTTCCTAAACAGTTATCTGCAGTTGAGGTAACGTAGGGTAATACCTTTGCGTCTTCTTCGATACCCACACAGTCAGCTAAGTCTCCACTGTGTGTTTCAGAAGCGAACTTTGCAACCATGGCAAGTTGGTGCATAACATCTGGGTCGTCGGTTGGCACATGGCTTAAATGCTGTGATAAACGGTAAGGGCAAAGGTAATTGGCTCTCCCCTTTAGCAAAGTGACTTTTTTACCACTGTTAAGCACCTTTTTTAGGGTCGGTACGTCGCGATGGAATAATTGCTCTTGCAAGGCCTTAGAGCCGGTTGAGACGATGACTTTACCTTTAGACTGAAAGGCAGGAATGAGATAGGCAAACGTTTTCCCCGTCCCTGTTCCTGCTTCGGCGATGCATTGTCCACCATTTTGTATGGTTTCTTCTACCGCAATAGCCATATCAATTTGAGGCTGTCTTGGTTGATAGCCCGGGAAATGCTGGGCTAAAGGCCCCGTAGAAGAGAAAGTCGTAGATACAGCCAAAGTAATGTAGTTTACAAACAGACAGGTCGCGAAATTGTATGTGGCTAAGCAGCAAATCGCAACCGCTGTTTGGCAATAACTGAGTGTTGATACCAATTGAATTAATTCTCTAATCAATTTGAAGGGTGAAATAGCATATTAGCTTCGTTAAAAACTTCTCATTTAGAACACTAAATAGCAAAATTTTTGCCTAGCTACTAAAGCTATTTCCCTGCTTCAAAATAGATCATTTACTTAATACAACTGGTATTACCTATTAAGTTGTCGTTTAACCTTAATCATGCCTATCCCACAAATAGTGAGATACACGAGATATAAAGCGATGCGGTTAAGCCAAGTGGGCTCTGGAGAAGGCATGATAACACGCAAGTAATCGTTCAAAACCAGCATACCGACACCGACAATGATGGCTGTCAATTGAAAGTGGCGGTGATTGGCTGAAGAAATGGTAAACAAGGAAACTAAGAGCAGTGCAAGGCTTAAGTAAAATGCTAAAACAGCCATGCTACCGGGCACAACACTGGGAGCTAACGCTAGCGCAGACAGACCTACAACGAACCAACCTATGAGATTTTTTACTGACTTATACGACATGTTATTTCTCCTTAAATAAATGGTCGTTAATTTATGCAACTTTGTTTGAATTACTGAATACAAACAGAACTATCAAATGTGTCGGTATCGAAACAGAACATGGCGAGTGTATCGATAATGGCACGCAAAATACAGCAAGAGTAAAGCGATAACAGTCTACATCATATTGATTGTATGAATAAAAATATAGAAAGTAAAAGCTGGTATCAAAACTGCAAATTAAGCTTACGTTAGAAAACATACAATAGTGATAACGGACACACTAAAAAAGGACACAACATGTTTATTAAATCGCTTATCTATACCTCTTGCGCGGTTATTATTTTGTATAGTGCTTTAACATATGCACAGCAACCCAATTCTCAAATAACAATGCTTGAGTCTGCTTTTTATCATCGTCAGTATCAGCAAGTCACTAAAATCCTTAACACGCTAAAAGATAAAGAGCTTGATGCTGAAATAATGGCCGTGTCAGTTGCGGTTGCGCAAAATGATGATAATAAAGAAGCACTGTTAAACACCTTGATTAAGCGTCATATAGACAATGCAAAGGTGCATTTTACTGCTGGTAATTTATGGTATCAAATAAAGCAACAGTCAAACCTTTTTAATAAACTTAGCTTAGTTGAAAAGTCTAACAAGCACTTTATAAAAGCTGCAGAATTGGCGCCAAATAATCCTGAGTACTTAGTATCTGCAGCGAAAGCATTAGCTATAGAAAGTGGCTTTTGGGATTCTGAAAAAAAAGCATCAAAAGCGATAGTTGATAGACTAAAAGCAATGGATGACCGTTACTATAACTTGGCTTTTATGGATTACTTACAAAACACACAAAATGAAGAGTTAGCCCTAAAAACGGTAGCTTATGTGGGTCAACATTATGCGCAAGATATCGTTTTGATCCATCGAGCTGCTAACTTATTGTGGACTTTTTCAGCGAAAGATGCAGCGCAGCGTTTATTCACTAACGGGTGCCTGATTGAGCATATTGCACTAAGCCAACTACCAACGTGGAGAGATGTTTGTGTTTCATCGGCTTATTTAGCGCTTCAGCAACACGGTGATAAGCCTAGGGCTGTTGATGCTATGGAGCGCTTATTGGGAAAAGAGCGAGTACAGGATGAGCTGCATATGGAGTATTTAATGCTTCAGGCTGAGTTATACCGTGTACTGAAACAAAACGAAAAGGCTAGAAGTACGTACCTTCAGGCATTGAATCTCACCAAAATGCGTTCAACTGAGCGAGATATTCACCGGGCTCTCGCTGGACTAGACGATACATAAGCTAGGTTCGAAAAAGCGGGTGGGATATGTTGGGGAATAGATACACTCAGGTATTGAGAAATGTTCAATAGGTTATTTTGTGCAAAATAAATCTACGCCCATGTATCTAGATTCTCACCCTTATGTTCTTCGTGAGATTTTTCCTCCTCATCTTTTTCATCTTCGCCTTCTTTAATTTTTTCATGCTCAGCAGCTTGGCGTTTAAGTTCAATCTCGGTTTTTAGATCTTTCTTAACTTTTTCAATCTTATAGTGCTGCACACCAGCTACATGAAATGCAGACTTATGAGTTACATCTAGCCGTACGATTGGGCCTAAAAAAGGTTTAAAAGCATCCATCTGCTCCCCCACTAACCTACTGTTGGTTTTACTTATTATCGACTGTTATAAGCTATTCTTTAATTTGCGTAAAAAAATGATTGCCAAGTAGAACAAAATTATGTTTATCTATAAATGAACTTTTTGAATAGCATATTAATTACAAAGGTAACATCATGCTAATGACACTGACAGCAAAACATCATCACCATCATCATACGGGATAGCCTGTCAGTTATTTCGCTGGTGGGTTATTCCTGAAAGGAACCTCCGGCGAGATGTAAACTAGAGTTAATATTTATTTCGCCCCGAGGTTCCGCCTCGGGGTTTTTCGTTTAAAGAATTAGGAAATAAATAATGAGCAATAGCAACCGTTTAAGAATCGCAATCCAAAAATCAGGCCGTCTTTCAAAGGATTGCCAAGCCCTACTCAAACAACTTGGTGTAAAACTAAACCTACGTGAACAACGTTTAATCGCCCACTCTACCAACATGCCTATTGATGTACTTAGAGTACGTGATGACGATATCCCTGGCCTTGTAATGGACGGCGTTTGTGATTTAGGCATTGTAGGTGAAAACGTGTTAGAAGAAGCTCAAGCTGAGCGTATTCGCAACGAGCAGTTTGCTGAGGTCACTAAGCTTTCAAAACTGGACTTTGGTTTTTGCCGCTTAGCGCTGGCGTGGCCACAAGAGATAGGTCAACAGGAGAAAGCGTGGTTTAATGGCAAACGCATCGCAACCACCTACCCAGAGATTTTAAAGCAATATCTAAAACGTGAGAACATCGATGCCAGCGTGGTCATGTTAACAGGCTCGGTAGAAGTAGCACCTCGAGCAGGCCTTGCTGACGCCATTTGTGACTTAGTATCAACCGGTGCAACGCTTGAGGCTAATGGCCTGATGCAAGGCGATACCATCTTAGAATCTAATGCTTGCCTCATTCAAAATGCAGCATTGACTGACCAAAGTAAGCTTGCGCTGATCGATAAGCTAATGCCACGCCTTAAAGGGGTGAAACAGGCAAAAGAAAGCAAGTACATCATGATGCATGCACCAAAGAATAAGTTAGATGAAGTATGTGCATTACTTCCTGGCACAGGCCAGCCAACTTTACTTGCACTTGCTGGCAGCGATGAATATGTAGCACTTCACATGGTCAGCTCTGAAACCCTATTTTGGGAGACGATGGAAGAGTTAAAAGCGCTTGGTGCTAACTCAATTCTCGTCATGCCAATTGAAAAGATGATGGAGTAATAGCATGTTTGATTGGCAGCAAGCCACCAGCGAGCAACGCAGCGAATGCTTGAGCCGTCCTGCGGTCAAAGTGGGTGATAAGGTAAAAGCAACTGTTGAAAAGATAATTGATAACGTCGCTCACAACGGCGACAACGCATTACTTGCTTATGCCGAGCAGTTTGACGCCCGTGTTAGCCCAAGAATACGGGTAACGGGATCAGAGCTTATTGAAAGCGAATTTGCATTAACACCTGAACTTAAAAGTGCTATTGACCAAGCGTATGGCAACATTAAGAGGTTTCACCAGTTGCAGTTACCACAAAGCAAGAAAATTGAGACTCAGCCAGGCGTGACCTGCGAGCTCAGATATCAAGCGATAGAAGCCGTAGGTTTATATGTGCCAGGTGGTAGTGCGCCACTGCCTTCTTCTGTATTGATGCAAGGCGTGTGTGCGCAACTAAGTGGTGCAAAAACAATCGTGTTGGCGACGCCGGTCAAAGGTGATTGCCAAATACATCCTGCGATTTTGTATGCGGCTAAATTGTGTGGCGTTACCGATGTGATTGAATGTGGTGGTGCAGGTGCAATTGCTGCCATGGCGCTAGGTACTAACAGCGTACCAAAAGTGAACAAAATTTTTGGTCCAGGCAATAGTTTTGTCACAATGGCAAAACAGCTGCTTTCTCAGTCAGTGCCGGGACTTGCGATTGATATGCCAGCTGGCCCTTCAGAGGTGTTAGTGATTGCAGATAAGGGCGCTAACCCAGAATTTATCGCCGCCGATCTACTTTCTCAGGCGGAGCATGGGGAAGACTCGCAAGTAATATTATTAGCGTCCGACAGTCAACTAATCGAAGAAACTGAAGCTGCAATCGAGCGTCAACTAAGCAAGCTTAGTCGCGTTGATATTGCCAGAGCTGCGCTTAAAAATAGCACGCTGATTTTAGTTGAGAGCATAGAGCAAGCATTTGAGATCTCAGCAGAGTATGGGCCAGAGCACCTTATCTTACAGATAAGGGATGCAGAGCGTTTCCTGCCGCTAGTAAAAAACGCAGGCTCAGTGTTTGTTGGTGACTATACGCCAGAATCAGCAGGTGACTATGCGTCTGGCACCAACCATGTATTGCCAACCTATGGTTATTCAAAAACCTACTCAAGTTTAAACCTAATGGATTTTTATAAGGCTTACACAGTACAAACCATCACAAAAGAAGGCCTGCGTGGTTTGCGCTCTGCCATTTTACCTTTGGCACAAGCTGAGGGACTAGATGCACATGCGAACGCCGTCAAAGTGAGGTTGGAGAATAATAATGACTAATATTGCGCTACCAAATAACATTGAAAAGCTTAAGGCCTACAGTTCTGCGAAAAGTGCAAAGCTAACAGGTACTACGTGGCTCAATGCCAATGAAAGTCCATACGCTCGTGTGCTTGAAATGCGCTTTGATAACTTAAACCGTTATCCGGATCCGCAGCCACAAACGGTAATTGATGCTTATGCAGGCTACGCAAAGGTCGAGCAAACAAATGTATTGATGACACGTGGTGCCGATGAAGGCATTGAGTTATTAGTACGCACATATTGTGAACCGGCTAAAGATAGTATTGCAATCTTTACCCCTACTTATGGTATGTACAAAGTTACGGCAGACACCCACAACATCGCTATTAATGAATTAAGCCAAGATCAGCTTGCAAATGACGATGTGGATACACTAACCGCTGCAATTGGCGACGCTAAACTTGTCTTCGTTTGTAATCCAAATAACCCAACCGGTGCAATGCAACCTGCCAGCAAAGTCGCTGCACTTGCTGATAAGCTTAAAGGCCGTGCAATCGTGGTCGTTGATGAAGCGTATATTGAGTTCTGTGAAGAAAAAACCTGCGTTGAGCTTATCAAAGAGTTCTCAAATGTTGTTGTGCTACGCACACTATCTAAAGCGTTTGCACTGGCAGGACTTCGCGTTGGCTTTATGCTAGCGAGTGAAGCGCTATTGGCACCAGTGAGAAAAGTGATTGCGCCCTACCCTGTTTCTACAGTTGTGGCACAAATAGCAGCAACAGCGTTAACGTCAGATGCGATAACGCAGATGCGTCGGCAAGTCTCTATTTTGAACCTAGCAAAAAAGAAGCTTATACAATGGCTACAAGACAGCGAGTTCGTAAGCGCAATATTATGCGGCGAAGGCAACTTTGTTACTTTACAGCTAACCGACAAACAGTTTGTGGAGCAAGCGATGCGTCAAGGGTTAATCATGCGGCCATTTGTGCTGTTTGGCGAGGACAACTGGTTGCGGATCTCTATCGGCAACGAGCAGGAATTAAAACAAGTAGAAAACTGGCTGAAACAATGCCAAGTCACTGAGGAAGTATCATGAGCGCCCCCTATTTATTCATCGACCGCGATGGCACTATTATTGAAGAGCCAATAACCGATAAACAAGTGGATAGTCTAGAGAAATTGGCACTATTACCCAATGTGATCCCAGCGCTATTACAACTGCAATCATTTGGTTACAAGCTAGTGATGGTATCTAATCAAGATGGCCTCGGCACAGATAGCTTCCCTCAAGCTGATTTTGATGCGCCTCAAGATAAAATGATGCAAATCCTAACAAGCCAAGGGATCCGTTTTGAAGAAGTGCTGATCTGTCCTCACTTTGACGAAGACAACTGCCAATGTCGCAAACCTAAAACAGGATTACTCACTGAACTGATGCGCTCTGGTAAAGTGAACCTTAGCAAATCATTTGTTATTGGCGATAGGCAAACCGATATTCAGCTTGCAGAAAACCTCTGCATTGAAGGTATTCTCTACGAAGATAACTGGCCCGCCATTGTGACGCAGTTAACCACCTTAAATCGCAGTGCACACATTGCCAGAAATACCAAAGAAACACAGATTTCGGTAGCGATAAATTTGGATCAACAAGCCAATGGGCAGATTTCAACAGGGCTTGGTTTTTTCGACCATATGCTAGATCAGATCAGAACTCACGCTAACCTTGGTTTGAATATACAGGCGAAAGGTGACTTACATATAGACGAGCACCACCTTGTAGAAGACATAGGGATTGCCCTTGGTCAGGCTTTTAAGACCGCGCTTGGCACAAAATCACAAATCGCACGTTATGGATTTGCGTTGCCTATGGATGAATGTAAAGCAGAATGTCAGTTGGATTTATCTGGACGCGCGTCTTTTGTACTTAATGCTGACTTTACACGAGATAAAGTAGGCGACTTGGATGTACAAATGGTTGAGCATTTCTTTAAATCCTTTGCGGATAATGCGGCTGTGAGTTTAATTTTGAGCGTGAGCGAAGGTAATGCCCACCATCAAGTTGAGGGCTTATTCAAAGCATTTTCTCGTGCTATTCGCATGGCAATTGCAACGGATGCGTCACAGCAAATGGCAAGTTCAAAGGGGTGTTTATGATTGCAATTATTAATACTGGTTGTGCCAATATTAACTCAGTGCGTTTTGCATTTGAGCGCCTTGGTGTCACACCTGAAGTGATCACGGCACCTGAGAAATTAGCCCGCTTTGAACGAGCAATTTTACCTGGCGTCGGCCACGCCAATGTAGCAATGAAGCGGTTAAATGAGCAAGGCTGGGCACAGGCAATAGCTGACTATCAACGGCCTTTGATGGGTATTTGCTTAGGGATGCAGCTACTTTGTGAATCGACAGAAGAAGGTGATATTCCGTGCTTAGGTCGCATTCCTGGTAAGGTTGAGTTGTTAGAGACTAACGAGCTAACTGCACCGCATATGGGCTGGAATAACCTATGTGTGATGAAGCCTCATGCGCTCACTACAGGGCTCAGTGAACAAGACCAAGTGTACTTTGTACACAGTTTTGCGCATACCATCAATCAATCGACATTGGTTTCGGGTGAGTACGGTCAAGTATTTTCTGCAATTGTTGCAAACGACAATTATGCCGGCATGCAATTTCATCCAGAGCGCAGCAGCAAGGTTGGCGCGCAGCTTTTACAAAACTTTATTAATTGGCAGCTATAAAAGGACGAACAATGATTATTCCCGCTTTAGATGTATTAGAGAACAATATTGTTCGTTTGTATCAAGGCAAGTATGAAACCGCACAATTTTACCCATTTGATTTAGCCGAGCGTTTACTTGAATACCAAAACGCAGGCGCAGCTAAGCTACATTTGGTGGATTTAGAAGGCGCTCGTGATCCGAGCAAAAAGCAATGGCGCACTATCCAAGCGGCGACTAAGGCTTTATCTGTTCCCTTTCAGGTAGGCGGTGGTATTCGCAGTATTGACGACGTAAAGCAATGGTTAGATGCCGGAGCCGCCCAAGTGGTGATAGGCTCGATGGCGGTCGATAAACAGCAAGAAGTTGCTGCATGGATTAAAGCATGTGGCGCCGATAAATTTGTGATAGCACTTGATGTTAACAAAACCGAAAGTGGCTGGTCTCCTGCCACTCACGGCTGGCTAAATGATGCGAAAAGCGATCTATTCGAGCTATTAGATTTTTATGTTGAGCAAGGTGTAAGCGATTTTTTATGTACGGATATCAGTAAGGATGGCACGATGACAGGTCCATCGTTTACATTATACGAAGACATCACTAAACATAACGGTGCAATTAAAGTACAAGCATCAGGGGGGGTGAGCTCGCTTGACGATATTGCACGGCTTGCAAAGCAACAAGTAGGTGGAGTGATACTTGGCAAGTCGCTACTTGAAGGTGTATTTAGCGTTGAGGAGGCTTTAGCATGTTATCAAAACGCATAATTCCTTGTTTAGACGTAAAAGACGGTCAGGTCGTCAAAGGTGTTAAATTTCAAGGCCATGAAGTCGTCGGTGATATTCTTGACCTCGCCCAGCGTTATAGCGAGGCAGGTGCTGATGAACTGGTGTTTTATGAGATCAGTGCTAGCGTCGAAAAGCGTTTGCTCGATGTCAATTGGGTAGCTGAAATTGCCAGACATATCGATATACCATTTTGTGTAGCTGGTGGGATTAAATCGGTGGCTGATGCGGCTCGAGTGCTTGAGCAAGGCGCGGATAAGATCTCCATTAACAGCCCTGCCATTGCAAGGCCTGAACTCATTAAAGAGTTACATGACGAATTTGGCAAGCAATGTGTGGTTGTGGGCGTAGACAGCTTTTATGATAAGCAAACTCAAGAATATTTAGTATACCAGTTAACTGGCGATCCGAATGCGGCAAGTCGTACTCGATACAAAACGCAAGAATGGGTCAAACGAGTTCAAGATCTTGGCGCTGGAGAGATTGTACTTAATTGTATGAATCAAGATGGCGTGCGTAATGGCTATGACATAGCGCAGCTCAGCGCGATTAGAGCGCTGTGTAAAGTGCCACTTATCGCCTCTGGCGGCGCAGGCAGTATGCAAGACTTTGTTGATGTATTTAAACAAACTAATGTAGATGGTGCTTTGGCTGCAAGTGTGTTCCATAAAGGTGTAATTGACATTCCAAAGCTCAAGCAGTTCTTAATAAATAATGATGTGGCGGCACGACAATGATAATTAATAAACAAAACATAGCAGAAGTAGATTTTGATAAATCAGCACTCATTCCCGCTATCGTACAAGACGTATTAACCGGGGTAGTGTTGATGCAAGGCTTTATGAACAGAGAAGCCCTTGAAGTGACGCTAGAAAAGCAGCTCGTCACTTTTTATTCGCGTTCAAAATCGCGTCTTTGGACCAAAGGTGAAACCTCAAACAATGTTTTAACCTTGGTGGAAGTACATACCGATTGTGATAAAGACAGCTTACTGATTTATGCAAAGCCGCAAGGTCCAACTTGCCACCTCGGTAGCGAAAGCTGCTTTGCGGAAAGCATGCCAGAGCTTGCATTTTTAGGAAAGCTTGAGCGAGTGATTGCCCAGAGGAAAAATGCATCTCCTGAAAGCAGCTATACTGCCTCTTTATTTGCTAAAGACTTAAGTCGTAGTTGTCAAAAGGTCGGAGAAGAAGGGGTTGAAGTGGCGCTGGCGGCGATGAAAAACGACAACGAAGAGTTGCTCAATGAGTCCGCAGACTTGCTGTATCATCTTATTGTCCTACTACAGAGACAAGGGCTTACGCTCAGTGATGTGGTCAATACGCTCAAAGATAGGCATAAGTAATTTGCGCTTTGGGTAAGTAACCATTTCACCTACTTTTTCGTTGGTTTGTTTCAGGCATTGTGCAGTAACAAGCCAACCTACCACAATCGAAATAAATCTGTAATTAGATCAACTCCCGTTCATATAAATAAGGTAAACTTCTCATAGTCTTACAACTATGCAGTGGCAAAATATTAGTCTAACTTTAATGGTGCGATTGCGAACAGTATGGAACGATTTATGAAAACAAGATTACTTGGTCTATTGCTGGCAGGGTTAACTGCTGCCGGATGTTCAACATTGAGCCCTGAACAACAGGAAAAGTTGGATGATATGTCGGGATGTGAAAAGCTAAATACGCTTCTAAATGCTTCTGCAAATGGGTTTTCTGCGCTTAAAGGCGCTGAAGTCGGTGCAAAGTTAATGAACTCTTGGCAGGCTAAGGCACATTTAGTTGGCAACAAGTGCCAAATTATTGAAAGTACCGCTGGTAAAACAAAATACACTTGTTCAGAGCAGTTTAGAGAGTACGAAAACGCAGTAAAAATCCATAACTATGCGCAGAGTCTAGCAAAGCAATGTTTAGATCACTCTTGGGTTGGTGATAGCCAAAAGAGTGGCCAGCTAATGCGTACGAACATTATGTCACCTAGCTCTACTAGCAAAATTGCAATTGAACTAGGCAAAGGCCTCGACAAAGTCACGCCATGGATCGTTACGTTTAATGTGACTGAAAAATAAGACGTAAAATACGGAGAAGCGTTGTGCTTCTCCTACCCTACCCTATCCCATCCTAACATTTCTCCTTTGCAATCCCCTTCACATTGTCTGTTTGAGCGTTAATAAATTTTTAATTGTTGCTTCACTCGGTTCTAATGTCGCTTCGCGTGGCGTCTTTTATATGAAAATAGTGAATAGTAATTGTGGTGTAACGCGATATTAATTTAGAAAAAATAAGCAGTATATATTCTGAGCGGCGTTGAGATCTGCAACAGTCTATATTTAATTGATGCTGATTATGCATCTCTTTGGTTTTTGTGTGTTAATAAAAAGCTTGTTTATTAAAAAAAAGTAGCATTTAATTCAGCTGCTATTTTTGTTGTTAGCGCTAAATTAACTACTATTTTTAAAGGAATTAAGATGAACACATTGATAAAGTTGTCGGCTCTATCCCTCTCTGTTGCTATGTTTTGCATCCCTGCTTCGGCTAATGAACAAGCTAAGCCATTTGAGTATACAGTAAATGGCAGTGTATATGAGATCCCCGCTTCTCAAGCTAAGAATTTAGATGAGATAATTGCGCTAATAGAAACTAATAACGATGTTTCAGGTTATGACGTTACTGAGACTAAGTTAGCAAAAACTGAGCGCACAGAAATTGCCAGTGATTTTTCAACGCTAGCTGGTGGTAACTTACGCGTTTATAGTGAACTCAATACGGGGTATTTAAATGATTTTGACCAAGCATTTACTTACACTTGTCCAAGTAATATGTTTATTAAATCAATTTCAAGCTACCACCAAGATAAACAAGAAGACAGACGCTTTAGCTTAGTCTGTGCAAAATTTACAACGGATAGCGGTAGTCGCATTTATCGTAAAACGACAAAGTGGAGCGGTTACGTAAATTCATATGATCAAGCGTTTAACTTTGTTTGTCCTAATGGTCAATTCTTTGTCGGAATGTCAAGTCGCCACGATAATGGCACAGAAGACCGTTTGTTTAACTTTAATTGCGCATCTATGGCAACCTCGAGCACAGGCGCTGCACTATTTGCTGAATCATGTATTACAACACAATACACAGGCTACGACCAACCTTGGACATTAGGTGGTAATGGTGCAATCATCGGCATGTCAAGTCGCCATGATAACAGAACGGAAGACCGTCAGACTGCAGTGAGTTATTGCTCAGCTGCGAGTGACTGGTAATACTTTCCTATAGAGTAGGGTTGATACCCTACTCTATGTCAGAATTTCGTCATTTCACTGTCATATAAAAGTCGCACACTCAAAATGTAATTAGTTAGCGGATTTAAGACTCATTGTGACCAAACCGAATATTTTTCTCATCAATTTAGATTCTTGTACTGATAGACTCAAGGAGTCTACTTTCCAGTTTGATAAGTTCTCACTACCCTTTGAAAGAATAAGTGCTATAAAAGGTGCAGAGCTGAGCGCAGACGTTTTAGATACGAGCTATTGTAAGTTAAAAAACACTAAGCAATACTTCCGGCCTTTAACGTTAGGTGAGATAGGCTGTTATTTAAGTCATATAAAAGTACTGAGCAAAATTGTTGAGTTAGAACTGCCCTACGCTTTTATTTTTGAAGATGATTTCCAACTACACGACGACTTAGCACAGATTGACCAACTGATCGCTTCATTGCCATTTGATTGGGATATGATCAAGCTATTTCAATCTCAGAAGAACAAACGTACTCCGATTGCAAGCTTCCCGCTAAATAAATCGTTATCGCTATTTATGCAAAATAAGGTACCTGCCGGAACCGTTGCCCAGCTTGTAAGTCTTAAAGGAGCAAAGAAAATATTATCCAAATCAATTCCTTTTGGCAGACCGATTGATATTGATTATCAACATTTTTGGGAAAAAGATCTAAGTGTGTTCGTAATGAGTCCTTGTCCTGTTAGCCATGGTGAAAAGTTTGCGAGTACCATAGATAGAGCACCAAGTGTTACAGGAGCAAAGCGGTATTTTTGGCGTAAGCAGTTGCTACAGATAAATAAGTTTATAAAAAACAAGTTTTATCGCGGGCTGGTTCTCAAACGCTATCAGCAACACTTTTAGTTATATGGTGCGAAAGCCGCTGTACGCCTTTTGAACAATGGGTTTTATACTTGTACGTAATAGAGAAAAATTCGTGTTAAAAGTGTAATTTATGGGAAGACTTCTGAAAAAGATGTGCTAGTATCTAAGATTATTGCAATAAGTTTAACTTTTTGCTTAAACCATTAATAATAACAACGTTGAGGGAGCACAGACGTGTCTATAGAAATCAACTTTGAACTCTCTGATTCAGATCTTGAACACTTCCGTGGAATGATGAAAGCTGCTATTGAGAAAAATGGCGATGTAAGTGATGCCGAAATCATTGCTAAAGCGCGTGATTTAGTGGCAACGATGGAAAAATCCAACCTTCCTGAATTTGTAAGCACTCGTCTAATTTCGTTACAAACGCTAATTGACGCAGTGTTAGATGAAGAATGGCAAATGCCAGAAGATGAAAAGCGCGAGATCATGGCGTCTCTTGCTTACTTCAGTGAGCCAGAAGACATCGTTCCAGATCATATTCCAGTATTAGGCTATGTCGATGATGCGATTATGATTGAACTTGTGTTACAAGAACTGTCGCTAGATTTAAAAGCATACCGTGAATTCTGTGGTTTTAGAGCTACTGAAGAAGCAAGACGTGGTGATAACGCTAAGGTCGATCGCGAAAGCTGGCTTGCAGGTACACGTTCTCAGATCCGCTCTTCTATGCGTAGAAGTCGTTCTAAAAACCGTTCACGCTTCTTCTCTCGCATTATGTAAGTTAAGTAGCCCTAAGTTAAGCTGATTGAGATTAAGCTTAGGACTGTGGACTAAAAAAGGGCTGATAATCATCAGCCCTTTTTGATTGCGTATTATTTTATTTCATTTGGGTGAGAAACCCCCATCCATGCTCTATAAAGTAGCGCTTGCTTGCTTGATGGATTAGGCATGAATGTTATCTTTTTAGGCTTATCATGTTCGCGGTTAAGCTTGATTTTTGTATTCATCAACTTATCTCGACGGATAAAGTCTACCGCGATTGTTTGACCTGGCTCGAAGTTTTCTAAGCTCGCTTTTAAATCTTTACGAACATGGTGCTTATCAAATGCAACGATAAGATCGCCTGCCGTTAACCCTGCTTGCCATGCATTTCCATCTCGAGCTACATGGGTCAACTCCAGTAATTCCCCCTTTTGTCTTGCCATACCATCTATGCCCGCAATCATTTTTGCCGACTCTGGATAATCATAAACAAGCCCCACTTCGTCGAATAACTTGTCAAAATCTATGTTCGCCGGTGTCTCAACATGTTTATTCCACCAAGTACTGTAGTCTTTACCGGTAAGCGCTTTTAGGATGTTTTTAACATCTTCACTGGTAAAGCTATTTGGCAGTTTATGCTGTTGGTAAAGCGCTTTATGAACGTCACGGTAGCTAATTTTTCCGTTTGACTTTTCGAGTAAGTCGATGTCAAGTGCCATGGACACCAACGCACCTTCTGAATAGATATTGGTACTGTAATTTATGCCATGATCGCCACCTTGATTGATCCATTTATCAAAGCTCGTTGCTGCTACCGACTGAACATGACGACCAGGAGTTTTCAAATGACGATTAACACGCTTAGTCAGCATTTTAAGATATTCGTCATTGGTGGTGATCCCTGCACTTAGCAGCAAATAATCCTCAAAGTAGCTGGTTGAGCCTTCTGCTAGCCACAACAAATCAGTGTAATTTGGTGCCACGTAATCATAAGGAACCATGCCCGCTGGGCGATAGTTCTTAACATTCCACGTGTGGATGAATTCATGTGCTGCTGTAGAGATAAAACCAATGTAATCATCTCTTTCTTTAAAACTGTCTCTATGTCTTTGAATAATTGTCGAGTTTAAGTGTTCTGTTGCCCCTCGTGCACCACTGGTTGCATGCACCATAAAAACATACCGATCATAAGGATAATCGTGCCAAATGAGGGTGCCGGTTTGAACAAGTTTTTTAAGATCAGCGAGCATTTGGTCAACGTCATAGTTGCCCTCACCCCAAATAACTAATTCATATTTGCGGCCATCTACTTCAAATTTATGCAGTTGATTAATACCAGTTTCAATAGGGGAATCTAACAATATGTCATAGTTATCGGCTTTGAAGCGGTGTTTTGAATCGGCAAAGTCCATACCAGAGACTGAGCGCCAGCCTTTAGGTACATTGAGTTCAACAGAAACAGGCTCAGATCTGAAAGATTCACTAAATATCAAAAAGCCAGATGCATCGATAAACGCATGGGTGTCATCGATGTGTCTGGCTCGAAGACCTAACTCATTGGCATAAACCTGATATTTAACCGTTAATTCTGTAGGTTCGCTTAGGTGTACGCGCCATGTGTTTTTATCAATTTTTTCCCATTTTTGTTCTTGCCCGCTTTGAGATTGTGCATCAAAAAAGCGTACACCGTTGGCTAAATTCAATATTTCGTAGCGGCCTGTACGCCAATCTGGAAGTTGCACATCAATGCTTGATTGTGAGGATTTAGGAAACTTAACTTCTACTTCTGCAAGGTGATGCTGTGGTTGTGTAATTGAAATACGGTAGTCGACGTCAGCATAAACACTAAATGTTGCTGCACATGCTAAGGCTATAAGACTTTTCTTCATTATTTTTGTATTGGTAATTCGAGATAAAATCAATATACCAAATCAGCGACTTACACGCTAAGTAATATCGATGAGTAAACAGCAAACTCCGATACTTTACCTCGTTAAATTTCTGCGCATAACAGCTTAATTTGTTGTAGACTTAGTAACTAAGAGATTATTTTATGATTGGAAATCTGTGACTGATAATGCCGTGATGCTTGAGCAAAAATTAAAACAAGCCATAGAGGCTAGAAAAACGCTTGAGGATGCAAGAAAACAACAAGTAGAACTCCTTACTCAGTTTGCTGCAAAGTTATCCTTAGCCTGCAAAGGGCAAGATGTTTCACTTGATAATCAGTTAGCTAAGTTTCGCCTTGCACTTAATAAAGGCGTCGATTTTGAGCTGCTTGTGCCTTTTATTGACGGAATTTCCGAGCCGCTAAAGTCACAAGAAGTGACCAACTCAAATAATCAAAAAGCGTTGCAAACAGCAATTCAGCAAAGCGGAAAGTTACTGCAGAAGCTCAAGGGATTACCAGATGAGTCGCGCAGAAAGTTGCGTCACTTATTGGATGTGGAACTTGAAGATATCAACTCTACTAATGCCTATATCCCCGCGTTGGAGTCTTTGGTTTCTATCTACCATACGGTTCTACAATCAAAAGTAGAAATTACTGAAGAAACATATAATACTCACCACCCTGAATTAGCTGCTGAGCTTCAAGCTTTGATCAACGAGTTAATTTTCGAAGATGAAGTTATAGAAAAGGTCAAAGGTATACGTGCAAGCGTTGCTGAAAACAACAGTTTAGATAATTTATATTCAGCAGCGACAGAAATCATTAAAATTATTGCGCAAACGATTGCCAAAGAACGCCAATCTGCACAAGGTTTTTTGGTTTCACTGAATCAAACACTGGAAGAGCTACATCGCTCTATTGTTGAAACAACGGCGCGTTCAAAATCAACATCTAAAGAATTACAGTCGTTAAACAATAAAATAGAATCAAAAATTCAAAACTTAAATCAGCAAACCCAAAACGCCAGCTCTATAACAGAGCTTAAAGCCTTGGTCGACAATGAGTTGAAACTACTGAGTGCTGATTTGATAGAGCGTGAAAAGCTTGAAAAAAATGAGCGAGAGGCGCTGCTAGACTCGTTTGATGCAATTAATAATCGTATTAACACCTTAGAGTCTAAAGTTTCAAATTATAAAAAGCGACTCAGCGAACAAAAGTTCAAAAGCCTATTGGATAGCTTAACTAAGTTACCAAATAGAGCGGCTTTTGATGAGCGTCTAACTCATGAAATGCACCTATTTGAGATAAACGATTCAGATGTGACGCTGGTTGTTATCGACGTCGATCACTTTAAATCTATCAACGACCGTTACGGACATAGTGCGGGCGACAAAACCTTGCAAGTGATCGCACGAGCCCTTAAAAAGTCTATTAGGAAAAGCGATTTTATCGCACGCTACGGCGGCGAGGAATTTGTCTTACTAATGCCGGGCATGCCGCTCACTCATGCGCAAAAACCGCTTGAAAAAGTAAGGCAAGTCATTAAATCTATACCATTCAAATTTAAAGAAAAAGAAGTTGAAATTACGATTTCTCTCGGCGCTACTCAGTTTGTCAAAGGGGATACTGCCCTGAGCGCCTTTGACAGAGCTGATGCAGCGCTTTATGAAGCGAAAAATAGCGGGCGAGATAGATTGTGTTTTAAGTAAATAAAGTTAACTCGGGTAAAGGCTGAGTGGCGAGGCATTATACTCGCCCCCGCTTTGCTTGGTTATACCAATTCGCTGCGCATTACAAACAAGGAGTAAGCCTATGCAAGTAGAGCTAAACCCAACTGGGGTTCTTAACCTATTATCAAGATTGGAAGTCGATTTACTTCAGCAGTCAACCACAAGTGAGAGATATAGGCTTTTTAGAAATTGTGCATTGGCGGTGTTGAATGTAGGTAGTCATACCGATTCCAGCTCTGAAATCTACGATAAATACGAAAATTTCGATATCCAGCTACTCGCACGCGAGCGAGGAATAAAAATTGCGTTAAGCAACCCCCCCGAGTCTGCTTTTGTCGATGGTCAAATAATTACCGGTATCCATGAGCACATATTCTCCGTGATCCGCGACATACTTTTTATTTGTCAAAAATACCACGGTGAAAATAAATCGCCGGTAGAGATTACCCATATGGTTTTTGACATGCTGCGTAACGCTGATGCGCTTGAAGTGAATAAAGACCCTAACATGATTGTCTGTTGGGGCGGTCATTCAATCAATGAAGTTGAATACAAATACACTAAGGAAGTGGGTTATCAACTTGGCCTTCGCGGCCTAAACATTTGTACTGGTTGTGGACCGGGCGCAATGAAAGGCCCGATGAAAGGAGCAACAATTGGTCATGCTAAGCAACGGATCTCGAACAATCGTTATTTAGGTCTTACTGAACCCAGTATTATTGCCGCAGAACCGCCTAACCCTATTGTTAATGAATTAGTGATTTTGCCTGATATTGAAAAACGTCTAGAAGCGTTTATACGTATTGCGCATGGCATCATTATTTTCCCTGGTGGTGCTGGAACAGCTGAAGAGCTGCTTTATTTACTGGGTATTTTGTTACATCCAGAAAACGAAAAGCAATGTTTACCTGTGATCTTAACTGGCCCTAAAGAGTCGGCTGCATATTTTGAAGAACTCAGTGCCTTTGTTGAAAAAACACTCGGGAAAGAAGCACTGTCTAAGTTTGAAATTATCGTAGACAATCCAGAGCTGGTAGCCAAAAAGCTCAAACAATCGATGGCAACGGTGCGCGAGTATCGTAAGTCTGAAGGTGATGCCTATTACTTTAATTGGACATTAAAGATTGAAAACGATTTTCAACATCCATTTGCACCAACGCATGAAAATATGTCGGGCTTAGAC
Organism: Pseudoalteromonas sp. OANN1; assembly: GCF_024124685.1. Classification (NCBI taxonomy): domain Bacteria; kingdom Pseudomonadati; phylum Pseudomonadota; class Gammaproteobacteria; order Alteromonadales; family Pseudoalteromonadaceae; genus Pseudoalteromonas; species Pseudoalteromonas sp. OANN1. The sequence continues at coordinate 242,841 of NZ_JAMXSE010000002.1, forward strand.
TTACACCTAGAGCAGCCAAAACAATTACTGGCCGCTAACTTAAGACGTGCTTTTTCTGGTATTGTTGCCGGTAACGTGAAGGATGAAGGTATTACAGCAATTAAACAGCATGGTCCGTATGAATTAAGTGGCGATAAATCCTTGATGGCCGATATGGATAAGCTGCTAGGTGCATTTGTAACTCAGGGGCGAATGAAGCTACCTGGGAGCAAATATATACCGTGTTATAAAATTAAAGCTTAGAGTGAATGAATAATTTGTTGTTAATAGATGCGCTTAACCTTATCAGGCGCATCTATGCTGTTAACGAACCAAAAGGTAATAAAGAACAAGAGGCCCATATAAAGGCCTCTTGTCTTCGTGTAGAGCAAGCTACTCGTAGCTTGTTACGTAAAACGGGGGCGACACACGCCGTCGCGGTCTTTGATGGTGATAAGAGTTGGCGTTATCACTTTTACCCAAAATATAAAATAAGCCGTCAACCAATGCCCGAATTCCTAAATCAGAACCTCGATAAGTTTTCAGAAGCGTTCGCAAGTGTAGGTATTAAATCATTTAATCCCGAACATGATGAAGCTGACGATGTGATAGCGACGCTTGCTTGTAAAGCCGCTGCCGCCAATGTCAACTGCACGATAGTATCGACCGATAAAGGCTTCTTACCCCTGATAAATGAAGCTATCTCTGTGTACGACTATTTCAAAAAGTCGATAATTTCTATTGAAGATATCAAAAGTCGATTTTCTGTGACCCAAAATAAGCTCGAAATGTTTTGGGCACTAAGTGGCGACAAGACGAACGATATTCCTGGTGTTACAGGGGTTGGGGTCAAGACGGCGCAAGAGCTGCTGGCAAAACATGACGACTTTGAAAGTATGCTAAAAGATGAGACCGTAAAGCCTGCTGCAAAAGCAAAATTAGAGGCCGGAGCAAGCGACTATGTTACCAGCCTTGCACTGGTGACACTAAGAAGAGATATTGAAATTGGCTTTAGTTTGAAGGATATACGAGTGGTTTGAAAGGACTTTTGATTGGCAATGTACTACATCGTCGCTAAGCGCTAGGCGAATGTAGATGACTTTGATATATTGCATACAAGCGTATCTCCGTTTTTGCAGATACAAGGTCCGTTTTACCCATTCTTTATTGAGCAGTTAGATGATTAGGAAAATACTACAGTACATATTTCTTGGCCTTGCGGTTTACGTTACTGTGGTGTTTCTCGTGATCAATTATTACAAAGATGACCCGCAAGCGATGATTTGGCAGGACCGAGAAGCGTTTAACAATCGTTTCATTCGTAATCTTAGCCTTGAAAAGCCGACTGAGTTAGACACTGTGTTGGATACCTTGGGTAGCCCAGATCTAACGTATGTAAAGAAGAAACAAGACAATACGATTGTACAAATTGTGTTTTATCGCACTCAGCTTGTAAAACCAGATGGTATTACAACGGAAGATGAATGCACCGGACTATTGTTTGAAAATGGCATATTAAAGCTTTGGGGACCTGGCGCTCGGGTCACATTTGATAAAGTGTGATACCAATTAGATTAATTTTCCAACCAATTTGAAGGGTAAAATACCATATTAGCTTCGTTAACAACGCCTCTTTTAGAACAACTAAATAGCAATGTTTTTGCCTTGCTAAGAAAGCTATTTTACCGTTTTAAAATAGACCGTTTACTTAATAAAATTGGTAAAGATAGATGGATGCAAGGATAGTTACGAGTAAAACGCTGTTCGCGATAGCCCAAGGTACACATAAAGTATTACGGCTTTATTATCACAAAGAAAAGTGGTCTTCTATCTACCCTACCCTAGTTAAACTTGCACAGCTTTATATGGACTGTTATGAGTCCTCGCCTAGTAGCATGCATGGGCAGCTTGGACTGTATTCACAAAACTTGGGTTACAACACTAATCTGGTCATGAATCAAAATGTGTTGGTCTGTATGGCTTGTCATCACTTAAAGTTTTCTCGTGCAGTAACCGAAGAGCTATTGCTTGCGAGCTTTGCGGACTATTTATGCGTAGCGAGAGAAAGCGATCAACTCGCAGCAGGTAAAAAGTTAGACGCACAGCAAGATAAGCTTTGGAAAGTTCGACATCAGTTGGCAGTACAAATACTGAGTGATGGACAAACACCTAACTTGCAATGTTTGCGAATTTTATCTCGCCTTTCAAACTACGATAGCAAGCTCGTGGCTTCTACCCCTCAGCGGTTTAATGACCATGCTTCTTTAATTGTTGCAATTGCTCACCGATTAGCAAGCTTAATAACGCCAACAGACAAACAAAATTGCATAGCTCTAGACAGAGCGATTAAGCTTCTTTATAGCAAACTCAGTTATGCTTTTGCATCAAAAGTACTGAGTGCAATTGCAGGGGCATTTGTTAAACATCCTGCGGGATTGCTGTGTGAGATTAAAGGCGAAGAGGGCTTTTTGGTGATACAAAGCAATAGTGAAAAAATAATCGCTGTTGTGGAACAAGGGCAAACCAAAAAGCTGGCGAAGGCCAACCGTAAGTTCCAGTTTCACTGTGGTTTAACTGCAACGACAGATGCGAAGCTACTTTACAATATTTGGGACCGAGCTGCTGAGCCTGCGGTAATGCCTTTCGGCTCTGAACATTTACACCTACTAGAAACAGTAAAAGCCTTATCTCACAGTCAATTTCAAAGTATTCGTGCACTTGAAAAGCTGATTTGCGAGTTCGATTCGGTGTCAAGTGCATTGCAGATAGCAGCAAAGCAGTATAACCGCGAAAATCTAAAAGCCGCATCGGTTAGGCACTCTCTCGCCATGGTAGGACTTGATGCTGCTGGGTTACTGGCGCAGCGCGTGTTGCTTGAGCAAATCATAGCAAACCATAAGCTTCCTTTCACAGAAGATATCGTGCATAAATATGGCGTGATTAGTCAAATCATCGCCTTATATGTTGGTGAAAGTTATGGTGAACAATTTGAGCGTTTATTGTCGCCATTTGCAGCGGTTATTGTATTTTTAGTGACTAAACAAGGGGTAGAGATCCAACATGCCACGGCACTCCATTCTCGTGAGTATTCAGAAGAACTAGTATCAATTGCTAACCTATTTGGGATCCGCGCGATTGCAAAAGATAAATACCTAGACTTTAATCAGCAGTACTTTGAAAAAAGCATTCTTCATAAGGCAATGCTAGATAGTGAAACGTTAAAAAAATCTCAGACCAATACGCAGTGTAAACTGTTCATTTTTATTAAACTGATTGCACTTAAAGTGATATCCCCCACTTTTGTGTTAACTGCGTGGCAAAAACAATTGGTCGATGACGTATTAGCTGAAAGTCGTTTTGTTACCGCGCAAAAGTTTGATGTAGCGCTACTAGAGGCCGGATTTTACTCATCTATTGCCTGATATTTATTCTATAAATACTATCAATAACAAGCATAAATCATATGTATGTCATTTTTTCATTCCATACTGGAATAAGACCTAATTAATTGCTATAAAACGCGGCTTAAACAAGCGAACGTACACCTTTGTTAATTTCTACTAAACTTAGTTTGCAATTCTTCTCGGGTGTATTCCAACTTTTGATAAAGGAAAAAACATGGCACAGCAAACCATCACAGTTATCCGTGGCGACGGCATTGGCCCTAGCATCATCGATTCAGCAATCGAGATCTTAAAAGCCGTAGGTTGCGACTATGAATACGAGTACGTAGACGCAGGTTTGGCTGCTTTAGAAAAAACAGGTGAATTACTTCCAGCAGCAACGCTAGAAGCAATTGAGCGTAACAAAATCACGCTAAAGGGCCCACTAACTACACCTGTTGGCGAAGGTTTCACTTCAATCAACGTGACATTGCGTAAGCATTTTGGCCTTTACGCAAACGTTCGTCCAGTTAAGTCATTTGAAGGTACTAAAGCACGTTACGATGACATTGATATCATTACAGTACGTGAAAACACGCAAGGTATGTACTCAGGTCTTGGTCAAGTTGTTTCTGAAGATGGCAACGAAGCGGAAGCAATGTCAAAGATCACTCGTGAAGGTGCTGAAAAGATCGTAACTTTCGCTTATGAGTTAGCACAGCGTGAAGGTCGTAAGAAAGTAACTGCGGTTCACAAAGCGAACATCCTAAAATCAACTTCAGGTCTATTCCTTAAAGTTGCTCGTGAGGTGGGTGAGCGTTACCCTGAAATTGAATCAGCAGAAATGATCGTTGATGCTACTTGTATGAAACTAGTAATGACACCTGAAGAGTTTGATGTGATCGTAACAACAAACCTATTCGGTGACATCCTTTCTGATCTTTGTGCGGGTCTTGTTGGTGGTCTTGGTATGGCACCAGGTGCAAACATTGGTACTGACGCTGCAATCTTTGAAGCGGTTCACGGTAGCGCTCCAGATATCGCAGGCAAAAACCTTGCAAACCCAACTTCAGTTATTCTAGCTTCAATTCAAATGCTTGAGTACTTAGGCGAAGCTGATAAAGCGGAAAAAATCCGCAGTGCAGTAGCTGACGTTATCAAGAGCGGCGACCGTACAACACGCGATCTTGGTGGTAGCCACGGCACTACCGATTTCACACAGGCGGTAATTGAGCGTCTTTAATTATTAACGCTCAATTTAATCCTTGGGTGGTGCGTTAGCACCACCTTCTTCTTAATCCCACTAGCATTCCACCGATTAACGCAAACCATCCGATACTGCCCCCAGACGATCCGCTATCACCAGAGTCCGTTGGCGTTGTTGTTGGGGCTGTCACTGTGATCTCAACAGTGCCTTTCGCGCTTTGATCCGCACCATCCGATAGCGTTAACACGACATTATATGTGCCCGCTTGAGTGTAACTATGCGTTGTAGTCAAACCAGAACCTTGTGTGCCATCACCGAAATCCCAATTAGCTTGATAGTTACCATCGCCACCAACAGCAGTTGCGACAAAGCTTGCCTGTAAGTTAGATGTGGTCGCTGTGGCTTCAATGCTTAGTGGTACTACGACAGTCACCGAGGTTGATTTAGTTACCGCTTTACCTTCGGCGTCTTCCACATTAAGTGTTACTGTGTACGTGCCGCTTAGCTCATAGATATGTTCAACTGAGTTTGATGTTGCTGTTGTCCCGTCACCAAAATTCCACTCAAGTTCATAAGGCGCTTTGCCACCGATAATTTCGGCGTTGAAGACAAAGCCTTGCCCTACTGCGGTCGCTTTGATATCACCGACTGTAAGCGGGATTGGCTCGACGTTGCCAACGCTGACATTTGAACTCAGCGCTGAATTGCTTCCGTCTGCTTTGGTTCGTGTGAACATTACCGTATAGTTGCCGATATCTTGATAGCTGTGAACTGGTGAAAGCGCGTTACTTGTTTGACCATCACCAAAGTTCCACAAAAAGCTATCTGATTCGTTTAATGCTAGGCCTTTGACATTAAACTTAACGGTGTTTTGCGATTGTACTTGAGTGATTTTAGGGTCGCTGAGATAAATTACACCAACTTGCGCACTGCTCGCATCTTCTTCTATGGTATTCAATCTAAGTTGAACACCAAAACCAGGCAAACTAACACCTGACTCCTTTTGGATCGAGAAGGTGTAATCCTGAGTATCATCAAACGTACTGATCGGCGTGAGATGTTGATCACCAAGACCCGCTTTTTGAGTATCTAAACGCAGTGTTGCATCTTTGATTTGAATAATACTCGTTGCGGGTGTTGTGCCGTCGGCTTTGAAGATCGGGTTTTGGTCTTGGTCAATCACCAACATATCGCCAGAGCCAGGGTGTAACGAAGTAGAGTTATTGCTTTGCCCATCGTTGCTGTACCACATCAACACACCTGTATTATAACCAGACAAAGACAAACCAGCATCTAACCCTCTAAATGAGCGTAAATGCGCGTAGTAAGCGTTACTAGGTTTAGCTCTGTAACCAGATATTTTGCGAAAACCGTTGTAGACTAAGTCGTTTGTTGGCTCTGCGGTATTGGTATAAATTTGCGAACCATCCGCTGTCACTGCGATGTTATCGAGTAATACCCCTTTAAGTGTTTCAAAATCGTCAGTTTGATATACGAATGTTACGGTAACAGTTTGTCCTCGGTACGCTGAGATATCAAAATCTAGCGTAATTGGGTTAGCTCCAAAAGCCGACGACTCGCCATCCATGTAATTAGTCACACTGGCATAATTTGGATGGTTCGATTTTGTGGTATTGCCAGCAATTGGCTGGCCATTTACCGCCACTTGGAAAATATCGTAGTTAAGCTCGATACTATAATTTGCAAGCATGGATAATGAAATTTGGCTTGCATTAGGCAAGCTTAAGGTAAAACTTGCTTGGTTATTGAGTTTGTCGTCTTGTCCGGAGTAATAGTGGTAATTCCCATCAAGTGGCGTTATGAATTCCTCTAGTTGCGCAGGCAGATTTATCTTTATTTGATTCGTAGTACCATTGTTCACCCCAATATCTGTGAGCGTTACCGTTTGTTCTGTAATCAAATCATCAAATGTGTACTCGGTTTGGTTTAACCAATTTCCTGCATAATTTTGTTGTAAAAACTCAAGGCTTTTAGGGGAGAACTGGGTGGGCTGCGAGCCACTTAATTGGCCTAAGTAACTGCCTGAAGACATGACTGACCAAAGCGCAACGGGTTCACCTATGTCATTGGAATTTAAATCGTATTCGTCCGGTAATCCGAGATCATGACCAAACTCATGGACAACCACACCGATTGCAGCATCAATAGGATTAATGGTGTAGTTATAAACCTTGTAGTTGGTATCTGGAATTGCCTTAGGTTGGTTGTTTTCATCAAATACGAAGAAGCGATGTGACCAAATTGCGTCAGTATCTAATACGCCGCCACCTGCCTCTTGACCAATACTTGAATGAAATAACATGACATGGTCAATAATGCCGTCAGGCTCAAGGCGGTTGCCATCACCATCTATGTCGTTCAAATCTGTTTTATCGTACTCAGATAAGTCGATATTAAATTGAGTTACGGCTTTGCTTACAGCTTCGAACACCAACTCTTCCGGTCTTAAGTCTCGGGTGTCGCCTTCTTGTTCGCCATAGTAGGCTGCATTTTGAGCGGCTCTTACCCAGCCAAATGCATTGCCAGATACCTTAAAGCTACCGCCTGAGGCCGCTTGATAAAACTGGGTAGCGGATTGCAAAGATTCGTTGTTAGGCCCGTTATAGCCGCTATCTGAGTACAATAGTGATTGGTAGTGAGACGCGGGATAGCTTGAGTAGTACATATCCGTATCACCGGAGTTTAGTCGGTTCTGGTCGTTAGGCAAATCCGGGAAATCGACAAGAATAGCAAGAATTTTGGCTTCATTAAGTGTTTGCGCCGTGCCCACCGCAAATTGCTTGCCTAACTTAGTGTTGCCAAGGTGCACGTTTTTAATTGCGTAGGGTGTTTTTATTTGGCTGGCAATGGGCTTTGTTTTGATAAATTGCTCAAGCGCAATTTTTCGCTCGTATTCACTCAATGTGCGGCCGAGCTTTTTCTCCTGCCAATAAATAACCTGATCTTTATAGAGTACCTGCGCTGACGCTGTACTTGATAGCAGCGTGATCGATGACAATATGCTTAGTTTAAAAATATTCATCTAAGAGACCCCAGTACAATGGAGCTTTAAGTTTAGCATTTTTATCGCTTTGTTCCCGTAGAAGTGCTACTAAATAAAAAATCTAATTGGTGGTGAATTTTAAATTGAAATGTAATATTTCAACAATTGAAAGGTGGAAAGGTGGAATTTATATCTAATACTGTGTAGGCTAACTTTGAAATCAACTTAAAGGCAAAACAATGACTAATTTCTTTCAACTAATCGTTCTCGTGGTGGTACTGGTCTCTTCATAGAGTTCAGCGGGGAGCTATTACTTGAAAGAAATACTCAAACCCCGCAACCAGCGGGGTTTTTTTTTGATTTTAGAAATATAACAGGCACGCACAGTCAACGAGGAATGAGGTAATGGCAGAGCAATACAACGGCTCCGAGCTAGTAGTAAAAGCATTGAGCGCATTAAAAGTAAAATACATATTTGGCTATCCCGGAGGGTCGGTTCTTGATCTTTATGATGCCTTGTTTCAGCAATCAGATATTGAACATATTTTGGTTAGACATGAGCAAGCAGCGACCCACATGGCAGACGGTTATGCCAGAGCAACGGGAGACGTCGGTGTTGTCCTGGCGACCAGTGGCCCTGGTGCCACTAACTGCATTACAGGGATCGCGACTGCTTATATGGATTCAATCCCAATGGTTGTACTCTCAGGGCAAGTACCTTCAAACCTAATCGGCGATGATGCGTTTCAAGAAACGGATATTGTTGGTTGCTCTCGCCCTATCGTTAAACACAGTTTTAACTGCCGCGACGCGACAAAAATCCCAGAAGTATTAGCTAAGGCATTTTATCTAGCAAACTCTGGTAGACCAGGACCGGTTGTAGTTGAGCTGCCAAAAGATATTTTGAACCCTGCGCTTAAGTTCGATTATCAAATGCCTGAACAGATTGATATGCGTACTTACAACCCAAGTGTAAAGGGGCATTCCAAGCAGATCCGCAAAGCGGTCGAAGCCATTATTGAAGCGAAGCGTTTGGTTATCTATTCTGGCGGCGGCATTATTCTTTCGAATACCTCGGAAAAACTAACTGAGTTGGTTGAGAAATTAAACGCGCCTATTACCAATACCTTAATGGGTCTTGGCGGGATCAGTGGCACACATCCTAACTTTATTGGCATGTTAGGGATGCACGGTAGTCTTGAAGCGAATAAGGCGATGGCGAATGCCGATGTTATCTTAGCGTTAGGTGCGCGTTTTGATGACCGTGTGACCAATAACGTTAAGAAGTTTTGTCCAGATGCCAAAATTGTTCACGTTGATGTGGATCCAACTTCAATTTCTAAGACCATTCAAGCGCATATACCAGTTGTGGGCTGTTTGGATACGGTGATGGAGCAATTGCTACGCGGTATCGAAAAAAGCGAGAAGCGCATCGACCGCGCTGCACAAGAAGATTGGTGGCAAGCAATTACAACATGGCGCGCTCAGAAGTGTTTGTCGTTTACTGCGGGGGTAGAAAAAATCAAGCCGCAAACGGTTATCGAAAAGCTATACCAAATGACCAGCGGTGACGCGTATGTTTGCTCGGATGTAGGACAGCATCAAATGTTTGCTGCGCAGTACTATCCGTTCAAATCGCCTCGTCAATGGATTAATTCAGGCGGACTTGGCACCATGGGGTTTGGCTTACCTGCTGCGATGGGCGTAAAAATGGCATTCCCGCAAAGCGAAGTATTGTGCGTAACTGGAGACGGCTCAATCCAAATGAATATTCAGGAGCTTTCAACCTGTTTGCAATACGGCCTTGCTGTCAAAGTCATCTCGTTAAACAACCGCTCGCTTGGTATGGTACGCCAATGGCAAGACATGATGTATGAGGGACGTCACGCAAGCTCTTATATGGAATCACTACCCGATTTTGTTGCGCTTGCAGAGAGTTATGGTCATATCGGTATTCGGGTTGATAAGCCTGAGCAACTTGATGCAGCGCTGGAAAAAGCAATGTCGATTAAAGACCGACTTGTATTTTTAGATATTTTGGTCGATGAGTCAGAGCATGTGTATCCAATGCAAATTAAGCAAGGTGCGATAGACGAGATGTGGTTGAAAAAAGGAGTAAAAGCATAATGAGAAGAATATTATCGATTCTATTGGAGAATGAACCAGGTTCTCTTTCTCGTATTGTGGGTTTATTTTCTCAGCGTGCGTACAACATTGATAGCTTAACAGTGGGTACGACTGCAGACAAAACGCTATCTCGTATTACCATCACGACCCAAGGCGATGACCGCATTGTTGAACAAATCACTAAGCAAGTGAACAAGCTAGTGGATGTGCTTAAGGTCATAGATTTAACTGATATGCAGCACATTGAAAGAGAGCTGCTACTGGTAAAAGTCTATGCCAGAGACGAAGTAACACGAGCAGCTATCAATCGTGTTGCTGAGGTGTTTCAAGCTAGCATTATAGATATGGGCAAACAAAGTTATATATTACAGATGGTAAGCTCAGCCGACCGTCTTGAGTCTTTCTTGGATCTATTACGTCACGAAAGCGACATTATTGAACTAGTGCGCTCTGGCGCGGTAGGTATTGGCCGTGGTGACAAAGCGCTGAAAGGATAAAACCACTTACCTTTTAGCTGTCACTGTGATCTTTTTGGGCGGGTGAGCACGTTGTGTTACGTACAACCCGCTTCAGCTGTTATGCATGGCGGCTTCGATTTACTCTCATTAGGTTACTGGCTATAATCTCGTTTTTATCAAGTTAGATTATGCACATGGAACTCGAACGCTTCTGGCAGCTTGTCACCGCCCCCGATCATTCAAACGATAATGAATATTTAAAAACGCGTTTATCACCGTTAAGCTCAGAAGAAATTGCTCAGTTCGATGCATTATATACCAAAGAACTAAGAGCACTGTGGCATTGGGATAACTGGAAAGTGGCCTACGTGATTGCAGGCTGTAATAGCGAATATGACTTCTTGGATTTTTGTAATTGGATCATCAGTCGTGGCCCTGAAGCGGTAAGCGTACTCACTGCGGAACCAGACGAATTAGCTAATAAGTTTGCTATTCCGAATAAAGACGACCTGCCCTACCCGTTTATTGACGAATTAGATTTAGTTGCAGGGTTGCTTTTTGAAGAAAAAAATCAAGACGAACTCCCATATCACAGTGTCGTGAACTTTCCGCCGCAAGGTAAAAAGTTTAAAAATAAACCAAAACAGTTAAAGGCTGAACTACCTCAACTTTATGGTCAATATTGGCTTGGATAAGGTTTAGTTTATTGTTTTATATGATGGGTTTTGGTTGGTCTAGAGTTAGACGCTGAAACTCATTATTACCATCACAAAATGTCACTGCTCCAGACGCTTATCAATCCTTCTCGCCAACAAAAAAACTTAAGAACACAACCTCTTGTTAAGTCGTAAGCAGTGGAATACTATGTTGATTCCCTATATCGAAAACAAAAAGAATAATGATGAAAGCCCCCTCCTCCTCTATTTTAAAATACTTCCCTAGTTTGGCGCTAGTGATAGCCTGTCAAAGTATGGCTGTGCAGCAAAAGTTGTTAGCCGATGATGGTAAAGCAGAGGAGCAGTTTGGTTATAGCGTCGCGGTAGACGGCACAACTGCATTAGTTGGTGCCCATAAAGTGGATGCAAATACGAGTCAGGATATTGGTGCGGCTTACCTATACACGCTAGGTGCGTCTGGCTGGCAGCAACAAGCAAAACTCATCGCGCAGCCTGCCAATGCAGGCGACACGCTTGGCGGCAATGTTGCCCTTAAGAATAATATTGCCATGCTTGGTGCGATAAATCGGGACGATAAAGGAGAAAATGCCGGTGCGGTGTTTGCTTTTGAGCGCACAGAAAATAGCTGGGTACAAAAACAAATTTTAACCGCCAACGATGCAAAAGCGGGTGATGCCTTTGGGTAAAGCATTGCCCTCACCGAGCAATTTTTAGTGATCGGCGCACCACATAGCGATGCGCCACACAAAGACTCAGGTTCAGCGTATGTATATGAGAGAGAAAACAATAGCTGGCATTTTCAGTCAAAGTTGACGGCAAGGGATGGCGCTGATGGGGACTTATTCGGAATTAGCGTAGCAATAGATGGCGATACCATTTTAGTCGGCGCAGATTTGAATGATGAAAAAGCAGAAAAAGCTGGTGCGGTTTATGTTTATCAATTCGATGGTAAAAAGTGGAATTCACAAGCAAAACTGATGGCAAGTGACGGTGGGAACACCGATATTTTTGGTGTTCGCGTGGCTATTTGTTGGAGATACAGCCCTTATTTCTGCCAGAAGAGATGATATCGACGGTATAGGTAAAGATGCCGGCTCTGCTTATCTGTTTGAGAGAACAAATGATAAATGGACACAAACTCAAAAATTAGTGGCTCCAGATGCCAAAGCGGATGATAGATTTGCACGCGGTGTTGCGTTAAGTAAGGACATGGCGTTTATCACCGCTATGCACCATGATGAAAAAGGTAATAACGCGGGGGCACTTTATCTATACAAAAAACAACAAGGCCAATGGCAATATGCGTCTAAGGTATTTGCCAATGATGCCGTGCCAGAAGATAGGTTTGGTTGGAATATTGCAGTTTCAAATAACACTGCCATCATCGCAACTCCCCACCGCGATGACAAAGGAGAAAGCTCAGGTGCCGCCTATATTCTGGATTTGGTGGAATAATAGCGATTGGTAATGTCTGAGCTTTGCTCGTTAAGCTCAGACTTTGGCTGTCAGGGTTGATTGACAGAATTCAATTTGATAGTCGTGTGATGGCTTACCACGAACGCCGTAATGTAACGAATATTAAATTAGGTGATAATTAGCGCCAGCCAGTCAGAAAGCGTTCAATCATAATTGCGTTTATATAAGTCGTGCGATTTCCAATTCACTTCTTTTCAACTGGTGCATTGATGACTTTCTCCAATACATTTAATTCTGGAAATGTTTTTGCCGTATAATCAGCAATTTGTAGCAAACCTGACACTGATGATACAATTAGTGCGGTATTCGCCATAAACGACCAGAACTTCTTCATTACTGTATTAGTATCTTTTTTATCAGTCAGGTCTTTAGATAATACAGCTTTACCAAAAGTTGCATCTACTATACTAACAACTTCATAAGAACCTGTTATTTTATACTCTTCTATTGAAATTATAATTTTTCGTAGTTGCTCGGAAAAATATTTTTTAATATTGATAGGTAAATCGGAATTAATAACCTCCTCGAGAAGCTCTTTCGCACCACTATAAATTTGGTTTAACTCGGAAAGAGGTAAAATTGGTTGTGGTCTATTTGAAGAGAGCATACCCGCTGTCATGTGAAGATAATCGAAAGCAGGCTCACCAAGTTGTTTCATAAACTCTCCCCATGCAGAGCCCAAGTTACAATTAGAAAATGCATTTTCTAAATATTTGGTCCAAGACATATACCTTGATACATCAACTTCATCAATTTGGCTTAACTCTGTTGAAATATCATCCACCAGAGAAAATACTTTGCCTATTCTTCCTATCAAAATAAATGATTCACTTTCTTCAACGTCAAGAATCTTACACCATACTTTTCTACAGTTCTCTGTGGGGTTGGCTTTTTTTCCTTCAGCTAGGATATTCAGCAATCTACCTGCTGCATTATTTACATCCATTACACACCTTTTGATTTGATTTGATTTTATTTTGTTTTATTTTCACTAATTGAAAATAAAGTTGTTATTTATGTAAGGGTTTATTTTTCGTAAACCTTGATTCGGTGATTTAATTTAATCTAGCTCTTATCTATTTTAAATATATCCATTGTGCGTTGTAGCGTATCGCTATTTAATTTCATATCTTTAAACAACTCATTTAACGCTTTCGATGTATCTAATTCATGGTTTGCGGCTTCAAGCACTGCGGCGGTGTTTTGTGATATATCGGCGGCGACTTCTGATTGTTCGCAGGCTGCGGTGGCAACTGAGGTCGTGAGTTTTTCAACATGTGTACTGTGTTCGTTTACTCTGAGCGAGACTTTACGCGTTTCTTCTACTTCGTTCATGGTATTTTGTGTGAGCAGTGTGTTTTCTCTGATTGATTTCACAACGCTTTGGCTTATTTCTGACAAGCTAAGTAACAGTGTGGAAATTTGCTCTGAAGATTGTTTACTGTTGTTTGCAAGTCCACGCACTTCATCGGCTACAACTGCAAAGCCACGACCGTGCTCGCCTGCGCGGGCTGCTTCTATTGCGGCATTGAGTGCAAGCAAGTTAGTTTGCTCGGCAACACTGCGAATGGAGTCCAAGATAGTATTTATTTCAGAAACTTGCTTTTCCATACTCGCGGCCATCTCGTCGACGGTGTTCATACTCATCGAGAGGGTTTTCATGGTGTCTAAGTTCTTTTGGTTGTCTGCAAGTAATTGCTGTGATTCGATGTTAAGTTGGTCGCTGGCATCTAGTGTATCTTGCGCGAGTTTTGCGATTTCTTGGCTGGTTGCGGCCATTTCTTCTATTGCAACCGCAATGGAAGATGCCATGCCTTGGGTTTTTTGTGCATCCTCATTGACATTAGAGGCTGCTAAATGCATTTTTTCGCCAAGCCTTGTACCTACCTGTACGGACTTGGCTAAGCCAACCATTAAATCTTTAAACGCATAAATCGTATTGTAAATTGACTCGGAGATTTGCCCAAGTTCGTCGCGAGTGTTTAAGCGCATATCTAAAGTTAAGTCGCCCTCTTCAGCTACACGTTTTAATATGCTTGTTAATTGTGAAAGCTCCGAGCGTAATGAACGAATGAGGTGAAAGTTGACGAGCGCGATAAAGCTGAGAACGATGACAAAAAGCACAAACATTAAGATACTTTCAAATGCGATATCTGATTTGTGCTTTTGGCTATCTTTAATTGTCATTTCCCATACGGAATCGAGTTTGGTCTTGAACTTACCGATTAAACTTGTCGCAGCAGAAAACCACTCGGCACTTGAAGGTAAGCGACTAAAGTCAACTTGCCCTTGGCTTTCAAGAGTATCAAGAATTTGATTGAACGCTTTTGCCTCGCTTGAAGATAAAATAGTTTGTACGTTGCTTTGGCCTGTACCTTCGAGTGCGGTTTCTAATTGATGTAATGACATCTCTAGCTGTTGGCGATAGTACTTGATATCGTCTTTGAGGGTGTCTGACATTGCTTTTTTCGCAAGCACACCATTCACTTTGCCACGGATCTGTCCAAGGCGCTCTTTACTTTAGGCAATAAGGAAAGCAATAGAAAGTTCAGAAGATAGGGTTCTATCTGATACGTAGGCTTGAATTTTTGCTGCTGTGTTTAATGAAACTTGATTAAGTTTGCTGTAGTAAGCAAAAGCATTAATGCCATTTTTCCTGTCGACCTCACCTCTTACGCGGTTCTTATTGGCTTCCACTTCAAAAATATAAGGTAACCATTTTTGCACATTTTTATTTTTAAGAAACAGTGAAGAGTGAATACTCTTAAGCGTTGATATTGTTTGGTCGGCAATTTCACGTTGCGCCTCGACCTTTCGTTTGTTATCACTACTTGGATTACCAAGGAACCCTGCCGTTAAGCCGCGCTCTACCGCATGATGATGCGCTACTTTCTCAATGGCATCGAGCAAAACGACATAGTTGATATTTTGATCGGCCGCATTGTACTGTCTCCAGTTATTCAAAACGTTTTTGCCAACTAAAAATAGTAAAAATGCAAGCAGTGAGAAAGAACTTATCATCGTGAGCTGCATAATCGAAAATCTTTTCAAAATACCCATTCGTCTCTCCGTAGCGCGAGCGTAGATTATTGTTTAATCAAGGTAACTATAGTCCAACAAAATTAAGGTGAGATATTTTGTAACAAACATCGTGATAGATTTAGCGTTTTGAGGCAGTAAGGATATGATAAATGTTACTTGAAGTAATTTTTCTGAAAACAAATGGTAATGCAGTGTTGCTACCTTCTTGTTGCTAATAATGGTATTGGCGTCAAAATTAAATAGAGGAATGTATGAAAGGATTTATCAAACTAATGTTAGTGAGCCTTGCGCTTATCTCATTAAAGTCATATGCAGTCATATTTACGTGTAAAGGCATCGTGTACGACCTTTACTCAAAAGGTGACAACCGTTATGAAGTAAGGTTCGAGCGTGAGTCTGGTTTCGACCTTGAGCCTGTTGTGATCTATCCAGAACAGCACTATCTGTTAGGGCCTGTACTGGATGCTATCCGTGAAGGTGAAAAGTATCGTACTGTGTATAGCCTTGTTATTGAAAACAGAGATGGCGGGAACATTAAATGCCACGATGGTGAGAGTGAAAACGCCTTAATCGGTCTTACAAAAGTCATCGATTAAAAAGCAAAAGGCGCCAACGGCGCCTTTTGAAATTAACCTGTAATGATCCTTAACATTCTACGAAGTGGCTCTGCCGCCCCCCATAAAAGTTGATCACCAACAGTAAATGCACTGATATATTTTTCACCCATTGTGAGCTTTCTTATCCTGCCGACAGGAATACTCAGTGTGCCAGTAACATTAACCGGAGTTAGCTCTTTTGCCGTAATATCACGCTCATTTGGAATGACGCGAACCCATTCATTATGTGCCGCTAGAATTTCCTCTATTTCTTCGACGCTTCGATTTTCACGTAACTTGATGGTGAGCGCTTGTGAATGACAGCGCATCGCGCCAATTCGTACACACAATCCGTCGATAGGAATAGGTTGCTTTGACGAGCCAAGGATTTTGTTTGCTTCTACTTGTGCTTTCCACTCTTCTTTACTTTGACCAGACGGCATTGGAACGTCAATCCACGGAATTAAGCTGCCGGCCAACGGCACACCAAATTGATCTTGTGGTAAAGAATCATCTTTGATTTTTTCCGCCACAAGCTTATCAATTTCTAAGATGGCTGAACTTTGGTCGTCGAGTTGTGCTTTAACCGAGCTGTGGATCTCACCCATTTGAGTGATGAGTTCACGCATATTTCTCGCGCCTGCACCTGATGCCGCTTGATAGGTCATTGGGCTCACCCACTCTATTAAGTCTTGCTCGAATAAACCACCAAGCGCAAGTAGCATAAGAGAAACCGTGCAATTACCACCGACAAAGGTTTTTACACCTTGTTCAAGGCCTTGTTGAATGACATCTTTGTTGACAGGGTCAAGCACAATAATACTGTCTTTTTCCATTCTCAGTGCTGAGGCTGCATCTATCCAATAGCCTTCCCAGCCCTGTTCACGCAATGAAGGATATACAGATTTGGTATAATCTCCGCCTTGGCAGGAGATGATAATATCCATTTCGCCAAGCGATTGAATATCGCTTGCGTCTTGAAGCGGCTTTGGCTCACCACCGCCTTTAACAACGGGGCCGAGTTGACCTGCTTGTGAGGTAGTAAAGAAGTGTGGATCAATGACATCAAAGTCATTTTCTTGCTGCATACGCTCCATTAGCACGGAGCCAACCATTCCACGCCAGCCGACGAGTCCTACTTTTTTCATGTTATGTGCCTTAATTCTTGATTATACGGATCATTGCGTGAGTCGTATGTCTAGATGGCTACCATAGCAAAAGAAGACGCGGTGGACTAGCTAGAAATTAGGAATTTAATAAATAAAAAACCCCGCATGGCGGGGTTTGGATACAACATGTAAAGGTTGTCCTAATTAAACGCATTTGCGTCAACAAGAACTCGGTACGTAACGAGCTATGGTTTTGTTTTTAAAGCTCTTAAATAATGTTACTGGTTAAATATGACAAGTATATTAACAACCTAGTAACCTACTGAAGTATTTGGATATATTTTTATATATAGACCAACTATACACAAAGTTACAGAACTTAGTCCATGAAATAATGAATTAGTAGAAAAAAATATCTCGAAGATTGATAAAGATCAAAAAAGCCAAGGCTGACCTTGGCTTTGGTTAAAGCTTAGTTGTTCTTTAGAACTCGTAGCTGTAGCTCAGGCTAACAGAGGTACCGACATCTTTTTGTCGCACCACTACGTCAGATTGAGTTACTTCTTGATCTTCATTTAGCAAGTTCTTGACTTTAAATTTAACTTTAGAGTTAAAGTCAGGATACCAAGTATATACTAGGTCAAGTGAGTGGAATGGTTGCTCATAAGCATCATCTCTACCGCCGATCCCTGAAGCCAAAATACGCTCACCAAAGACGTTATACACTAATGAACCACTGTGTTGACCATCAGCCGAGTCATAGTTTAATTGCATATTAACTACATACTCTGAGTGACCCGTCATACGCTTCGTTGGGTTGGTTAAGTTACCAGCACGAGCAGGATCTATCGATACTTCAGAATCACTCAGAGTGATGTTACCTGACGTAAAGAAGCCACTCGCAAGACCCGATAAGTCGTAAAGCCATTCGGCTTCAATACCGTATACTTCACCTTCCTCACCGTTTACGAAGGTTGCTGTATAGTCTTCATCACCAACGCGCAAGATAGTTTCTATTGGCGCCGTAATATCTTTATAGAATGCCGCAACAGAGAAGTTATCGCCATTATCCATATAGTATTCAAAGCGCGCGTCATAGTTTTTCAGGTCGCTACTCTTAAGGCCAGCTACACCGAAGGTACGGATATCGGTTAATGGGTCATAGTAGGCAACCGGTACTAACTCACGTAAGTCTGGACGTACAGTGGTTTCACCATAACCAAAACGTACTTGATAGTTACCGTCTGACAGATACGTTAGCGATAGTGCGTTAAAGAAGTTATCTTCGTTAACTGTACCAGCTAAAATGCGCTCCTCGTCGTAAATCGTTTCCATCGTTACGCGGTCGAAGATCAGACTCGATGTCGCAAGTGACACTTGTTTAAAGTCTTCGTAACGAATACCACCACTAATACGCCAGGTATTGTCGAAGAAGATATCAAACTCACCATAGCCCGCATCAATCTTTTGAGCTGCGATATAATCGTCTGCCGCTGGTGCCTGAGGTTCATTGAAGGTCAACAAGAAAGTGTTGTTGTCTAAAAACTCATCGTCAAGATAACCCGATAATCCATAGATCTCAGATTCATCAAAGTTTACTGGGATGGATATGCCACTTTTGTTATTTACAACGAAGTTACTGGTATTGTAAACACGCGCTCTATCCATAAAGTCGTAACCACCTTTAAGGGTAATTTCTATGCCCTCGAAGGTTAACGGTAAGGTGACATTACCGCTGTAAGACTTAACGTTGTCTTCCATGTCTGTAAAAGCGTACGTTATACGGTTATCATCACCGGTAACGATGGAGTTTTTATAAGAACCGTCTTCGTTATAGTTATCAATAAACTTAAAGTCGATTTCTGTTGGAATATCGGTTTGCGCCTTTGACTCTGTATACTGCCAGTCAAAGCCTATCCCCCAGTAATCGAGGAACGTGTGTTGACCAATCACTTGGTCGATATCCAACGTGCGTTCTTCGTAATCAAACTGATGTGAACGCTGTGCCGCACCTGTTCCCGCTATAGTTCTAACGGTACTACCGTTAGGGCTTTGTAACACGGAAAACTCTGATTCGGTTTCGTTATCTTCGAGATAAATCTTAGAATAAGTAATGCTATGCTGGTCTAAGCGGTAACCGATATTGAATACACCATTTAGGCGTTCAGTTTCAGTGGTTACTTTAGATTCTTTAAGTGTCACATAACAGGAATTGGCTGTGTCTTCTGCGGTTTCTAGTTTTGAAGTACAGTTTTCAGTTAATGTGTCGTCAATAACGCCTGTTGTGCGGTCGCTATAATTCCAATCGTTGTCATAGGAACCCGCAAGCATAAAGCCTACCGTGCCGCCTAACCAATCTTCTTGGAAACTATTGCCAATGTTGGCTTTTACATCAAAGTTTGGATCTAGGGATTCTTCTTTGACTTGAATATCGCGAGGAAGTGATGACACAAAACCTTTGATCACGTCAATTGCTTGATCCGCACGTGTTAGCCCGTCTTTATCTTTGAAACCGTTTTTGTCTACAACTTCACCGATGTCAAAGTTACCACGATATCTTACAACTGCATCTTGTAGTACTTGAGGTATACCTTCCGCGGTTCCGCTGTAGGTAAAGCCTTTATCAGAATTAAAGTTTTGGCCAATACCTAACTCAATACCTGCGGTGAACTCCGATGGTACAGACTTAGTACGGATATCGATGTTACCACCACCGAATGCAGCAGGCATTGACGGAGAATAAGCCTTTTGTACCGCTAGACTTTCAATAATGCTTGCTGGAAAAATATCGAGTGGAATAACGTTTCGGGTTAAGTCCGGGCTCGGTACTGCGGCACCATTTAGGCGAGCACTTGAGTAACGCTCACCCAGGCCACGAACATAGATAAACTTGCCGTCAACTAACGTAAGACCGGTAACACGACGTAGCGCGGATGCTGCATCACTATCACCTGTTCTAGATAACTGCTCTGCACCTAAGATATCCGCGACGAAGGCTTGGTTTTTACGTTCTTCAATTACCGCCGCAGCACTACCTTGCAAACGAGTACCTACCGCAACAACTTCTTCGATTGCCTGTTCTTCTTCTGCAACGCTTGGTAGAGAAGTTGCGACTGTGAGTGCCGTACTGATGGCTAAAGCAACTTTTTTAAATTTCATTTGAGTATCCATATGCAATCCTGCCAAAAATCATAAAAAAGGCGCAATGACTGCGCCTTAATTGTAATAACTAAGGTCATTACGGATAATTAGTCAGCGTTTGAAGCCTCAATTGCTTTCTTAACCCACTGATACCATTCAGAAGATGTATCTTTATCAGATACCGCACCAATGTAATCAACAGTCGTGAAGAAGTTATCATTTAGGCTGCTTAGGTCGTTTGCTTCTACAGTGATAGCGGTAGAGCTTGAATTTGTTGAGAAGCCGTCTGCTGCAAGTACGTCAGCAGCACCGTTTAGAATTTGGTTAGAACCTGCGTTAACAAACCAGTCTTCTTTACCTTCACCTGCAGGTAATGGCTCAGAACCATTTTTAAAGTTCGCTGCACAAGCAAGTACAGAGCTTACGTAGTTAAGCGTATCAGCTTCAGCGTTTGCCGCTGCATCTGGGTCTTTGAATTCTAGACATTCAGTGCCATTTGAAGCTTCAGCTTTTACGATTAGCGTGTTGTAGTACATACCACGGATAGCATCATCGAACTTCATGCCTTGTGATGCACCATTGTCGCGAATAGAGTTACCATCAGTTGTTAATACAGTTACGTTCGCAAAGTTAAGCGTAGATGCCGGTGCTTGACTATAATCAGGACCTGCTGCTTTTTCACCATCGGTTTCAAAACCGTTATTACCCATGAAGCCTTCTGTACCAGCTGGGATCAGTACCGCGTCGCCGTTATCATCAGCATAAGTAACGTCACGCTTTGTTTGAATCGTACCGTGTTTAACAACAATAAACTGACCTTTACCCTGCCATCCCGCATCAACGTCGATACCATCATCTTGAGTATCTGTTACTACGATATTTTTGATGTTTGCAGCACCACCGAAGAATTCGATACCATCGTCAAAACCTTGGTGAATGTGAAGGAATTCGAAGCTTGAACCAGAACCCACAGCATTCAGTGTTAGTGAGTTTAAGTCGTCCCCAGGGCCGCCATCACGAGGACCAGAACCTGCATACCAAATGTGCGCATATTTGATTTGACCGCTGCTATCTGCATTGTTTTTACCGCCATAGTAGCTTGTTACACCTTCAGAATCTGCATTACAAAGGTTGCCATCGCGCTCTGCATCAGTACATTCGTTTGTGATACCAAAACCGTTAACCATGATACCACCCCAGTCAGCAAACTGTGGACCGATACCTGCTAGGTTAAATGCGTCAAATTCTGCTGCTGAAGTGAAACGAATTGGCTCAGCTGCAGTACCAACTGCGTTGATTTTCGCACCACGCGCGATACGAACCACTGACTCACCAGAAGTGAATGCCATTACTGCACCTGGCTCTACAGTTAGTGTTGGACCGTTTGCCTCGATTGTACAACCTGTTGACGTGTTACAATCTTTACCGATTAAAAGTGCACCTTTGAATACGTGAGCGCCACCATTCTCAAGCTTTTTGAATGTCACATCAGCTTGTACTTCTAGTGATTTAGAAGCAAAGTCAGTGCCGTATACACAGTGTGGTGCTTGGAACGTACCTTGAACTTCAGTGCTTCCTACAGCGCGAGTTGTACAAGGGTTAGTTGTGCCAGTATCGCCACCTGTATCACCGCCTGAATCGCCATTGTTTGTTGTATTGTTTGAATTGTTAGTGCTGTTATCGTTTACAGTAGGTGTAACTTCGATGTCACCACCACAACCAGTAAGTGCCATAGCAGCGACGATTGCAGAGACTCTGAAGAGGTTTTTTAGTTCCATTGCTAACTCCAATAGTAGACTTTTAAAAAATTATTTTTTTACTGTGTTTAAATGATGTGACTAAATTAATGGGGTTTTATTACACGAAGATTACACAAAGTGATTGTAATTAAATCTTCATAATAAAAATTGGAACTTTTAAAAATAAAAAAACCGCCCGAAGGCGGCTTTGGTGTTGCGATTATAAAATATTATAATAAAGCTTGTTTTAATGTTTCAGCATGAACTTTTTCTCGCTTCACATATTTAATCCATTGTTTAGCGAGGTTTGCTGATTTTTTGTGCTTTTCAGCTTGTTCGAATGCCAATATAGAAGCATCAAAGTTTTGCAGGTTAAACTGTGCCATTCCAAGTGCAACATAGGCGTTAGACTCAAACGTTAAATCGCCTTTATTGAGAGCAAGTCGGGCGTGATCTGCGGCTTCATCATACTTTTCAAGATTTAAGTAGATCTCTGCAAGTCTCTGATCTAAATTACCATGTTCAACTTTTTCAGTTGCTGCTAGGAAGAAAGGTAGTGACTTTTTATCTTCTCTTGCTTGAACGAAAGCTTCTGCGATAAAAGTTAGGTTTTTGGCGCTGTCTTCAACGACACCTGCTTTTATTCCGTTATCGAGTGCTTCCGCTGCTTTAAAAGGCAAGGCGTTCATTAAATAGACTTGAGCAAGTTGCATATAATCAGATTTTGATTTTATAAAGCCCCTTTGCTTCGCAGTTTCAAATGTTGCAAGCTGTTTTTTCTCGGCACCTATTTCACCGTACATACCGCCAAGCTGGATCCAGTATTGTGGTTTGTCATAAAGGGTAACCATTTTCTCTAAAACATCCGCTACTTTTTTCGGCTGATTTAATGAGTAATATATCGCACGTTGAAGAACTAACCAGTTTTCTTTAGGTAGTTCACCGTCGGCTTCAACTAAATCAATCGCAGTATTTATATTGTTTATCGCATCATTATATTTTTTTAGTTGATATTGTGCTTGCGCCTTTAAAATATAAAAGTTACTTTTTGGGGCCTGCGTATTAACTTCTTTCCACTGATCAAGGAATGATAATGTACTTTCAAAATCATTGTTTGCCATGGCCAATTGAGCCAAACTAAATGTCGTAGAAAGACGCAGGGACTCAGGAATAGATTCTTCAGCAATAACGGCTTTGAAAGATTCGATGGCCTTGTCGAGCTTGTTCTCGTTGTAATAAATAAAACCATAGAAGTTATACATCATTGCCACTTCGTAGCTATTCATACTCGAAACGCGTTCTTTCACCGAATCTAATGCGGCGAGGCCTTCTGCAACTTGACCGTCGTCTGCAAGTTTTTGTGCGCGAGCCAGTTGACTATACACTTTTTCGCGTAGCGCGGGCACACGCTTGGTTTTAGTTTCTGAGTCTGCATAAGCCGTTGCCAAATTAACATTTGGTATGACCGAAATGAGACTCGGTGCTATTAAACCTGTGCTAAATAACGCACTTATTAACGTAATTTTTTTAAATATTTTCATAATCGCAATCCTTAATGGCGGTTAGCCATTAATTTGAAATGAAATCTTATTTTGAACACCCGCAACTTCAACCGGTTCACCGTTTACGACACGAGGTTTGTATTTAAATTTCAATGCTGCATCAAGCGCTGCTTGGTCAAAGATTGATTCCGGTTCGGCGCTTACTACAACAGGGTTTCTCACGGTGCCTTGTTTAGTTACAATGAACTCAACAATCACATACCCCTCAATTCCGCGTGATAACGCACGTCTTGGATATACCGGCGCAACTTTAACGATTGGTAGATATTCACCATCACTGGACTCAAGTGCTAAACCACCCGCCAAATCTACGTCAGCGTCCACATTGGCACTGAAATCAAAGTTGCCGCCTGTTGCGTCAAGATTGTTGTTCTGCGTTTGTGGTGCATCCATTGGTGGAGGCGGCTCTTTTGGTGTTGGTGGCTTTTGTGGCTTACGCTCTTTTTTCTCCACCGTCTCTTCTTTTTTAAGACGGACGAAATCTAGTACTTGTCCTTTTACAGGATCTGTCATTGCTCCTTCCCCTCCTTGGATAAGCGCTTGCATACCCAAGAAAAGGAAAAAGGTAACTATGCCTGCAATTACTAAAGCAATTAAGTAACGCATGGTATGTTCCTATGACTCCTGTGCTGCAATTGAAACATCAAATGCGCCAGCTGCGCGTGATGCATCCATTACTTTAATTAGCGTGTCAGTAGTTGCCTTTTTATCAGCTTGAATAACCACACTACCCTGTGGGTTTTCCGCTTTAAGACGCTCAATGTTTGCTTGAACTGCACGGATGTCTACTTGGCGTTTGTTAATCCAAATTTCACCAGTATCTGAAATTGCAACCAGGATATTGGCTCTTTGCTTTTTCACTGCAGTGGCCGCTTCTGGGCGGTTAACATCAATACCCGCTTCTTTAACGAAAGAGGCCGTTACAATAAAGAAGATAAGCATGATAAATACAACGTCCAGCATTGGTGTCATGTTGATTTCTTCTGCTTCTTCTTCTTGGAATACTTTTGCAAGTGGTGCTCTCATAATTCTTTCCTCACACGACCGATTAATGGTCTAGTAGCATTTTATCTTCTAACAACTCAACTTCACGCTTGGCTTTACGCTGAAGGTAGGTCGATGCAAATACACCCGAAAGTGCGCCAACCATGCCTGCCATTGTTGGGATAGTTGCTTTTGATACCCCAGATGCCATCGAACGTGCACTGCCTGACCCGGTGATCGCCATTACATCAAATACTTCAATCATGCCGGTTACCGTACCTAGGAGTCCTAGTAAAGGACACAGTGCCACCATGACATTTATATATGGTAAGTTGGCGTTGAGTTTGATCCCCACGCGAGAGATAGTTGCTTGTCTTATCTGCTCTGCGTTCCAACTGTTACGCTCATTTCGAGAGTTCCAAGCTTGTAGGACTTCGTTTTTGTAGCCTCTGTATTTACCGAACACAAACATGAAGCGCTCGAGAATAAGTAGCCACATGGCGAAGGTTACGAAGCCGATGACCAGGAGAACCTGGCCACCTGTATCAAGGAATTCACGTAAAGCGTTAATTGCATCAAGCAATAAAACCACGATTACGCTCCTTTCTCGCTACGCTCTGCAATGATCCCCGCGCTCTGCTCTTGAAGTATAAGGAGCAAGTTACGAGAACGTGTGTTTAGTAGTGTGTAAAGGAATACGGTTGGGATAGCGACAACCAGACCAAGTACGGTAGTTACAAGGGCCTGAGAAATACCACCAGCCATGAGTTTAGGGTCGCCCGTACCAAACAAGGTAATTGCTTGGAAGGTGTTGATCATACCGGTCACTGTACCTAGTAGACCAAGTAGAGGTGCTACGACTGAAATAATTTTGATTAAAGTCAGGTTACGAGTGATCTTTGGCATCTCACGAAGGATTGCTTCGCTTAACTTAAGTTCTAGCGTATCGTAAGCCACATCAGGGTATTGCTCTTTCACTTTCATCACACGACCTAGCGGGTTGTCGTCACGGGCAACGCTATCTTTAAGCTGACGATTGATTTTAGAACCCATCAACATGAGTGATACAAAACGCTCAATTGCAATAAGTAGTGCGAGTAAACCAACACCTAGGATCACATAACCTACCGCGCCACCTTGGTGTACTTGTTCTTCGGTATTTGGCGCTTGTACTAGTAGACCAAGAATTGAACCGCCTGTTGGGTCAAGGGCAAAATCTACAGAACCTGCTTTCGCACTTTGTAATTCACCCGCTGTTGAGGTGAAACGAGACGCTGGCTGACGAGTCAGTTCAGAAAGTGTTTGTGTATCATTGTTGTAAGTCAGGTATTTACCATCAGCGATTAAGTTAAACGCACCTACGCGAAGCACTTCTTTGTTTTGCTTGGCACCACCGGCTACGATAACTTCGGTATTAAAGCGCGACACTTTACCTTGTTCTGTCATTTCACGTTGCATCTCAAACCAGACTTTCTCAATGTCTTCGATTGATGCTAGACGTGATGTTGAACCCATCTTTTTCGCAAGCTCAGTCATGTAATCATCACGACCTTTAATTTCAGCTGATACAACTGAAGTTGCGAACTTATTTGAACTATCGCCAGCTACTTGTTGAAGCACACCGAATAGCTCTTTTAATGTCCCCATACGCTTGCTAAGGGTGTCACTTAGGTTGGCCAGTTTAATTTCATTTTCTTCGAAATTGGTTTCTAGACGTTCAGATTTAGCCAACGCTTGGTTACGTTCACCCGTTAACGCATTCAACATTTGGATTTGGTTGTTTTGCTGCGCTTTGAACTCGGCTTCACGTTGTTTGTTTTGCGCTGTTTGTGCGGTTTGACCTTGCTCTAAGGTTTTAAGTAGCGAATCTAAATCTAATGCTTGTTCAGCATGCGCAGATGCGGTTAACGCAAGTGTTGTTGCGAAAATAGCGTGTTTAGTGAATTTTTGTACGAATTTCATAGTGGTCTCACCTATTACTCTGCAGCCTGAACTGGAAGCGTTAACATGTCAGGTGCTAACTGCTTACGTGCGATGCGAATGCCTTTATTGATTTGGCTGATGTTGGTATCTGGTAATGCGTCAAAAGCGTTACTGTCTTTGTTCCAAAAACCAGCTTGGCTACCATCTTTTGTGACATAAAGCAGCTCAAGACGACCAATTCGTAGGAAATCTACTTCACGTTCTTGTCCATTCACGTCAAGTAATGAGGTGTAAGCTTCGATAGTACGTCCGTAGTCCACTTCAACTTGGTAAGCTTCAAGTACGCGGCGGAACTTTTCGCTTGATGAAATATCAGCACGGTCCATCAAGTTAGTTAACTGAGTAATACGCTCAGCACGTTCTTTTGGAAGGAAAGGCACATCTAATTCAACGAACTGTTTCAGGCCTGTGATCATGCGCATCATGAGAGGTGTGATTTGACGCTCGATCACCGAAACTTGGTCCATAGAGGTGTTAATTGCCGCCATTTCTTCAAGTTGGTTTTTGATTTGTTTTTCTAATTGAGCGTTGTAAACAGATAGGCCGTCGATTTCTTTGTTCAACGTCTTGAACTTTTGCAAACGAGACTGCATATCGTCTGCAATACCATCGATTTTCCCTTGAGACTTTAATGCAGATTCATTGATAGCTGCACTTTTGTCCATCGCTTGATTTAATTCTGTTGCTCCGGCAGAGGCCGTTGCTAGCATACCTGCTATAAGCAAGTGGTTAACGCACTTCATCGCATACACCTTATAAATTATTGCTAGTTGCTAAAAAACTGGGTGCAGTCTAATTACGAAAAATGACAACCATGTTGCGCAACTAATACACAAATATGACAGTTGTCATTGAAATTACATTAATCAATTAACTTATTGGTTTTAATTGGATTTTGTTGGTTAATGAGATGTTGCAGGTGTTTTGTGTCATAAAAGGATCACAAAAAAGCCGCTTTTGTTAAGCGGCTTTTAAGCATTATTGGAATGGCGTTAGACTCTAAACTTGAGCACCATTTGTTCTAATTCGTCGAACTGTAATTTCAATGACTTACACTCTTCAAGGGTTGCGGTTAGGTTATTACTGCCTTGCAGGCTGAGGTCACTAATATGATGAATGTCGCTATCTAATGTTTGGATAACGGTGTTTTGCTGGTGTGTGGCGCTGGCAACTGCATGGTTAACGCCGTCTATGGCATCAATCGAATTGCTCACCTCTTGCATTTTAGTACCAGAAGCATTAGCTCTATCGGCGCTTCTCGCTGAGTCTTCTAAACTCGCTTTCATTACAGCCACAGCTGAAGCCGAGCCTTGTTGTAGTTGAGCAATAGTGCTTTCGATTTCTTGCGTTGACTCTTGCGTGCGCTGTGCCAATTGCCTTACTTCATCGGCAACGACAGCGAATCCACGTCCAGCCTCACCTGCCCTAGCGGCTTCAATGGCTGCATTTAATGCCAGTAAGTTGGTTTGTTCGCTAACTCCCTTAATTACTTCAAGCACTTGCCCTATGCTGCCTGAGAGTTTATCCAATCCATCCAGCGTGTCTTGAGCTTGAGACATTTTTTGTGTCAGTGAAGCGATTTCTTCGATATTTTGAGTGAGTGAATGTTGGCTTTCAACAGAAAGCTTGTTGGCGTTACTGGCAAGTTCTGAAGCATGGGTTGCATTGTTTGAGATCTCTTGTGCACTTGAAGAAAGCTCGTTGATGGCTGTCGCGACGCTATCGGTGCGCTTGGACTGATCTGTATACATAGATAAGGTATCTTGCGTTTGTGCAACCAAACTATTCACGACGTTTTCAAGTGTCACCGTGGTATTTTTTACCTGTGTAATTGAGGCATGAATTTTGTCGATAAACTGGTTGAAATAATCGGATAACTCGCCAAATTCATCTTGATTCTCTACGACTAATCTACGAGTAAGGTCACCTTCACCTTGGGCGATGTCTTTGATGGCTGCGTTGAGATTGTACATTGGGCGCATCAGATACTTGAGCAATAGTTGTAGCATCACCACAATAGCAATCACGCCAAGTAGCATATAGATAGCAGCCATATTTCTAAAAGAAGATACGGACGAATAGGCAATTTCTTTATTAATGACAACGCCAAGATACCAGTCGACATTTTTAATGCCTTTCATTTTTACAAATGAAACGAGCTTTTCTGTGCCATCAATTTCAAGCTCCGTGAAATCCCGGTTTAATGACAGGCGTTTACCAAACAGCTCTGACATC
This sequence comes from Pseudoalteromonas sp. OANN1, assembly GCF_024124685.1. NCBI lineage: Bacteria > Pseudomonadati > Pseudomonadota > Gammaproteobacteria > Alteromonadales > Pseudoalteromonadaceae > Pseudoalteromonas > Pseudoalteromonas sp. OANN1. The sequence continues at coordinate 271,543 of NZ_JAMXSE010000002.1, forward strand.
GGCTTGTCATTCAGTTTAGTATCTGGATGACTGAGTATTTTACCGCTTTCATCAAGTAAAAAACCGTAACCAAACCCTAAAAAGTCAATTTCGTTGATAATTTCTGTGATGGTTGACATGTCTATGTCCCCCCCAGCCACACCTGCAAATCGGCCTCCTTGTTTTACCGGTACAACGGCAGAAATAGTGAATTCGTTGGTGGTAACGTCGATATAAGGTGCGGTAAATGCGGTATCTTGTTTTTGCTCAGCGAGTTTATACCAAGGGCGGCTAGTCGCATCAAAATCAGCAGGAAGTTGGATACTTGGATCGTCCAACACAAATGTACCATCTGGCGTGCCAATAAAAACGTTTTTGAAATCCCCTGCAGTGTCAGCGGTTTTTAACCGTCTTCTTATCTGTTCAGTGGAGTCATCAGCTCTATGTCCATCAGCAATCGAGACTACGATTTCAAGTCTATCATTGAGCCAATTGGCGATATTCTGTGAAACCGAGCTGGAAATCTCTTGTAAAACTAAGGTAAGCCGAGCTTGAGTTTGGTCTCGCATAACGAGAAAGTTGTTTACGGTAAATAAGCCGAGCACAATCACTAACACAAGGGAGGCTGCTACGGTTACTTTGGTGGTGAACTTTAGCGCTTTAAACATCATGATCCTGTTGAACTTGTTCTTTTCTTCAGCCAAGCAATAAACTCGTTGGCCGATTGTTATTAATAGACTTAGGAACTGGATTCCTTTGTAACTATTTTTATCAAAAACTCAAAGGTTTGTCTTTGATTATCGGCAGGAATTGAGAGAGGTTTAGTGTGAATGTTAAATAAAGGTGAGTCTAAGCTCACCTTGCGTTACAGTAATGACGCTTGATAATGTTGCCAAGCAGTATCTAATTTGACACCTGCTGATTGCTCGAAGTATTGCCAGTCCCACTTTATGTCGTCATGTGGGTCCAGCTGAGCATTGATCTCCTGAAGTAGGTCTCGATTACTTTGCTTCGATAACCAATCGATAAAGAAAGCAGTATTTTTATAGCCATCTTTATAGTTGCCACCAGGCTTTTGGGTGTCATCAGGAATATACCCAGCTTTTAGTCTAACAACATCTGCTATTCCCTCAATGATTGGCCCTATTTCCTTGTAATTATGATCATCTAGCTGATAAGCATGGGCAATTTCATGATAGAGAATACCGATAAGTTCATCGAATGATTCTGTTTCGCTGTGCGATTTAGAAAAGTTTTCCATGTAGTTTGCGCTGATATGGATTGTTGCGCCGTTAAAATCGCCCTCTTTATATGCAACCCCTTTTAGGTCTTCAAAGACGATATGGAGTGTAGGTAGTTTAGGCGCCATTCTCATATCTTTATACAGTAATCTAGCCACGTTATAACTTATTTGCTCTATTACTTTGTTATCAATTTCTTGCCATGCGAAATGGTTAATTTTAGTTGTTTTGCTGAGCGAGACGGCTGGCAGGGGAAATTGACGCCATGCTAAGTCTGATTGAAACGCGATCGGTTTTAATCGCGCTGCGGCATTATCGGTGTCATTTGCAAGTGCGAACGGCGCACTTGCAAATGTAGTCATAGCCGCAAGAAATATTCCTGCTTTAACCATTATTTATACTCCGACAATGAAGGTGGTCTTTGCGTTTTGGATTGACCCCATGCTTTATTAGGCTTGCTGGACATTTGATACTCCAATGTACCGCCATTCATAATGTCGTTATGTGTGATGTAGCTGCGATTAAGCGGTTTACCATTCAATTTAACGGATTTGATGTATTTGTTTTTATCACTGAAACCTTTAGCAACGGTTTTAAACGCTTTGCTGTTTGCAAGTTTCAAGGTAACTTCTGGCACCTGAGGCGCACCAATCGCGTAGCTTAGGTCGCCTGGCGCAACAGGATAAAAGCCCATCGCTGAGAATATATACCAAGCGGACATCTGACCTACATCGTCATTACCTGCAAGGCCATCCGGTTTGTCTGAGCTTAAGGTATCCATGATCTGACGAATGCGCTCTTGGGTTCTCCACGGTTTACCTGCGTAGTTATATAGATAGGCAATATGATGGCTAGGCTCATTACCATGGGCATAGTTACCAATCAGGCCTGCAATATCTTCGTGCTCTTTGATCATCTCTTCAGAAAGGTGGGTATCAAACAGTGCATCTAGACGCGCTTCAAATGCATCATCACCACCCATTAATTCAATCAGGCCTGCAACATCGTGCGGTACATAGAAGCTATATTGCTTAGCGTTGCCTTCCGTATAAGGCCCCATGTATTTTGCTTCAAACGGGTCAAATTCCGGATCCCAGTTTCCTTTTGAATCTAACCCTTGCATGTAACCGGTTTCTTTATTGAACACATTTTTATAGCTCATCGCGCGGCGGTAATAGTCTTTCGCTTTGCTGGTATTGCCCATCGCTTCATACATTCTTGCAATGGCAAAATCATCGTAAGCATATTCAAGAGTGATAGAAATAGACTCAGGAAGTACGTCCATTGGTACATAGCCAAATTTCTTGTATTCAGGGATGGCGTCATACACTGGATTGTTAGCCGTGTTTTCAATGGCTTCTACTGCTAAATCAATATCGTAATCTCTGATCCCTTTTAGATATGCATCGGCAATGACTGACACCGCATGATAACCAATCATGGTCCATGTTTCGTGGGCATGGAACGACCAAATAGGTAACATTTTTTCATAGCTTTGCTGATAATGTACCAGCATCGATTGGATCATGCCGGATACGCGGTCTGGGTCGATATAAGTGAGTAATGGATGTAATGCACGATAGGTATCCCACAACGAGAATAAGGTATAGTGCTCGAAACCTTTGCCGTCATGAATTTCACCGTCAACGCCTCGATATTGGCCATTGACATCTTGGTAGATATTAGGCGCTTGTAGCGCATGGTAAAGCGCAGTGTAGAACTGACGTTTTTGCGCTTTGGTGCCTTCCACGTCGACTTTATCTAAATAATTTGCCCACTGAGATTTGGCATTAGCGCGAACGGTATCAAAATCCCAATTTGGCACTTCAGTTTTAAGATTCTCTAATGCATTTTTGCGGCTAACGGCAGAAAGTCCGACCTTAACTAATAGCGGCGTTTCGTCTAGATCATCAAAGCTTGCAACAAACTTAACGGCTTTACCTGCTGTCATTTTTACTGCGGTATTCTCAATCGTAGAGTGTTTGCTGTCTTTTCCTAAGCAATTCATACAACGATAACGGTTGTTGTCTAGATTATAAAACTGATAGTCAGTGATAGGTTTTGAAAACTCGATGGCAAAATACATTTGGCGGTTACGCGCCCAGCCATTAGTTGCACGGTAAGCAACCAATGTGGTGTCGTTTATTTTGCGGATGTCACTCCAAATCACTTTGTTTTCAAAATTATAGATTGCAGAGGTCAAATCAAGCAATACATGGCCTTGTTTTGCTTTGTTGAAGCTGTATTTATGCATACCCACTCGCGTGGTTGCGGTGACTTCGGCTTTCACACCATAGTCGAGTAAGTCAACGCCATAATAGCCAGGCTCAGACCATTCTTGGTCATGGGAGAAGCGTGAGCGATACCCTATGTCTGGATTTTCAGCGGTACCGGCATCGAGTTTTACTTCGCCGGTCATTGGCATGATCAGCAAGTCACCAAGATCTGAGTGACCAGTACCAGAGAAATGCGTGTGGGAGAAACCAACAATAGTATGGTCGTCATAGTGATAGCCGGCGCAGCGCTTGTAGATTTCTGGTTGAGGGGAAACACCGCGCATGGGGTTATCTGTATCTGGGCTTAATTGCACCATACCAAATGGCACGACTGCGCCAGGGAATGTGTGGCCATCACCGCCAGTACCAATGAAGGTATCGACCCACTGTGTATTTGATTCAGTGGCGTGAACTGTTGCGCTTAACAACACACTTTGTGTGATTGCCAACGCCCAAGTTTTAGCTCGCATTACTCTCTCCTAGTTTTTGTTTTGAATTGGAGCGTTCCAATTTTATTTTATAATACCCTTTATGAATACGTATTCAATACTCTGCGACGAAAAAATTATGCAATAAAAAAGGCGAGCTATGCTCGCCTTGTAAACTTTCGTTAACTTAATTCAGTTTTGCTTGCCACTTTTGCGACAGCTTAACCACGTTTAATCCGTACCATGCGATGTAGACATAACAAAGCAATGGCACAATAAAGCTGATCTGAATATGGAACTTATCTGCCACCACACCTTGAATGAGCGGTATAATAGCACCACCGACAATGGCTAAACATAGCCAACCAGAACCTTTACTGGTTAATGAACTTAAGCCTTCTATTGCCATTGAGAAGATTGTCGGGAACATGATGGAGTTAAACAAGCCAATCGCGAGCACGGCAATCATCGCAATGTTGCCACTGGTGCTCATGGTCAATGCCAGTAATAAAATGATAACGACAGCGTTAAAAGCCACTGCTTTTGAAGGTGCAATGGTCTTTAAGGCTGCAGAGCCGATAAAGCGCCCTACCATAGCACCACCCCAGTAGTAACCGATAAGTTTTGCCGCGGCATGCTCTTCAAGTCCTGCGATTTCAGGTTCTGCGAAGTAATTTACAAGGAAACTTCCAATCGCAACCTCTGCACCGACATAACAGAAAATAGCTACTACACCCATTACTAAGTGTGGCGCTTCAATTAGGTTATGGTGTTTGGCTTTACAATCGACCGCTTCAGTATGCTCAGCAATGACGGGTAACTTTAAAAACGCGAATACAACGGCGATTGTAAGTAGCGCAGCTGCCAAAATAAGATAAGGTACCTTTACACCCTCTGCGCTTGCCGCAGCTTCAACGGTTAACGTACCGGCTGAGCCAAACAATAAAAAGCCACCAACGATTGGGCCAATAGTAGTACCCAGTGAATTAAGCGCTTGCGCAAGGTTTAAACGACTTGAAGCTGTGCGAGGATGACCGAGTGCTGCTACATAAGGATTTGCTGATACTTGTAAAACAGTGATGCCAGATGCAAGCACAAAAAGCGCTGAGAGAAAGATCCAATATTCGTGAACAACAACGGCAGGATAAAACATGATGCAGCCAAAGGATGCCACGATTAAGCCCGTTAGTACGCCATTTTTATAGCCAAAGCGTTTAACTAAATACCCAGCAGGTAAAGAAATAATAAAGTAGGCACTAAAAAAGCAAAACTGGATCAGCATTGCTTCTGTGTAGTTAAGGTCAAATACGCCTTTTAGACGTGGGATGAGGACATCGTTTAAAACGGTGATAAATCCCCAAAGGAAAAAAAGCGTTGTCATTGCAATAAGCGGAAGTCGATAATTATTATTCTCGGTATTCCCGCTTGTGACGAAGGTTTGATTTGTATTTATTTCGCTCACAAGTGATACTCCAATCTGTTTTCACCTAGATTCTACACACTGTTACATGAAAATCACAAATGTTTTGTTGGATCGTTCCATGTTTTATCTGCTAAAGTAACGGAAATGTTCAGCAGTAGGTTAAAAGTTAGATGAATTTTAGAACAACGCAATTTTTAGAAGCACACATTAAAAAGACGCTCAGCTTTTACGCACCAAATTGCGTGGATGAACGTGGTGGCTTTAATCACTTCTTCAGGGATAATGGCGAGATTTATGATGCGAACACGCGTCACTTAGTATCAAGTACCCGTTTTGTCTTTAACTATGCTATGGCTTATGACTATTTTAAAGAGCCAGCTGACTTAGATAAGGTTAAGCATGGTATCGAATATTTAGAAACTGTCCATAGACAAGAAAATGGCGGCTATGCGTGGTTGCTTGAAGGCGAAAATGTTGTAGATGGCACTAACCATTGTTACGGGCTCGCCTTTGTTTTATTGGCTCATGCCTGCGCGCTTAAGGTTGGTTTATCGGACAGCAAGTCTGCAATTGAGCGAGTATGGCAGCTGTTAGAAGAGAAATATTTTGAGCCTGAGTTCGGACTCTATAAAGACGAATTCGATGCAGACTTTAATCAGGCAGATAAGTACCGAGGTCAAAATGCCAATATGCACACCTGCGAAGCGCTAATAGCTTGCTATGAAGCAACACAGGATGAAAGGTTTTTACAGCGTGCATATTTGCTTGCCGACAATATGGTAAATCGTCAAGCGGCTAAGGCTGAGGGGCTGATTTGGGAGCACTATGATAGTCACTGGCAAGTCGACCTTGAGTATAACAAAGACGATCCCAAACACTTATTCAGACCTTGGGGGTTTCAGCCTGGTCATCAAACTGAGTGGTCAAAATTATTATTGCTGATTAACCGCTACATGCCAAAGTCATGGCTTGTGGAAAAAGCCGTGCACTTGTTTGATGAGTCATTAAAAGCTGCTTGGGATAATGAATTCGGCGGAATTTGCTACGGTTTTGCGCCGGATAAGTCGATTTGTGATGATGACAAGTACTTTTGGGTTCAGGCTGAGTCATTCGCTGCGGCTGCGCTACTAGCACTTGAAACCGGTGATGAAAAATATTGGCAGTGGTACGACAGAATTTGGCAATATGCTTGGGATAACTTCGTCGACCATGAATACGGTGCTTGGTATCGTATTTTGAATAACAAGAACGAAAAGTATAGTGATGAAAAAAGTCCGGCGGGCAAGACCGATTATCACACCATGGGCGCGTGTTACGAAGTCCTGCGTTCAATGAAGTTAAAAGGCGAATAACATGGCACTTGTTTGTTTTGGTGAGGCGTTGATTGATTTTTTATCGGACGGCAAAACACCAGAGTCATTTACTAAATATGCAGGTGGTGCGCCTGCAAACGTGGCAGTAGCTGCGGCAAAGCAAGGCGTTGATGCGTATTTTTGCGGCATGTTAGGCAATGACATGTTCGGCCAGTTTTTAGCTGAAGAGCTACAGGCTAATGGCGTAAATACTCGTTACCTTGAGTATACAGATAAAGCCAAAACGGCATTGGCATTTGTTTCTCTAGATAAACAAGGTGAAAGAAGCTTTAGTTTTTATCGGCCACCAGCGGCGGATTTGTTGTTCAGGCAAACACATTTTTCTGAGGATATGTTTACAGAGCATTCTGTATTACATATATGCAGTAACAGTCTTACTGAAGAGAATATCTATAAAACCACGGTTTATGCGCTCGAGCATGCGCGTTCAAACAACATGCTTGTTAGTTTTGATATGAACCTCAGGTTGAACCTTTGGAGTTCGACTACGCATATTCTTGATAGAATTTGGCATTGTATCGCGCTAAGTGATGTCGTTAAACTCTCACGCGAAGAATTGGAATACCTGAACGCGAATAGTCATGCGGGTAAAACCGAAGCGCAAACCATAGCCGCAGTTATGGATAAGCAAACTCAATTGTTATTAATAACCGACGGCGCAAACCCAGTTGAGATTTATCTACCAAATGATAGTGCTAAAGTTGCTGCGCCAAATGTTGTTGCTGTGGATACCACGGCTGCGGGAGATGCGTTTGTCGGGGGGTTACTTGCTGAGATCATTCGAAAGTTTAAACCTACCCAAGATACTGAGTTTGTCATCTCACTGGATGAGGCAAAAGACTTAGTCGCGTATGCTGCGAAATGTGGTGCATTTGCCGTTCAACGCTACGGTGCATTTGCCGCTTTGCCGTCTAAAGGCGATATTGGCGAATAGTAGCCTTTTTTCTAGGATAGATGCATGCTCTACCGCAAAGCATTTATCCTAGTCCTTGTTTCTTTAGTCGCAGTCTTTGTGGGGCCACTCTACAATATGCGCTTCAAAATCAGACTCTAAATCCACCTCCAGCTCAGAGGTAGCCTTACCAAAAATACTGATCCCCGCGTCTATCATGGCTTGTTTGGAACCATTGTTTCTAAGTGGATGCCAGCTTGCCAGTCCCCTGCCCTCATGAAGTCGTCGATAACTACAACTGTTTGGCATAAAAAAAATATCTTTGAGGTTTTCTTTGGTTAGCTGTACGCAAGACGGTACTAGAACTTGCCTTTCGCTGTAGCGGCTACAACCACAGCTATTTTTATCGTTATATTGGCAAACAACATCGGTGTAGAGTAACTCTTCACCTTCGCGTAAAAAGTCGGTGCTCTCAAATGATTCATCTTCTTCATCGCCGTCGATAAAAGAGTGTAAACAGCATTTACCACAACCATCACAAATCGCTTCCCACTCATCTCTAGTCATTTCTTCGAGTACTTTTTCTTGCCAAAAGCTCATTACTTTGCCCCTTCATTACGCTTTTTTGCATCATATTTGATTTGTGACGTTGGAATCGATCACATCAAACAAGCGGCGCATTCTATAGGATAGTTGAACATAATTCAAAATTGGCGAACTATTTATGGCTGACTATGATTAAAGTACTATTTTTATTTCATAATCTTTGGCGAGAGCGCTATTTGTCTGCGATTATGGAACGTAGCGAGGGTGGTTGATTGAGGCAAAGGTACGTCTTTTTATTGTTTGTACTCCAGTTGTCTCTGTGTAGTCAAGTGGTAGCTGCTGGCAAAGAGACGTTGCAACTAGAGTACGTGGCTTCAAATGCTAAAATTGTCGACGTCATAAATAACTCAAGTATCCATTGGCAAACTACCGATGATAAAGTGTTGAACTTAGGTTATTCCAACCGAAGTTACTGGGTACGTACGTCGTTAAATATTGACGAAAAAGAAGGGCCTTATTTACTTGAGATAGCCTATCCGGTGCTGGATCAACTTGATGTTTACATGCTACAAGAAGGCAATATATTTGTTCATCAGCAATTAGGAGATAAACAACCTTTCGTTGACCGCCCTTTTGCGCATGAACATTTTATTATACCACTCCCAAACGGCACGCATGGTAAGGTAGCACTATACATTAAAGTACGCTCATCCAGTGCGCTGCAACTTCCCGTGGTACTTTGGACAAACCATGACTTTTTGATAAACGACCAAGTTTTTCGTATCGTGATGGGGATCTACTTTGGTTTGATGGGGATAATGGCAGCTTATAATGTGCTCCTCTATTTTACCATTCGCGAATCCACATTATTTTACTATGTTTTATACGTTATTTGTTTAGCGCTATTTTCTGCTTGTTTGTCAGGTTTTGCCTTTCGATATCTTTGGCCAAATAGTCTTTGGTGGAACGATCAAGCAATCTTGTTCTTTCTTATCAGTTCGGTGTTAACCGGCACTTACTTTGTTATGACATTGCTCGAGATTTGTATTTCGGACAAGTGGCTTTATCTAGGTTGTCGCTTAATTTTGGGATTAGGGCTGGTACTCTTATTTTCTTCTGTGTTTTTTGACTATGCAGTGATGATAAAACTTACCATAGCGTATGCCGTATCAGCTTGTATCTGGGGCGTATTCTGCCGTATTTTACGTTTGGCTGGGAAAAGCCGCTTAGCGACATACTATTCGATTGCTTGGAGCTCAGTGCTCTTTGGCGGGATCATTCTTGCGCTAAATAAATTAGATTTAATCAGCCAAACTTGGTTTACCGAAAATGCGCTATTAATAGGTACTGCCATTGAGGTGGCCTGTTTATCGATAGCAATAGGTGAAAAACTCAATACCGAGAAAAACAAGCGCTTTCAAGCGCAATTAACGGCATTCAATGAAATCCAAAAAGTAAACTCTCAATTAGAGAAGACTGTCGCCATCCGAACTCAAGCGCTACAGGAAGCTAACGATAGACTGGAGCTTGCGAGTCGCACCGATGCGCTTACTGGTGTTGCCAATAGGCGAGCGCTAGACGAAGCCTTGCATAGTGAATGCTTAAGAGCAAAGCGTTTTGAACACGCTCTTAGTGTTATTATGATCGATATCGATTTTTTTAAGCAGGTTAACGATACCTATGGTCACGAAGCGGGAGACGATTGTCTGATTCACATCGGACGTATACTTTCCAATTGTGCTACGAGAGCGGGAGACTTTGTCGCACGGTATGGCGGCGAAGAGTTTTGTATTGTACTTGCACAAACCGATAGCTCGCAGGCTTTTGACCTTGCAGAGAAGATCAGAATGACATGTGAGACTAGCCCATTGATAAGCGAAAGCTATTGTATAGAGATGACATTAAGTGCAGGATTACATACTCAGACTAAGCCACCATACAGCGGTAAAGAATTGCTCGCCTCGGCAGATCAGGCACTTTATTTTGCTAAGCGTAATGGTCGTAATCAAGTGGCAATCTCAGGTGAGCTGTAAATTTGGTATTCGGCTGTAAATGAATTAGCTAAGTCACCATAGAAAAGGATATAAAATGAAGACACTTTACAAAATCGCTATTTTATTGGCGCTCCTCATTGGGGCAATAGCTGCTTATAGCTATAGCAGCCACACTGGGATGTTCATTTTTGTGATATTGGGTGTGGCACTTGAAATTGCATTTTGGCTTAAGTTAATACCGCGACGAAATAATAAAACGTGAGCGCGAAAACATACTGTTGTATATCAACTAAAAGCAGGCACTTTAGTTAACGGAAGCTTGATCTCCATGTTCAACCCGCCTAATAGGCTATTAAAGGATTCAATTTGTCCACTGTGAGCTTCTACCACTTTTTTGCACATCGCAAGGCCCATCCCCTTGGATTTTCCCGAATTGGTTCTTGCTGATTGTGATTTGTAAAGCGGGTCAAATAGCTGTTGGTGCGCTTCATAGGATAGCGGAGTGCCAGAGTCTTCAATGCGAATGATTAGATTGCTGTCGACGCTAAAGAAGCTCATCTTTACTTGGACCTTATCTCCACCATGCTTAATCGCATTACCTAAGATCTCAAGGACGCAGTTAGTTATCGCATCTAGGTCGATGGTTATCTTTTCTGTACCAGATATTTGATAGTTAACCTCTAATTGCTCCTTATTATCCTTAAATAAGCCCGCGGCCTGAGTATGTACTTGATTTACCAGCTTGCAGATCGTGAAGTCTCTTAGATTAAGCATAGTTGCTAACTTTTCATTGTCAGTGACCAGCATCAATTGATTAATAAAGTGATTTAGCTCGTCGATTTTATCCATGAGCTTGCCGTAGCTCTCCTGAACATTCTCAACGATATTGTATTGTAGAGATTCAACCTGTACCTTCATAACGGTAAGTGGTGTACGCAGCTCATGAGAGAGATCGGTAAATAAACGTTGCTCTTTCTTTTCTAACGCCTGTTGATTTTGACGGTTGAACTGTTTCTCTGATTGTACTGTATTCGAGAGCGCATTCACCTGGGTTTGTAGCGTTGATAGCAGATTATTTTGGGCTGACTTATTTTGTTGCGCAAGTGCCAGCGTAAACAACATAACCTCAATTAAGTAGCCAAATTTAATCGCGCTTGATATATGATAAACATTGATAAAGCCAGCATACATCGTCCCACCGATAGCAATGAAATTTACAAAAATGACATGGTTTAGCAGGCTGAGGGAAAAAGTTACAGAACCAGGAGCACTCTGTTTCAAAGACCAATAGCTGGTATAAAGAAATAGCGGGATGATACTCAAGCTTAATACTAGATTGTAATGAACCGATTTTGAATAGATTGCCATTGGGATAAGTAGTAGGTAAGCCGCTAAAAATCCATTATATAAAAGGTGTAAGGTTTCGTTTCTATGCCTTAATTGCAGAAATTGTTTGATGAAAAGAAGGTGAAACACTGGTACAAAAGTCATCAAACAAGCTGAAAATAAGGTGGCAAATTTGCCTTGTGAAGGCCAAAAATATTGAAAAGTGAACCCTGACATATCCAACACAATAAGCAAAAACAATAGCGTCCAAAGACAATAGTAAGCGTTGGTCGCATTGGCATTAAAGTAGAAGTTAACCAATACAATAACAAACACGGCTGCTATGATCCCGCTTAGTGCAGCATTGGTGACAGTACTGGTAAGAATATTATTGTTTAGCTCATTATCATTGATTAATCTAAGGTCAGCGGGGGCATTCGCAAAAGTTTGATAGCGGACAACAATACTTGCCCCTGTTAAGTGCTCTTTTGATAATGGCAGGTATAATTGAGGTGCTTCCACTTCCCTTTTATTAAACGCGGTATTCAGGGTGTGTTGCGTTAAAAATTTGACCTCGCCGTTGTTAATCAAAGCAACACTTAGCCAAGGTAATCTAGCAAAGCCAAATGCGATGTAATTTCTGCCCTCGGATACAAGCATATTTGGGGTGATCAATGCCCACTGATAAGACTCATTCTTTAGCTCAGGTACTTGGCTTGAAAGTACCTTTACAATAGATTGGCTTTCGCGCTCATTTATGCCGAGCGTTGAAGATAATTGCGCAGCATCGACTTCTCCAAAATGGATTGTTAATGGTTCACTTACTCTAAGCTCGGCACTAGGCGTAAAGTCAACTGCACCAGCCGCCATAGAAAAAAGCATAAAAATTAACGAGAAAAGTCTTAACATAGTGATATAAGGCACAATAATTATAGTTAAATCCTACTTTTAAATAGTGAAGCAAATGTGGATCAAATTTGGATAAGTAAACAAATGTAAATGCATCACATAACTAATAATCAGTAAAAACAGCATATTACTACTATTAGTTACCATTGTTTCAAAAAATGCGATGAGAAAATGAGCATACGTGTCGAGTTACATAAAATTGAAATATAACTGTAACAATTGGGTGGTTAAATGCGCGGCTGAAATAAAAGTGTAATGAATGAACATTACTTACTCTAAGAGCGAAACTATGGTTAATCAATCTCAGACTTCAGCATCAGCTAAACTTTTTAACTGGCTGTCAATCGTATTACTTGTTTACTTAGTCTTAGTCGCAGTTGGCACTGTGAGTGGCGGTTTTAAATTGGCCTCAGGTGGAAGTGAAGGCGCGAAGGAAATCTTCGCATTTGCAACCAATCCAATCGTCGCCCTACTCTTAGGGGCTTTAGCAACTGCATTGGTGCAGTCCTCTTCAACGGTAACTTCTGTTATTGTTGGCCTCGTTGCTGGTGGATTACCTATTAGTATCGCAATTCCTATGGTGATGGGCGCAAATATTGGTACAACTATTACTAACACGCTCGTTTCTATTGGCCACATTCGTAGTAAAGACGAGTTTAGAAGAGCGTTTGCCGCATCCACCGTACATGACTTCTTTAATTTATTAGCCGTTGCTATTTTCCTTCCTTTGGAAATCATGTTTGGCATGTTAGAGAAACTTGCGTCAGGACTAGCCCATGTATTTGTTGGTGATGCTGACTTATCGTTAAAAAGTTACAACTTTATCAAACCGCTAGTGAAGCCTGCGGTTAGCGTGGTAAAAGATGGTGTTAGCTTCTTAGATTCGACGGCTGCCGGTATTGCCATGGTTGTTATCGGTATCATGATGATCCTGTTCGCTGTAACTTACTTAGGTAAATTACTCAAAAAGGCGTTGGTAGGTAAAGCGAAAGAATTATTACACAGTGCGATAGGCAGAGGCCCTGTTGTAGGTATAAGCTCAGGCGCTTTAGTTACGGTAATGGTACAATCGTCTTCGACAACAACAAGCTTGATGATCCCACTCGCTGGCAGCGGCGTATTTACCACTCGTCAGATATATCCTTTCACTTTAGGTGCAAATATAGGCACTACAATTACCGCTTTGTTAGCGGCGACTTCTATCACAGGTCCTGCAGCAGAAGTCGCATTAACGATTGCACTTGTACATGTTATGTTTAACGTTTTTGCGGTAGCACTTATTTACGGTTTACCATTACTGAGAGAAATTCCGCTTCATCTAGCTGAGAAGTTAGCCGAGATTGGTGCGCAGAATAAACCAGCAGCTTTGGCTTACGTATTAGGTTCATTCTTCGTATTTCCGGGGCTCATTATGCTCGCAGTACGATAAATAAAACGGACAAAGAATGCATTTAAAGCTCGGTATTGCCGAGCTTTGACTTTTGTAGCCTTTGGTTGATAAGTCATAATTCTGTAATCTAGCTTTGAGATAATTAACATTGTCTTGTAAATAACGAAAGAAAGTAATGAGTAGCAAACCTGGTATTTTTAGTTTTAATGCAGCACAGATCACAAGTTCTATGAGGGGACAGTACCGTGCTGTTCAACCCTATGAGAAACTTAGTCTGCAACCAGGTGAGCAAGGACTTTCTTTGGTGATAGAGTTGCCAATGGATGCGCGTATTGATGACCGAGTTAACGTTGTACTAACAAAGCACGGCGAGCGAAATACTAAGTGCGAGGTCTCTTTGGTGGTTGATCCGGAGTCTTATCTCACTAAGATTGTCGAAATTAAAGTAAAGCAATCGCTTGATGCAGGTCCTTACTTTATGCAACTGAACCTAGTGGGACTCCACGATTACTTAAAGAATGCGGCTGAGTTTGATATCATTTTGAATGAGCGACTTATCGTAAGCGAACCATTATCTGAAGCGGTTACAACTCAGACTACTGGCTTCAAACGTATTTTTAACTCTGCGGTCAGCGCTGTATTATCCGTTTTTTAGCGACTATGTTGGTAATGAAATCTTACCCATAGAAAAAGGCAGTGCATCGCCATCACCTGATACGGTTTCATTCGCAAGTAGCGCAAATAAAGCGGCCTCTTTGGCATCAGGGTTGATACCCAGTTGTGAGAAATCCTTGATTAAAACACGGTTATTCAAATGGCTTTCAATTCGCTCCATTAAAAATACATTATGAATACCACCTCCGCTTACATATAGCTCTAATTCAGCCGTACTAAGTATATTCACCGCATTTGCGACGGTGATAGCTGTGAACTCTGTCAGTGTCGTGATGATATCTTCATGATTATAATCTTTTCCATCCAATGCATGATGCACGAAAGTTTGATTAAATAACTCTTGTCCAGTTGATTTTGGAAGTGGTATATCAAAGAATTCGTGTGACAGTAAGGCTTCGAGAAATGGCAATTGAATTTTGCCACTTGACGCAATCTCACCATTTTCATCAAATGGCAGCCCTAATACGTGGCGACAATATTGGTCTACTAATGTGTTTCCTGGACCGATGTCACTACTCATACTCTGCGTTAGTGCACAATTTTGTGGTAAATAAGTAAGGTTTGAAATACCACCGATATTGAGTAAAACCCTATCGATACTCGTGTCCGAATATAATAGATAGTCACCATATTGCACGAGAGGCGCGCCCTCATATCCTTTGGCGATATGCTTTTGTCTAAAGTCTGCGATGGTGATGATGTTTGTTCTTGTCGCAATAATATCGGCGTCAACGATCTGCAACGTGCTATTTAAGTTTTCAATGTCTGCAAAGGCTTGTTTCGGACAATGGTAAAGTGTTTGTCCATGACTCGCTATTAAATCAACAGTGTCGGCCGCAACTTGCCATTCTGCCAAAGCATTATTGATGAGACTTGCGTACAACTCGCCAAGCCAAGCATTTAATTGACATAACGTTTTAAGATTTACCTGAGATTTAGACGCGTGATCACTGAGAAGCTGCTTTTGCGAAGAGTTGTATTCTATCGTGGTAAATTGTTCGACCGTTAGCTGTGTATTTTTTCCTACACCTTCAATTTTACATAACGCAATATCTAATCCATCCAATGAGGTACCGCTCATAAGTCCGACTATATATTTGGTCTTTTTTTCCGCGATCGTGGCGAGTTTAATAATATCTGTTTTCATTTATAATGCGCGCTCCATGATCAATGCTTTTGCCTGTTCATACTTTACGCCGGACAAGCTGCCAAATCCTTCAAGTTGTCTGAATTTATATTTAGTAAAATAGGGGCAATTTAAGCCTAGTAAAAACAACGTTTTGAGGTGAGTAGAAAAATTTACGCCGCGTTGCGATGCAAACTGCGAAGCGTCTCTTAAAATATTTCGTGTTGTTTCAATATCTAATTCGTGGCTCTCTTGTGCATTGACGATCAAATGCTTACCGCTGCAGACTCCGCAATGGCCACATTGCTCTGGTGCGTGCATATCACCGAAGTAGCTGGCAAGCGCTTTGTGATAGCATGAAGTCAGTTGGAAAAATTTAAGTAAATGTCTTAGTCGTGCAAGTTCGCCTTGCTCTTTAATTTGTGATTGCTGATAGAAAGACTCAATCAGTTCATTAATGTTTACTTGTTGAGGAGGCTTTGAATAAACCGACGTATATTTAGCGACTTTTACGTCAATCAGTTGTTGGTTTTGCAAATACTCAACGACTTCTTGGGCTTTAGCCTGTGGGATATTTTGCTCGCTTAATGCTTGATGTGAAAGTAATCCCCATTTCTTTTTGAATTCAAAACACGAAAATAGCTGAGTCAAAAACCGTTGCCGCTCAGGCGAGTACTTGGCTAATATTTTATCTTTGTCTTGGCTGAATGCGATGCTTAGTTCCGCAAAATAGCTGTAGTTTACCTGTAAGTAACCTTGCAATTCGAGCTGGACAATAAGTGTTTTTAGTACCAATTGATTAATATTGGTTTTATAGGCGAGATCGTATTCATTGAGATGATAATCTGTAGCTGGATCACCGAAAAGTTCATTAAAAAGCAGCGTTAATGACTCTCGCTCTAATGCACCGGCATAAACGAAGTTCTCTAATGTAGCAATTTTTTCATTATTAATTAAAGCAACACAATGTGCATTCTCGCCATCTCTCCCCGCCCTACCCACTTCTTGGCTATATCCCTCAATAGATTTTGGCATATCATAATGTAGTACCCAGCGAACATCGGGTTTGTCTACACCCATACCAAATGCAATGGTGGCTACAACGATAAGGTTAGCCTTCGTTAGAAAGTCGGCCTGGATTTGGGCCTTTTTCTCGCTCTGCAACGATGCATGAAAAGCTTCTGCAGGAAAGCCACAGGCAGTTATCATTTTTGCTACTTCTTCTGCTTGCTTTTGCTGCGTGACATAAACGATACCTGCGCCTTTTGCCTTTTTTAAAAAGGCGAGTAAATATTCGTCTTTTTGAGATTCGCTAATATGCACCGCACTTAAGAACAGATTCCTTCGATAAAAGCCCGTTCTAACGATATTTTGATCGGTTACATCGAATTTACCCGCCATATCGCGTGCTACTTTATTTGTTGCTGTCGCGGTGAGTAATAGCACTTGGTTGATAGCAAGTTCATGTCGATATTTAGCCACTTTTAGGTAATCTGGCCTGAAATTATGTCCCCACTCAGAAATACAATGCGCCTCATCAATTACAAGAAAAGAGATATTGCTTTTTGATAACAAAGTACGTGCTTTTTGGCTATTCAGCCGCTCGACTGAGATAAAGAGGACTTTAAGTGCATTGTTTCGTACTGCATTTTCTATGCGCAACGTTTCTTCTTTGCTTTGAGTACTATCAAGACAAGCCGTTGCAACCCCTTTACTTTGCAGGTAATCCCGTTGTTCATGCATCAGAGCTAATAGTGGTGAAACGACTAAGCACACCCCTTGCTTCATGATTGCTGGTAACTGATAACACAGCGACTTGCCAGCACCAGTTGCAAAAATAGCGATTGTACTTTGACCTTTAAGTATAGATTCTATAACTTCCGATTGCCCCGGACGAAGTGTCGTATGTCCAAATGTACTTTGTAGTGTTTGAAAGAGTTGCTGTTGTTGAGTCATCCTGAATCTTTTCTATATTTTTCTGAGATATTCGCTATTGTGCCATTTAAATTGGTGATTGCTTCATTGACGCGCTCAATGTCACTACGCTTAAATGCATGACGTCCAAGCATAAAATGTATAGCGTTATCGTTAACTACATAAGGGTGTAGCTGAATGCTTTGATAGCCTAGCTTGTTGATATAGTAGTAGCCTGCGTCTTCATCTTCAATCAGAAAATCAACGCGGTTTTTAGCCACCATTTCTATTCGTCTGTCTAAGCTCGCGATTTCAAACAATCGCTTGTCGTACCAATCGATTTTTTTTATTTGTTTGACTTCCTCACCATAGTAGGCTCCGGGATTAGCCGTAAATGTATAACCAGCAGAAAACAACTCAATCAAGTTACTATCGAGATCTATTTCCTTGTTAGCAAACAAGCGCATTTTTTCACGCCGATATGGCGAGGAAAAATAAGCAATTTTTGCTCTATCAACGCTAAAGCTTGCGGATGGCAGGACATCAATTAAGCCCTTCTCAAGCTCGGTGATCCCCCGTGCCGACGAAGGAAGTTGAATGAACTCGATACAAAACCCAGCGCGCTCAAACACTGCTCTAGTGATATCTACGTCTATGCCATAAGGACGAGTGCCATACATAACAAAAGGCGGCCAGCTAGAGCCAATGCCGATTTTTAGGGATGACTGACCCGCGCAGTCGGAAGCGTAGCTTTTCGAAAAAACTAAAACGAATAATAAAACGGATAAACGAATAAGCACTGCCAGAACTTATGACTCTTTTATGAAGTTCATTATGTCATTATGAAAGACCAAGCAGAAAAAGAAAGAAGAAATTGCTGATAAAAGGCAGATAATGGGTAACTTTATGTTTATGTGAATAAAAAATGAGCTTGACTGGCAAGCTCATTAATTGGGGATGGTTAGATTAGTTAGTTACTGCCTTCCATACATCTGTGGTTCCAGGTTCTTCACCTTGAGTCCACCATTTTGCTTCAAAGACATTGCTGTTATGAATTACTCGGTCGCCACCGACATAAACTGTTGATCGATCCCAAGTAGGATATTGAGCGCCACCGTCTTTAATCGTGACATTAAATGTTGTGTCAACAGCGTTAACGCCGTCTGATACGGTAACAGTTACCGGGACGGTTGTGTCGGCTGTGACATTTGCAGCAGTAATAGTCGCTGAGCTACCATTTGCTACTACGCTTAGCTCGGCTGGTACACTCCAGCTATAGCTAAGTGCTGCGCCTTCAGGGTCAGTTGCTGACACATTGACAGTAGCCGAGGCCCCTTCGTTAACCGAAATATCTGAAACCGGTGTAACGACAGGCGCTGCATTTGCACCTTCTGGGTTTACAACAACAACGATTGTTTTGGTTGTTGATAACGCCCCATCATTGACCGTTACAGTCAAGTCGTAACTTGTCTGTTGAGCGACTGAAGGAGCAGTTACAGCCACAGCTGCGGTGTTGTTAGCAGACAAAGCCAAACCAGGCGCAGCAACCCATGAATAGGTTAATGGATCATTGTCTAAATCGCTTGCTTGCGCATCGACATTCACAACCTGACCTGAGGTCACATTGATTGGTCCAGAAACCCCGATAGTAGGAGCGCGATTAGGGATTTCACCTGCTGTAAGACCATCATACATTGCATTTAGAATGTCGCCATTATCAGCGTCAATTTCCCAACCAAATAAACCAGCTAGTTGATGAGTGTTTGCATACTGGCCTTTTGCGATAACGCTGCGTGGGCTATCGTAAGTGATGAGTTTACCGTTACTTCTGTTCCAAACATATGCTGCTTGTGCTTGCTCATCGTAGCCTACTTCATAACCATTAACGCCTGAACCACCTTGGCCTACAGCGTTTGCTGCAATAGCCTTGTAATCCATAATGCCCGGCTCCCAAACACCTTCACTTGTAGAACCTGTCAATGGGCCATTACCCGGCGCCGTCATTGGATTACCTGGAATGGCTGCATTTGCATCTAGCACACCTTCCCAGCCGCGGCCGTACATTGCAACGCCCATAACGAGCTTAGAGGGCTGCACACCTTGTTGAAGTAACAACTGAATTGCATGGTCGCCAGTATATGCTGGGCCTTTACGTGGCACTCCATTGTCGTCAACGCCTGTACCGTTACATTCGTCTGTGCTGAGATGAGAGCCACAATAGATACCGGTTTGATGACCCGTTTCATTGTTCCAAGCACCATAGAAGTCATAGGTCATCGCAAAGATATAATCCATATACTGTTGGGCAGCTTGGTAATCTACATCTTCAATCTTGTCATAACCCGCACCTATTGCAGAAGTGAGCTCATATTGACGTCCGGTTTCAGCTTCTAACTCATCTAGCATTGCACGAAGTTCTTGCATTAGCGCCACATATGCTGGACCGTCGTTAATTGGATCGCCCAAGTCTGGGTTTGGACCATCACCACCTGGGAATTCCCAGTCGATATCTACACCGTCATAAAACTTCCACGTTTTAAGAAATTGTTTTACAGAGGCCACGAAAGTGTCGCGGTTTGCTTTGTTTGTAAAGCCATGGAATGGGTCAGATAGCGTCCATCCACCGACTGAAGGCAGAATTTTAAGGTCCGGATAACGCTGTTTTAGCGCCATTAATTGAGAATATACACCGCGAATAGGATCTTTTGCATCCACCCCTGGCATAGATTTTTGCACTGCAGCCCAAGGGTCGTGAATGACGACTTCATAATCTTGGGAGTCAGCACACGCAGTTTGAAGCGCTCTCCAACTATTACCATTTTCGATGGATTTGAGTGATTCGTTAGGTCCGCAAATCGGAATAAAGCCATATAAAATGTGCGATAAGTTATGAGCTGGGATCTTAGTTACGTCGTAATTACGGCCATATATGCCCCATTCGACGAAATATGCACCCGTTACACGGCCTGGTATTGTACCGTTATTACGGTTGTTCGGATCTACATTCATAGGAAGTGGCGCTAGATGTGCACCGTCAGTGTCGGCAATGACGATTTCTTTCCCTGCGCTTCTTGCACATACGGTACCTTCACACAGTTCTAAATAAAGCTGATGGCGACCCGATTTAGTGTAGGGGAATTGTACTACCCCACTTTTAGTACCAGCTGCAAGCGTGCCTTGGTTTACGAGGAGATCATCAAAATATACTTTATAGTTATCACCGCCAGAGCCACTCCATGCATTCCATTTGATGCTAATATCGACAACATCTTTGGCTTTTACCAGTTGCTTGTAAGAGCCAAGCCCATCTACGTTAACTTCAACGAACGAATACTGTTGTGGCTGCCAATCTAATGTTGGTGTTGAAGGGGCTGCAAGTGCCCCGCCACTCAGTAAGGCAAATCCTATATAGCAGGTTATTTTATTAAGTTTCATATCTTCAACCTTATTGTAGTTACATGTTGTACCCAATTAATTTGGGTTTTCTTTAAATTGCTTTCCAAACATCGGATGCGCCGGGCTCTTCTCCCTGCGTCCACCACTTAGCTTCATACACT
Organism: Pseudoalteromonas sp. OANN1; assembly: GCF_024124685.1. NCBI lineage: Bacteria > Pseudomonadati > Pseudomonadota > Gammaproteobacteria > Alteromonadales > Pseudoalteromonadaceae > Pseudoalteromonas > Pseudoalteromonas sp. OANN1. The sequence goes on from NZ_JAMXSE010000002.1 coordinate 292,592, forward strand.
TTCTGTTGATGCGTTACTCTGTCGCCTGCGACATAGGTAGTTGTACTATTCCAAGCTGGGTATTGGTTATTGGTGCTATCTTGAACGGTAATTGAGAAACTTACGGTCGTGCTTGCTTTGCCATCGGTGACATTAAGTTCAGCCTCAAAGGTTTGATCAGCCGTCACTTCAGGCGTTGAGATGGAAATCGTGTCACCTTCGCCACTAAAGCTAAGCGGTGCAGGAATACTCCAAATGAATGTTAGTGGGTCATTTTGGTCGTCAAACGCATGAGCATGCACCGTCGCTTGGCTATTTTCTGCGATGCTTTGGTTAGAAATTGGATTTACCGTAGGAGCGGTGTTGTCACCCCCTTTTACAACGCTAAGATTGCTGGTGTAAGCGGCATGTGGCAAAAATACTTCGTTTGCTAATAAGGCGTTTGCATCAAACGCAATTGAACCGTCCGGTTGCTTAACACCAATGTTGACCTTATTTCCGTAATTGCTATTAAGGTAAAGAGCCAACTCAGCTTGCCATGTTGATGCATTAGTGGAGGTTACATTCAAGTTATGGCTAATCAGTTCATTCCCAGATTGATCAAACGTCCTAAACCACACGCTATCACCGGCTTTAGCATCTTGCCCTTGCTTTAAGAAATAGCCGCTGCTCACCCATTCTGGTGGCGTGCCTGTTGAGGTTATTGTGATATCAGAGCAATTGTAAAATCCCTCTCCAGCGACATCAAACCGCTGCCAACGGGTATATAAAACTGCATTGCCCTCACGGCCTTGCGGTATATCTATTTCCATTTTATAGAAGCGTTTACCTTCAGGATCCACAACGAAATCAATATTGCCAAATTCATTAATAAGCTCTAAATCATTCCAAGTCAGAGGAGATGTATCGCCATCGTAGTTTGGCTTTGACAAGAAGAACTGCCAAAAACTGGGATTATGAGGTGTTGTCGCCCTAAAGCTAATGGCAAGTTTATTTTGAGCGTTTGGCTCTACAACTGTACGCTGCCAGTGTGGTGACACAACACTCATGCCACTTTTGTTTGGATCACCGGCTGAGCAAAGCGTACCATTGGGGATATTCGCTTTTACTGCCTCTAGATTATTGTAGTCAGCGGTATTGGTCGAAAATTCATGCTCTTGCACAAACTGAAAATGGCCTGAGTCCAAAAAAGCCGCTCGACATGCTAGGTTTGGGATATTTGATCCATCATCCGGCCACCAATAACCCCCTTGCGCTTGACAGATCGCCTGCCTTGCTTTGGGAAAGTCCATAAAACCATGAGCTGAAACTGCGCTTGAAATCAAAGCTGAGGTTGCGCCAAAAAGACCAAGCGCATATTTACGGTGTAAACTATTCATGCTTATTCGCCTTTTATAAAGGGGAGCAAAGCTCCCCATTTATTATTTACAAGTTGCAAACCTTGGTATAATCGCCGCTAACTGATGGTTGCTTATTGCTCCACCATTTCGCTTCATACACCGCGTTTCCTTCAACAATTAAATCACCTTGAGCAGCATGCGTGCCCTGTGGTAGGTTTGGGTAAACCACAATTTGACTGATAGGTGTACCTTTACAGCTAGTTACCGGATCTGTAGGCCCTGTACCAGGTGTTGCGATTGGTAGGTCGCTATATTCACTGGAAAATGCATAGCGGTTACCGTCTTTCTCAACCACAAAGTTAACGGGGCCAGAAATAGGCATGTAGTACATGACTTGAGCATTGATAGTTTCGCCGGGAGCAAAAGACTTAGGCGTACCACCCCACTCGTTCACAAGCGTGATCGAGAATCGGTGGAATTCGTTTTCGAAGCCGCCAATATTATTACCCGCAGCATTCGATCCATTTACGTCCACTGCCATGCCAAGCTTTTCTTGTGCATTCCAGTTAGATTTGAAAATTGCCGATGTTGCAACAGGAACATCAAACGAAATTTTTGCGCCACTCAAATCTATCGCTGAGTTATTGGTAAAGGCAAAAGTCGGTGCAATTGGATAGTTAGCATCTCCAGCTGGGAAATCTTTAGCAACGAATGTGACATCAACTGCAGAAGCTGGTTTTACAAAGGTCTTATTTCCTTGTTTAACGGAGTATGGCGTGCCACTTTGGTTAAACTTGTTGTAGGCTAAGCTTGTTAGCGATGAACCCATGAAATATTCATTTTTGCTTACATCATAATCGAAGTCACCAGCAAGCTCCCAGAACATGATTCCGCCTAGTTCTTGGTTGATGACATAGTCGACTTTCGCAGCCATTGACTCTTCATCTTCAATGGATAAGAAAACATTCTTGGTGGCGTTCCAAAGCCAAGGAGCAACCGCCACGGAATCATAGTGGCGTGCATAAGTACCGCTAATCTGATGCTCTGGGTTGTTAACTGGATCTAGTCCATAATCACTTAGGTAAGTTCCTAACACCCCATTTTGAAGGTTTTTAACATGCCAAAGCGGGTTAGAGCCTGCCGGTACTTCTAAGCCAACATCGTTCTTATCGTGCCACAGGTTATCGATACCCACTGCACCATTACCGCACTTGTTCTTTTCACCGCTGCCAGTTCCCGGAGGACAATCGGCTTGGTTAGGTAACGCAGCTTGCCCCCACAAACCATTTGTACCACCTGTTACATCTCTAAAGCCGCGAGTATAATAAGGGATACCTATGTTGATGCGTCCTGCAGAGACAGAGCCTCTGAAATATTTGACTGCCCAATCGGTATTAAGGTAACCAATTCCCTCAAACTCTTTGGTGCCGTAAACATTCCACTGTTTAAGCTCGGAATCTTCGCCGGTGTCGAATAGCGAAGCGTTATGGCCAACGTGCTGGTTCCACGCTCCGTGTAAGTCATAAGACATAATATTGACGTAGTCTAGATACTTAGTGACTTGGAATGTCTCCATACCACGTAGAAGGTAACCAGAAGATGGTGATGCGATCGTTAATAAATAGTGAGTATTGTCTTGTTGACCTGCTTGGTCTAATGCTTCTCTCAGTTTTTTCATTAATACTTGATAAGAAGCATTCAATGCTGCTCGACGCGGGTTTGATATCGCAAAATCATCGGGGTGACCAGAGTCATTCATAGAAGATGGGTATTCATAGTCAATATCGACACCATCAAAGTTGTATTTACGGATAAATTCAACTGAACTTGCTACAAACGCATCAATACCTGCGTGATTCACGCTGCCATCTGCATTGGTCGTCATCGTATAGAAACCGCCGCTGGCAATTCGCTTACCTGTTTCGTCGAAGTAGCCACCAGTTTCCGCCCAACCGCCGACTGAGATCAAGGTTTTAACATCAGGATGCTGTTTCTTAAATTTGTTCAGCAAGTTAAAATGACCGGTATAAGGAAGAGATGGATCCATCTCTGCACCAGCAACTCCCGGCCAAGTCATATTCGTCGCTGCATTGTTAGGAGCAGTTGGATTGCCTATTGAAACCTTGTTGTTGGCATCAACGTGCGCGAAAGCATAATTGATGTGGGTGATCTTATCCCATGGAATATCATCAACTAAGTAGCTCGGTTGACCATTCTTACCCGTTCTCCAACTGGTAAAGTAACCGATGACGCGTCTAGGGTGATCAGTACCCATTTTTTCACGGCCATTTTCATCATAGATATCACAGTAGTTAGGCGATATGTTGGGGGTCTGATAAAGACCATGCGGAACACAGCTGTTTACCACTGGCGGTGTTTCAACCACATTTGCATTGAGTATACTCTCTGCTGTCGCACCGGTATTATCTTCAACAACAAGCTTTAATGTTACGGAGCCCAGTTGCGTTGGTGTCCAAGTGTGCTGTGCCGGTGCAGTTGTGCTCTCATATGCGACTTGGTCGTTAATAAGCAGTGTTAGTTTTGCGATTGAGCCGTCTGGATCTGAACCATCAAGAACGATGTCTACAGGCTGATCAATAACTAGATTATTACCTCCGCCTAACGAAAGGTTTGCTGTAGGTAACTGATTTCCTGTCGTATTAACGATAATATTAGTTATTAATGTGTTGGACACAGCTTGCTTGTCATCTGTTGCAACTACTGAAATTGCGTGTGTTCCAGCGGTTGCTGACCAGTTAAATGAAAAATTATCACCTGTCGCTGTGGTATCAATACCAACAGACGTGCCACCTACAAAAAACTCTACCTGCGTTACTTGGCCATCGCTATCTGTTGCATTTACAGAAATGGCAACGCTGTCATTTTCGTTAAAAGCGCTGCCGTCAGCTGGGAGTAAGCTTTGTACTGTAGGTGGTGTGTTGGTGACAACGCTGTCACAGTCGCCCAATTTTTTCCAATCATCCCATTGTCCGGAATGGGTAACTGGATCAGCCTGAGTCCACCACTTTGCTTCAAAAGCTTGTTGCGATTTTTGTACTTGAGCACCACCATTATATGCCGAACTTTGTGACCATTCAGGTAAACCATCACAATTATAAGCATATGAGTTAGCGCAGAAAATGGCTCCGAGGATCGAAGCCATTTGCGATAATTTAAGGGTCTTTACATGTTGTTTCATAGTTTGGTTCTCCAACCATTTATTGTATTTGGTTAACAATAACAACATAAACCTAACACATAAAATCAATATGGCAACAACATTTTTCTCTAGCTGGTAACGTTAACGTAAGCGTAAATTAAGCCATGTTTTTCATCAAAATGTAACACTAAATTATTGATTCATATGCTTAGTTTTGATTCACTGACACATGGAAATGAAACTGTAATTATTTAATATTAAGCGATAGTTACTAGCCTAGTTCTCTAAAGTTTATACAGTTACTAGTTTGTTTCTTAAGCATATATTAAAAAGTTATTAATCAGGTTGAAGGGTAATATTAGACTTAAGGCGTATTTTATCGGTTTCTTGTCGTGGTTTGCTTTTTGAACTAAGTTTAAATTAATTCATTTAGGAGATAGAACTTTGGAATTTGGCGAGCAATCAACGACTTCAAATGAAGCGATACGAGTGCTTTGTCTCGATGATGAGACTAATGTGATACGGTCGTTAAATCGCTTATTCCGTCAAAATGGAATACACGCTGAGCTCTGTAGCGATCCACAGCAAGCCTTGGCGCTGATCCGAGACTCCTCTTTTGAAGTTGTTATTAGTGATATGCGGATGCCTGAAATGGATGGCGCCACATTTTTGCATGAAGTAAAGCGTATTTGCCCAGATACACAACGGATATTACTGACAGGATACTCTGATCTTGCTTCAACAATTAAAGCCATTAATGAAAGTGGGATCCATGCATATATTCAAAAGCCTTGGGATAACGATATACTCGTACATACCGTGAGAGAATGTTCAGAGAAATACAGGTTAAAAAGCGTAAATAAGAGACTAAATGAAGAGATAGTACAAAAAAATGCGCAACTCACTGAGTTAAATGAAAACCTTGAAGGACTTGTACAAAAACGCACTGCGCAGATCCGCAAAGTGTTAAGTCAATTAGAACAAGCTAATCAAAAAGAACATAAAGAACATCGGGCTACAGTCGAGTTACTTTATAATTTTCTGAATGCAAATCCATTTATCGATGGTAAAAAAGCGAAGAGCATAGCCAAATTATGTAAAATTATAGCTAAGAAGCTAGAACTTTCTAGTGAAGTAGCTGAAACGGCTATGATGTCAGGGTATTTAGCGGAAGTAGGTTTACTTGCTATGGACCCAGAAATTTATAAATCGCCACCCAGAAAACTAAGCGAAGCACAAAAGAAAATTTATTATACGCATCCTTCCATTGCACAGCTTATGTTGATGCCAGCGCAGCACTTATCTGACGTATCCGAGGCGATTTATCATCAGTTTGAAAAATTTAATGGTCAAGGGATCCCTAAAGGTCTTAAAGGCAAAGAAATTCCTTTGGGCTCACAGATACTTGCGGTCGCCCGAGATTATTATGACAATTTATACAGCGCTAACGGTTCTGATAAAGAGAAAGCCGATTTAGCCCTAGACCTTATCCGAACCTATAGAGGAAATTTCTACTCCCCAGAAGTTGTTGATATTTTAGAGCAAGCTGTAAGTAACAATGAGCTAGGCCAAGAGCAAGTCGGTTCGGTTGATATATTGACAACTGAAAAACTCAAGCCTGGCATGATATTAGGTTTAGCGCTTCACAGTAATCAAGGAATATTATTGCTACCAAAAGGCCATACCTTTACCGATAAGTCGATAGATAAACTTAAGCAGCTGGAAACACAACGCCCAATCCCCTTTAGAATTATGGTCAAGCAATAATAATAGCTTATTGACTTATCAGCGACTGCACTATCGAATACTCGTTTACTGGTGTTGTATAGATGATGGTAAATATAGCTTTTGAGTCTTTAATTGGATCAATGTTATTGAGCCGTCAAATTATAGTAGCTCGAGAATAACGGACTTGTGTTTGCGCAGTATGACTAAAGAACACATCATACAAATTTGTAAACTCGCTCAGCTTACTTTCTACTAAAACTATTAATAAAAAAAGCCCAGTAAACTGGGCTCGTTCAACTAACTACTAAACTAATCTAGTAGTTTATTAAGTGCTTGAAGCGGGTGTTTTGGTTTTTCTCCACTAAAGCGTTTAACCTGACACCGACAAGAGAAGCCAGTCACTAATATTTCATCTTGAGCTGCGTTATCAATATGATGCTGCCATGAGGATTCGTAGAGCGCTTTTGAGTTTTCTTGATTTTGCGCTTCGTGGCCATAAGTTCCCGCCATGCCACAACATCCCGTATTAACCGCTTCTATATTGGAGTTCAACTTATTAAAAATACCTTGCCAAACACTTTTAGATTCAGGCATTGCTGTTGTTTCAGTACAGTGACTTATCAACGTAAATTTTGATGGACTGATTGTCGCAGCCGTTGGGATATCGATTGTTGCAAGCCATTCATGCGCTAATTGTACCTTAAAGTCTCCCCTGCTCTCTTTGAGAATATCATTATATTCATCGCGATAGCACATCACCAAAGAGGCATCGAGCCCAACTAGAGGCCTGTTATATTCACTGACAGTATTTAAAAACTGTGCGGCAGTCTTCGCGGTCGATTTAAATTCCTTTAAAAAGCCTTTAACGTGTTGTGGCTTACCGTTTGGCTTGAATGGTAATACGAGTGGATAAAACCCTAGTTTTGATATAACTTGCACAAAGTCCGATACTAATTCTGCTTCATAGAAACTAGTAAACGGATCTTGAACAACAAATACCACGCTTTGTTGTTCTTCATCGCTTAACTTTTCAAAACTGCGCTCTGAATAAAAGTGTTTGTTTGGCACTAACTTGCTAAGCTGCACCTTACTTAGCGCCGGAGAGTCAATATAGCCAATCAGCCGTTCAACAAAAAAGTTTAATATGCGATTACCTTGTAGAGCGTTAACTAAATTTGGAAACTTAGCCATGGTAGGCAGTGCACGCTCTATATTCGCAACTAAGTAGTCTTTAAGTGGACGATTGTAACGGCTGTAGTAAAAGTTTAAAAACTTAGCTCGAAACGTAGGAACATCCACTTTGATTGGGCAAGCCGTTGTGCACGCTTTACACGCTAAACATTCATCCATTGATGCTTTAACTTCATGGGAAAAGTCATATTCGTTTTTCTTTCGGGTATTGAGAAAGCGCTCCCACCAAGTGGTATCATTTTCATGATTGATTAATTGCTTTTCTGCAGCAATCAAATCGACCCCTTTATTGCTTTGTAGTCGTAACCACTCTTTAAATAACCCAGCGCGTCCTTTTGGAGAGTTTCTACGATCTTTGGTTACCTTATACGATGGGCACATTGGTGAGTTGTCATCATAGTTAAAGCAAAGTCCGTTACCATTACAATTGATTGGTGCTTCGTAGTTTACTTTTACTTCAGTTGGGATTGTACGATCAAACCAAGCTCTTTTCTGTGCATCGACTGACACTAATTGATCGCTTGAATCCAGTGGTGTACAAATTTTTCCAGGGTTTAAGCGATTATTTTTATCAAACAAACTTTTAATTTTACGAAGTTCATTAAATAGTTGCTCACCGAAAAACTCGGGTCCATATTCACTTCGGTAACCTTTTCCATGCTCACCCCACATTAGTCCTCGGTATTTTGCAGTTAACGCTACTACTTTATCAGAGATCACACGTAGTAATTTTTCCTGTTCAGGATCGCATATATCAAGTGCTGGGCGGACATGTAAAACACCGGCGTCAACATGACCAAACATGCCATAATCTAATTGGTAACTATCAAGTAACTCTCTAAATTCAATGATAAAATCAGCAAGGTTTTCAGGTGGAACGGCTGTATCTTCAGCAAAAGCTAGTGGCTTTTTACTACCTTTTGCGTTACCCAATAAACCAACTGACTTTTTACGCATTGCATAGATCTTAAGGATATCCGCTTTATCATTGGTAAGTTGATAACCAATAATCCCCGCTTCTTTATTCGCAATAAGCTGATCTAATCGTTGACATAAACTATCGACTTTAGACGAAATTTCATCTTGGGATTCACCGTTAAATTCAACCATGTTAAGACCTTGCATCTCAACACCTGGTACATCTTGAATTAAGTCCGATACTGAATGCCAGATGATGTCCTCTTTGGCAAGACCTAGAACTTTACTGTCTACGGTTTCGACCGATGTAGCATTAGCGGAAACCAAGAATGGGCTGTTTCTAAGCGCTGATTCAAATGAGTCATATTTGATATTTATAAGGGTTTTATATGGCTGAATTGGCGTTAAATTAAGCTTTGCTTCGGTTACAACACCAAGCGAACCTTCAGAACCCGTAATAATTCGAGACAAATCAAAAGTAGTTAGTGAATCGTCGAATACATTTTCGAGGTCATAACCCGTTAAAAAACGGTTTAGTCTTGGAAATTTTTCAAGTATAAGTGCTCGATTGCTTCGACAGATCTCGATGACATTTGCATAAATGTGAGAAGTCTTTGAGTTTTGCTCAGCTAGTAGCTCCGCTTTATCGATCGCTAACTTCGAGGTATTTAGCTCTGTTCCATCCACTAAAAAGGTTTTAAGCCCAAGAACATGATCGCTTGTTTTGCCATAAACGAGTGAACCTTGGCCCGACGCATCAGTATTTACCATACCACCTATTGTTGCTCGGTTACTGGTGGAGAGATCTGGCGAAAAGAAATAGCCGTAAGGTTTTAGAAAGTCATTAAGCTGATCTTTGATCACACCCGCCTGAACTCGAACCCATCCTTCTTGTTCATTGATCTCAAGAATTTCTCTCATGTGTCTCGATAGATCAATCACGATACCGGGCGTAAGTGATTGGCCATTCGTACCAGTACCTCCGCCTCTAGGGCCAAAGGTGAGAGACAAAAATGGGTCTTGTTGGGCGATTTCAAGTGCAAGTTGTACGTCTCGATTTGTTCTTGGAAATAATACTGCTTGAGGGATTTCCTGATAGATACTATTGTCGGTTGACGTAACAAGACGAGTTGCATAACTCGTATCAATGTCCCCACTAAAACCTGCATCAGTTAGTTTATTTTGATAGAGGTTGATAAGTTCGTTTGCAGAATCCTGCTGACTAATATTTGCGATCATGACGGTATATTTTACTTGCTTTGAATTAATTGTATCACGAAGGATTAATGATCAACTTGAGAATTTTATGGTTTGTTACAATTGGAAATAGTTTATTTTACCACACACCTTATACTCATATTGTATAGGAGGAAATAACATGAAAATTATTTACGACCTTGCTGGTATTGTGTTTTGTATTCTAGCATTGATCTTCTTTATTGTGCCCGGTCCATCGGTTATCTTTTTACTTGCGGCCCTGGTGTGTTTCTCGATGAATCATGAAGGTGCAAAGAAGCACTTAAAAAATGTGCAGCGTTTGTTTAAGCTTGGCTGCGAAAAGTTAGATAGGACATTTCAGAAATGAAATAGCCCCAATGTGTTGCATTGGGGCCATTAAATTATTTAGTAAACTTTTCAGCTAGATAAAGCCAAGTTTCAAGTACTGTATCTGGGTTAAGTGAAACAGAGTCAATCCCCTCTTCAACTAACCAAGCAGCAAAATCTTCATGATCCGATGGACCTTGACCACAAATACCTACATATTTGTCTTTCGCTTTAGCAGTTTGAATTGCCATTGAAAGTAGTTTCTTGATAGCTGGATTTCGCTCATCAAACAGATGCGCAATGAGGCCAGAATCGCGGTCCAGACCAAGTGTTAACTGAGTAAGGTCATTAGAACCAATCGAGAAGCCGTCGAAATATTCTAAAAACTCTTCAGCAAGTAGGCAGTTTGATGGAAGTTCACACATCATAATGACTTTTAGACCATTCTCGCCACGTTTTAGACCATGCGCTTCAAGAATTTCAATAACTTGAGCAGCTTCTTCTAGGGTACGAACGAATGGGATCATGATTTCAACGTTGGTCAAATCCATCTCATTACGAACACGTTTAATGGCTTCACACTCTAATGCAAAACACTCTCTAAAGTCTTCAGAAATGTAACGAGATGCGCCGCGGAAACCAATCATTGGGTTTTCTTCTTCCGGCTCATACTGCTGACCGCCAACCAAGTTTGCATACTCGTTTGACTTAAAGTCAGACATACGAACAATTACCCGCTCTGGAGCAAATGCTGCACCTAGCGTAGAAATACCTTCAACTAGCTTGCTGATATAGAACTCTACAGGTGATTCATATCCCGCGATTAGCTCTTTAATTTCAGCCTGAAGCTCTGCATCTTGCTTATCAAAATGAAGTAGTGCTTTAGGGTGAATACCAATCATACGGTTGATGATAAACTCAAGACGCGCAAGACCGATACCTGCATGTGGTAATTTCGCAAAATCAAACGCGCGATCTGGGTTACCAACGTTCATCATTATCTTCATCGGAATAGCTGGCATTGAATCGATGCGAGAAGAAATAACATCAAATTCAAGTTCACCTTTGTAGATATAACCTGTATCGCCTTCTGCACATGATACTGTTACCGTGTCACCATTGGTGATCAAATCGGTTGCATTACCACATCCAACCACGGCTGGGATCCCTAGCTCACGCGCAATGATTGCCGCATGACAAGTACGGCCGCCACGATTCGTTACGATAGCAGAGGCACGCTTCATGATAGGTTCCCAATCAGGATCCGTCATATCGGTAACAAGAACATCGCCTTGCTTTACCGAGTCCATTTGATCAATTGAAGACAGGACTTTAACTACGCCTGAGCCAATTTTATGACCGATTGCACGACCTTCAACAATAACTTCAGACTTTGATTTTAGCTGGAAGCGTTCCATTACGTTCGCATCTTCATTTGAACGGACGGTTTCTGGACGAGCTTGAACGATATAAAGCTTGCCGTCGTTACCATCTTTTGCCCATTCGATATCCATTGGACGACCGTAGTGCTTTTCGATAATAACAGCTTGCTTTGCTAATTCTTCTACTTCTGCGTCTGTAATCGAGAATTGGTTAGATAGTGCTGAATCTACATCAACAATCTCAACTTGCTTGCCGTGAGACTCATCACTTGAGTAGATCATTTGGATTGCTTTTGAGCCAATATTTCTCTTAAGAACAGCAGGTTTTTCTTTTGCAAGCGTTTGCTTATGAACATAAAATTCATCTGGGTTTACTGCGCCCTGAACTACCATCTCGCCTAAACCATAGCTAGAAGTAACGAAGACAACGTCTTCGAAGCCTGATTCGGTATCGATTGAGAACATAACTCCAGACGACGCTTTGTCTGAACGCACCATACGCTGAATACCAGCAGAAAGCGCCACGCCTCTGTGATCATAGCCTTGGTGTACACGATAAGATATTGCACGGTCATTGAATAGCGAAGCAAAAACATGCTTGATAGCGACCATTACGGCATCAATGCCACGAACATTTAGGAAAGTTTCTTGTTGGCCAGCGAAGGAGGCGTCTGGCATATCTTCTGCGGTTGCTGATGAACGAACAGCAAAGGAGACATCTTGGCTTGCGTCACCGTGTAACTGGCTATACGCTTCACGGATTGCTTTATCTAATTCTGGTTGGAATGGTGTATCGATAACCCATTGTCTAATTTGGGCGCCGACTTTGGCTAATTCGTTGACATCATCAACATCGAGAGTATCTAGGATTGAGTGGATTTTTTCATTGAGGCCTGATTGCTCAAGAAATTCATTAAACGCATCAGCTGTTGTTGCGAATCCACCAGGTACTTGTACACCAGCGTTAGCAAGGTTAGATATCATTTCACCTAGAGAAGCGTTTTTACCACCAACTCGAGGTACATCTTGCATACCCAACTCTTGATACCAGAGAACGTAGTCTTGCACGGAACTGTCTCCAAAACAAATTGTATTAAATGTGAGAGATTAATTGACCTTTCCACTTGGTCAAGGGCATTCTACAACGGTAAGGCAGTCTTCGTAAACCGCGATGGCTTATTTTCAACAATTTCTGAATGAATAATAGCAAAATGAGAACAGCATTTTATATTTCCGATGGTACCGCTATCACCTCTGAAGTGTTTGGTCACGCAACGCTTTCAATGTTCCCTGTAGAATTTAATCATCAAACGATACCATTTGTAGAAACAGTGAAAAAAGCAAATGAAATCAAAAAACTAATAGACTCTGTTGCTGAGACTTCAGGTGAAAAACCATTGGTGTTTTTTACATTCGTTAATCCAGAATTGTCCGATATTATTTTATCGTCGCAAGGGGTTTGTTACGACTTTTTATCTTATGCGAGCGAAATTGTAAAAAGAGAGCTAAAAGTTCAGCCGGTGCCAAAAATGCACCGCACGCATAGCATTCATGAATCTTCGTATGATTTTAGAATAGATGCAGTTAACTACGCGCTTGCAAATGATGACGGTGCAAATATTAAAGATTATGACGAGGCAGACATCATATTGGTGGGTGTCAGCCGCAGCGGTAAAACGCCGACAAGCTTATATTTAGCTTTGCAATATGGGATAAAGGCCGCGAATTATCCGATGACAGAAGATGATTTAGAAAGTGGAAAACTACCCAAATGTCTGGATAAATACAAAGGTAAGCTCTTTGGCTTAACCATAGATCCCGAAAGACTAGCTGCAATCAGGCAAGAGAGAATGGCAAACTCCAAGTACGCATCAATTAGACAATGCCGTATTGAAGTCAAAGAAGTCGAGATGCTATTTAAAAAGAATAAAACGCCTTACTTGAACAGTACACGCTATTCCGTTGAGGAAATCTCAGCAAAAATTATTTCTGAAACTGGGCTAAAGCGCCATAAATACTAAAAAGGCCGCTATGCGGCCCTTTGTTTGCTATTTATACTGTTTTACGAGCATCTTTTAGTAGATCAGCAACTAAAAAGCCTAGTTCTAAAACTTGGTCTGCGTTTAGACGCGGATCACACTGGGTGCGGTAACGCTGAGATAAGTCTTCGTCTGATAGACCGTAGGCACCACCAACACACTCAGTAACGTGTTGCCCTGTCATTTCTAAGTGCACCCCACCAGGATAGCTACCCTCAGCTTTATGAACTGCGAAGAACTGACTGATTTCTCTTAGGATATTGTTAAAGCTACGTGTCTTATATCCAGTGGTCGCTTTTTCAGTGTTTCCGTGCATGGGATCCGAAGTCCAAATAACTTTGCGGCCTTCTTCTTGAATTCTGCGAACTAATTTAGGCAGCTTTTCCGGCAGCACATCTGCACCCATGCGTGTGATAAGTGTTAGACGACCAGGAATATTATCAGGGTTAAGCGCATCGACAAGTTTAATTAACTCATCTTCTTGCATCCCTGGGCCAACCTTTACGCCAATAGGGTTTTTAATACCACGGAAAAATTCGATATGTGCGTGATCTAATTGACGCGTACGTTCACCAATCCACACAAAGTGAGCAGAACAATCGTACCAATCACCGGATAAGTGATCTCTTCTCGTTAACGCTTCTTCATAACCTAATAGTAGCGCTTCGTGTGAAGTATAAAGCGGAGTTTCCTTCAGACTTGGTGCAACTGTTGAATCAATGCCACAAACTTCCATAAACTCAAGTGCTTCTTGAATACGCTCAGCGAGTTGTTGAAACTTGTCTTTTAACGGATTTGCAGCTACGAAACTCATATTCCAGCGATTTACCTGATGCAGATCTGCAAGACCACCCTGCGCAAACGCGCGAAGTAGGTTAAGCGTTGCTGCAGACTGGTGATACGCTTTCATCAATCTATCAGGATCTGGGATACGTGCTTCTTCCGTAAACTCAAAGCTATTAACGATATCGCCACGATATGAAGGTAAGGATGTACCATCAATAGTCTCAAAATCAGAAGAACGGGGTTTTGCATACTGCCCTGCCATTCGAGCAATTTTAACTACCGGGCATTTACCACCATAGGTTAATACGACAGCCATTTGCAAAAGTGTTTTGAACGTATCACGAATATTAGCGGCACTGAAATCAGAAAACGATTCGGCGCAATCACCACCTTGCAATATAAAAGCTTTACCTTCACAAACATCTGCTAGGCTTTTATACAAGCTTCGCGTCTCTTCTGCAAAAACGAGCGGTGGGGCTGAATTTAGTTCTTTTTCAACTGATTTTAACTTCTCTGAATTTGGGTATTCAGGTTGCTGCAAGATTGGTTTATCTCTCCAGCTATTTGGGCTCCAATTAGCCATTGTATTTTCCTCATTCCAATATGTGTTACCACCATTGAACAGTACCCCAAGCCCCCTTATTCATCAAGGAAAAACTTTAGTTTGTTTCAATAAAGAACACATCATACATTTATCGATAAAGATAAATAGACACTTGCTAAAACTGTTCAAAAAATTCTTTCACGATATAACCCTTGTTTAAGAAAGTTAATTTTTAATACATCTCTTCAACCAGAACGAAAGCGAACTTCAATTTGACAAATATCGGAGTTTTAAGATCTAGGTCGTTATAATGGGCTTTATTGTCGATTTAAGATCCTAAAAGCGATATTAATATCAAACATAATCTTGTAGACCTACTTAATGGCGCTGTCGGATGGTTGCCAGTTCAAAACTTTGTTCGCAACAACCTATCTCTTCAGTAAACCGTTTTACGGAGTATTTATATAGCAAGAGAACAGACAGATTTTGGCCACCTATCTGTATTATGTTAAATTGATTGCTTTTTAAAGTTTAATCTATGAAGGTGAAAGGTAGCAACTCGTAGTATTTTATGAGCAGGAAAGGAGTAAAAAAAATGAGCCGTATTGTGATAGTTACTAGTACAAATCACACATAGTTTTTGGAAGTGTTAACTCACACAGATACTTCCACCTGGCCTCTCCCCAAATGAGAGCGCATTACTTAAAAAACTGGAGAGATCGTTCTTCAGTTCATTGGGTTATTTAAATAAAATGAATTTTCTTGATTAAGCTATCTTATACGATGAAATCTCGCCGACCAATCTAGACTAACTAGATAAAACTCTACTGTTAAAAAGGTGGTATTGCTTATATAGTACTACTGAGTTTAATCTTGACCCTCATCCTTTTCTTGATTTCTAACACAACGACTTTTTTCGTTCATCTATTCTTACAGCATCAAGAGGACTCTGCCTAAGGTGACTATTAATATGATTACTCGCTAAATAACTTAAACGCTATTTTCATTTCCAAAATCCCCATCAACTTCGAGACTGTTAATTTCAGAGATATTTTCCTATCAACAACTAGCACATCCAGCTCGACTCGTTTACAACCGAGCTATTCAGACGCTTGAAGAGAGATCTCTACTTTGCTCTTCGACATGAACACAGGTGTGAGAACGATATGATGTTGAAACTGCCTAAACATATGAGATGCGTTTTCATATTTACTCCTGCTCTTCTTTATTTGACTTCGGTACAAATCGAATAAGGAAATATTCCGGCGAAATTTGCATAATACTGAAGTGCCTGGTTTAGTTATTATAAAGTTAGTGCTAGCGTTGCAACTTCGAACTGAACATGTATCAAAAGAAACTTGCACTATATTTTAGTCAGGTAAGACTGCAGAAAATGCGGATATTACTTGAAGATTCATTGTAAAGTAAAAGAAGTGGTACGGTTGTTCTCCAAGAAAGTGTAAAATTAAATTATTTATAAGTAAGTACACACTTACTTTTTGCATCTTAACTTATCTATCACCTTCCCTTTACGGTCTAACTAGAATCTATAAAATCTTCACGTCTACATAAAAGCGCTCGGTCAAAATAAAGTTGGTGAATACTTACTATGGGTTTTCACTACCAAAACCTCTTGAAAGTAACAAGACAATGTCGGGATCAACAAGTTGACTTTAATTTATAAAAAAGAGTATCATCGCGAGGATTTCACAAAGAACACATCATACAAACTGTTAATCAATATGAAATCACCATTAAATTTAAAAATTAATCAGGAAGCTGAAAATTAGCATTGCCATTCTGAGTGATTATTAGCCACCACTTCCTATTTGAGTATTGTCCGTTAAGAACTCCCTGCAAAAATTTATCAAAATCCAATTTTATAAGAGAAATGCAAAAAAATTTGATATAATTTAGCTCATAAAAAGGAACACATCATACTAAATATAAATTAGATAATTTGACCTCTAAAAAGCTGATTAACATTTTCATCAAAATAACGTAGATTTAATTCTCTATTTATAAAATTAACTAGGGCCTGCTTATCTTTCAAGTTTGTTTTTGCAGCTGTTGGCAGAACCTGCGTAGCATTGTTATGCTATATGAGTCAGGCGATAAAGATACAAAGTACCTTTCCCCAGCACTTCTGGGCCAACAATGAACCAAAACAAAAATCAAACAATGAAAGGTCCCTAGCTGATCATTTGATTTCTCCAAAGTCTTGGCGCTCTGAATAGAGGCTAAATAAGTGAAGATAAATATGAGCTATCAGAATATTTTTGATATAATCTGCATAAACCTAGAAGAACACATCATACTTATTTGTTAGGTAAACATGTATACTGTTACTGCATCACTCACAATTAATTGGTCAAATAACTAACTACTTAACACTGATATTCTGTATAAGATATCCAGCTTAAGTTAGCAAACGGAGGTCTAGTGAAAATGATATGGTTAGTTTTTCCATTAAATACTCATAGTAAAATCGCTTAGCGAGGTTCCATTATTTTTGATATAATATTAAAGAGATAATAAGAACACATCATACAATGAATAAATTCAATATACGTTCAACTTTCGATATTCTTAACGAACATATTAATCAGCTATGCCATGAACTGACTGAAGCCGATATAAAAAAGGCAACTTTTTATGAACTGCCTAATATAAAAAAACAAGATGAAGAAACCGCTCCAACAAATATAGCAGTTACAAAAATAGAAGGTGAAAAAGCACTCTCTAAATGTCTAGATGCTTATCGCGATCTCTATTTAAACGACCGCGAAAGCGGAAAGTTGTTGCAAAGGTTCCCAGGTCTTTTGTTAGTCAATGACCCTAAAGAAATTATCAAGTCTAGGGTGAATGCTGTGAATCTTGCCAAAGAAAATTTTAAAAATGCTATTCTTGAAATTTCTAACAATGATGCCAGATTCGAAGCTGTTCATAGTGCAGTTCCTAACTTAATGACTTTGGCTGCCTATCGAAAAATACATAGCGAATCCACAGCTCCCTATTCCGTTCGATTTACCTGGATGAAAAAACATGCAACCAGAGTTTTGAGTAAAGAACTTGCTATGGAGATGTTGAATCGCTCGTCACTTTATTCAAATCCGAGGATGATAGATCAGGAAAAATGGCAACAGCTAGTAGAACAAGAAAAATATAGAGTTTCTAGTCTATCAGAAAATGCAAAGCTCAGAATTAGAAGGCCAACCAGAGTAACACCTGAGGTGAATGTAAGATATACAGCTCAAAATCGCTATCATGTAAGTGCCGCACTCCCATTTATACTCTTTAACCCGCATCCAGACACTAAACTTGGAGAGTTAAGTCATTTTACACAAAAAGATGATCATCCAAGAAAGCGAGAGTACAACTTTCTAGTCGATAGAATTTATTTGGAAAGATTTGAATAATAATGAGGTCGATTTACTACGAAATTTAATGATAGAACGCAATTTAACATAATGTTGGCAGATAAATATAGTCAATGACAGGTGCTAACTGACCTCTTTTAAACAGTATGATGTGTTCTCAACAACTTATAAGGCTATGACGAAATCGTTATCTTCACAGATTGAGTATTAAATTTTAAGCTCTGAAATAGCTTATCGACCACGGACTCGTATCTAGAAATCACTAATAAATCAACTACTTTTGGATAACAAATTTTTTCTAGTTGATTGTTCTAAATAGGAAGGTTTGAATTATTGATATGCTTGTTCTCTCTTCTAAGGATTAGAGAATTAATTTGATCCGCAGATGTAGTTTCAAGATTTATTGATGTCAGTATTTTTCACCGCAGAAAATTTTTAAGAAAGCTTTTAGCTCTTTAGTTTTCATCGTGTTGAAAAATTGGATTGTAATAACTTTCGGTTAGAAAGTATCTTCAGTTGAAATAGAAATTAGCTTTGATATAAAAGCTTTTTATTTTGGCTAGAAGTACCACTCTAGCCAAAATAAGAAATCCTATTTTTTAACGATTTCTTCTAAAGTATCTTCATCAATTACTTCAACATTTTCGACGATACGTTTTCCACCTTGAATTTCGATACGTTTATGATGTTTATTGAGAGCCAATATTTCGTCACAGAATTGAGCAGATGGGTGCATTTCGTACACATAATCAACGATTTTCCCGGACTTTTCATCCTTAACATTTGAAATATTGTATTCGGATATAGCCCCTTTCTCGATCAAATCTTTCATTGTTGTGGTCATATCACGACGAAGTGCCTTTAATTTATTCTCTGTAATTTCATCATCAGAATAAATTGAGCCGTATTTTTCCATAATTGAAATTAGGCGAAAATGATAAGTTTTACCTGGGGCAGCGTAACGCCATAGATGATACAAACGTAGCATCATCCAACGAGATAAACCGCGTTTTAACTCTTGAGCACTGTTGAAGTAATAACCTTTATACTCCAAGTTATCGATCATGTTATGAACAAATGCATTTAAACATGCAACACATTTGATATTCCCGCCCTGTCCTTTTTTGCCACTAAAGTGTAATGACGACAGAAAGTTCATGTTTGATTCGTAAAATGAATCATCAATATTTGGGTTTTTAGTATCTGTAGCCGTATATTTGAACGAAAGTTTAGAACCTTGAAGGGCTTCCAAAGATTCCTTAATTTGTGGATAAGGCATTGATTGACCAACAGCTTTTAATTCTTGAGCAAGCTCGTTCATCGAAAAAATAACTGCGTATTGAATACCGGACTTAAAATTTATTTTAACAATCTTGCCTTTAGAAGCTAGACGGATCAGCGCGCGCTCTACCTTTTCTTCTCGATCAGATGGCCAAACTAAAAACTCTTCATCATCACCATCTTTTTTAGTACTAACAACTGCAGGTGTAATTTTTATCTCACCTTCGTATAAAATACCATCTACTTTTTCAGATATTTTTCTCGTTACGATCGTTTTTTTAGGTGCTTCTTCTAACGGTAATTTTTTATGTCCCGAACGAACAAAGCGCCCCCATAAATCGTAATGATTAAAGGTGTTAGAATAAGCTCTTAACCCATGGGCGGCATTTTCTAAAGATACTCGAACATCTTTATTATCCGTAAACAACGCCAAACTTTCGTTATCGATTGCACTTTCTACACCATGGATCTGTCCACGAAGTGAATCGGGCAAATTGTCAACAGAGATGTTCACCTTCCGGCTCATTGTTTTACTTCCAAATTTTCATGACGTCTAATAACAACATATTCGACAGAAAAAGTTAATGATTAAAGTTAGTAAAAAAGTGATCCGAAGTAACTTTTTTTGTTGGGATCGTTCTTTTACTAAGTAGAGCCAATTTTCAGATCAAGTTTTTACTAACAAAGATAAAATGAACGCAGAAAAACCTTTGTTTAAGGCCTATTTAGCGGATTTACAAGGACAAACCAGACGTCCTTGTGGAAAACTCTACAATTAATTAGTAAAGATCTGATCTATGCTAGGTAGAGATCAGATCTATACATACCTTAAAGCACTTGAGCTTATATCATCTGTGCATAACTGTTTGATCTTACTTAGTAAAAAATTGATCTGCACCTTAAGAAATGTGAATAATTCTGTGCATAAGCTGTTTATATATAACTTTTGGAAATAGTAGTTAGTAAAATTTCGATCTCGGAGTTATAAGAGATCTGATCTTAACCTAGTAAAAAGTAGATCTATAAAAATAAAAAAAAATGATGTAAAACAGCTGGATAGAGTATAATTTCTTTACCTTAGCCTTTAATACCTATATATCTAACCATATCTAAACTTTCTTATTTATACTTAGATGTAAATCAAAATTACAAATGTCTTTGTTTTTTTGTGTTTACAGCAAAATATATGGACATTATAATAATCGTTATCAAATAAAGGATAATGTGTATGTCTATAAATAACAATGCGCTATCAACGTACCGGCTGTTGAAAGCTACAGCAGAAGTAGCGGAACAATCACTTGCTGGTCGTATTCAACATTATAGAGCTCATCTTAAAACTGAAGAAAAAGAGCTTAGAACTTACACGCAGAAAGCTGCCGCAGACCTGCTTGGTGTAAATAATAGAACACTCAAAAGACGTCATGACCAAGGTGACTTTGATACCATCAATATAAAGAAAGGTGCAAACGGTCATTATGCATACACATTAGCCAATATCTTTGCGATGGCAGATGTTCTCGGTGTAAATGCTGACCAACGAAAGTCCAGCGATAAATTACAAGTCATTGTGATTAATAGTTTGAAAGGCGGTTGTGGTAAAACAACAAGTTTGGTGAATATTGCAGCAGCACTAGCTACAACAAATATTAAGCGCTATCGCATCGGGATCATAGATCTTGATCCACAAGGATCATCATCAAGCTTTTTTCCATCTAATGATCATGAGCCGATCACGGTTGGCGATCTAATGAGAGATTGCATTGAGTTAGATGAAGGTGAAACATGGAAAGATCTTGTCTCTAATTCCTTCCAAGAAACCCACATTCCAAATATTCGCGTATTACCTTCTGGTATGGATGACTTTTACTTTGAACACGAAACAGCAACAGAGTTAAAAGAAAGTTCAAGCTACGAAAAGACACGTCATTACCATAAGCTTAAAGAGAAGGTTATAGAGCCCGTACAAGACGAATTTGATATTATCCTAGTAGATACCGCACCTTCACTTAATTTTATGTTCTACAACGCATTGATGGCGTCTACGGCTATGTTGATACCTGTACACCCAGAGGCCGTAGACTTCGACGCTAATAATAAATACCTGAAGCGTCTTGGTGAGATATACCATACCGTTGCAGCTCTTGGTCACGAAGGTTGGGACTTTATGCAATTCTTGGTCACTAACTATGTTAAAGGCAACCATTCTCAGCGCGATATCGTTAAAGATGTACGTAGTGCTTTTGGTCGTCAAGTAATGAGCTATCCAATCAATCACAGCTCAGCAATTACTGCGAGCTCTTCATCGTTTAACACAATTTTTGACCAAAAGACTTCAGATAGTTTAGCAAGTCGTGAAGCATTGCTAAAAGCGCAAGAAAATATCAAAGACGTGGTTGATGAATTAGAGATGCTGATCCGTTCAAATTGGCCTTCAACACAATCCTCGCTAGCAGAATAAAAAGGTATTAATAATGGCTAGAAAACGTAAAAATGATACACGAATTGATCCTTTTGCTACTGCGGTTGAAGGCAGTAGCCTCGACGATCTTTTAGATCAGGCTAAAGTAGGCGATGTGGTTACTATGCCTGCGCCAAGCGATCCGACAAAAACCATAGTACTGACCTGTGAAGTAGTGCCGTTTAGCGAAATTGAGAGTAAAACCACAGTTTATGGGCAGAATCGCCGTGAGCAATCCTTATTAAGCGAAAAAGCGGTCGCAGATATATTACCTGCCATTAAAAAAGATAAACGTAATCTCCACCCCGCCCTATGTTGGCAACATAATGGCAAACTTCACGTTTTATCGGGCTCAAGACGCCGTAAAGCCTGTTTGCTGGCCGAAGCTGATTATGTGGTGTTGAGCTCGAAAGACTTTAGTGACGAAGATGCAAAAACATTAGCGGTATCTTCCGATCAATACATCGCCCCGAGCCTTTGGGAATTGGGTAAAGCCTATTTTGATACTAAGCATAATTTGATCGAACAAGGCCAAAAAGGATCGTATCGAGAAATCGCTGCCGTGGAAGGTGTTTCTCACACAGCTATCGCAGACGCATTGAAAGCTTATGAAAGCATTCCGGTCGAAGTATTGCAGTTATATCCAACGGCGAATCATTTAGGCCGTGAAGCGGCTAAAAAGCTCATCACTGCGAAACAAGAACAACCAGAGCAGTTTTCAGAGCAAATTGCTGCACTTAAAGCGCAAGATTTTATGACTGAAGAGATGTCAGATGAGAAACGTGCTGTTCAGATCACTAAATTCTTGACTACTTTCGGAAGTAGCGATTCACGCGTGGAGTCCATGCTAGAGAACGACTACATTCGAGTACAAAGAAATCTTAAAAGCGGTGATGTCACCGTGAAAATAGATAATCGAGTATTGACTGATAAGCGTTTGGAACAATTGCAAAAGTTACTTAGCAGTTACAATTAAGGTTTGTTCAAAAATTGCCGCGTTGGTTGAATTATCAAGCAACTCGGCGCTTTTTCTAGTCAGTTGACCTCCAACCAGTCCTTTTTTAGCGAATTTCTCGCATTTCTCTCTTTAGCTCAAATCACTAATTTCATATACTGGCTTTTTATTTTAATTTTGACGTGCACTTAATGTCTTCGCAGTTATCTAAAGAGCAACTTTTCGCCTTATTTGAGGAAATCAAACAGGAACAGGCTAATCAATTTCCCTTGTCTGAACGTTTTCTTCGTCAGTACTTCAATTCAGCTTTACTTGCGAAAGCTAAGGAGTATTTGAAAGACGAACAAGTCTGCTACCTTCAACACAGCGAAAACTTTGCGCAAATCGACGCGCAGGTATTGGGAAATTACGGCAATACCTTCACTCAGCACATCAAAATAAACCAATCACAAGGTACCGTTTCGGTCGAAGCAAACTGCTCTTGTTCAAATAATCCTAAATGTCGGCACATTGCCGCGGTATTGCTCAAACTTAAAA
The DNA here is from genome assembly GCF_024124685.1 of Pseudoalteromonas sp. OANN1. NCBI lineage: Bacteria > Pseudomonadati > Pseudomonadota > Gammaproteobacteria > Alteromonadales > Pseudoalteromonadaceae > Pseudoalteromonas > Pseudoalteromonas sp. OANN1. Next base: position 315,818 of record NZ_JAMXSE010000002.1, read on the forward strand.
TCGAACATTCTGGCGGCTTTGGTGAGGCTTATTTGGTTAATGACTGGTTTAATGAACTCGGGCAGTTGCAGCAAGTCGATAAAGCAGACGCGGAAAACGTCTTACTCTTTGTGTTAGAGCCTCGAGCAAACGAAGTCCTTGTAAGTCCTAAGGTATCGCCAAATCGACCCGATGGTGTTTACCCCTTAGGTCGAGTGTTAACTGAGCAGCAGCTTAACAGTCAGGTCGCTCCTGCTGGTTTATTAGAAAATGATTTTCGCTTATTTAGCTGGATCCGCTCGCAAAATACACCGGGTCATTTTGAGCTATTTGGCGCTTGGGGCTTTAATGCACTCACACAACTTGTACATACCCATCGCTGTTTTTATCGTAACCAGCGTCAACCTTTGGAGCTTGGGCACAAGCAAACGCTAGATTTTTACTGGTATCAAGAAGGCAATGAATACCAACTTAAAAGCCGTCTGGCGAATGTTGAACACTGGCGCTTGATTAAAACCGAACCTCCTGTGTATCTAGATACTGAAAACTTGGTCGTTGGCCGAATTGAATCAGAGCTTACCGCGCAGGAAATCGCCCACCTTCATACTATGCCTACCATCACGGCTGAAAAGCTAGAGCAGGTGATGGCACGTTTCCAAGATATCTTTACGGATGATGTTATTGCGCCTCCTGCTGGGTTTTTGCAGTTAGCGAGTAAGCAATCTAATGTTGCTAAGCTTATAAAACTAGATAGGCCAAATAAAATTCGTTTTGCAATTGAGCCACTTGGAAAAGGCGCGACGAAAAAGCAGTTAGCAAGGCTGGAGCAGGTACTCACAGGTCTGGGCTTTGTCCATGAGGGCGACGAATTTTTATTACCAACTAAGGATGGCGTTGAAGTTCATTGGTTTAACAGGGAGATCAGGCCGCTTTTACAAGGTAAACGTTGGATTGTTGACGAGCTGCCAAGCAATGGCCTCGTTGTTACACCTAAAGTGCTGTTAAGCCTTAAACGAGATAAACAACATCATGTGCTCGGAAAGGTGATGTTAGATGACAAACCCGTTACGCTCAACTGGGATAAGCATCCGGTTCATGAGCTTAACAACCTCGCCCATGAATATCGCTACGTCGAAATAGGCGAGCAGTTCTATGCCATTAGCAAATCCATATTTGATGAATTGCTGGAGCTGAAATCCCGTTTTAGTTATTACCTTTCGAGCTCACAATTTAAATTTCCGTTGTCGTATGCCAAAAAGCTGTTTGAACTGACTCATATTCATGCCGACTCAGATGATCAAAAGCTACTTGATTACCTCGCTGAGCTAGATAAACCGATAGAAAATCTTGACGTGATCCCTGCCAGCGAAGGACAGAGCTTCACCCTACGAGATTATCAAGTGCAAGGTGTTAACTGGCTTAAATTCCTTAATCGTCATCAGCTAGGTGGCATTCTGGCCGATGATATGGGCCTTGGAAAAACGCTTCAGGTTATTGCTTACTTTATTTCTCAGCACAATACGCTAGTGACACAACCAAGTTTAATTGTCTGTCCGACGAGTTTAGTGGGGAACTGGCGTGACGAATTTAAACGTTTCGCACCGCACCTACCTCTCACTATTATTCATGGATCCAATAGAGAGGAAGCACTTACTAACTTGTCAGGTGCACGATTTATTCTAACGACGTATCCGCTACTTAAGCGTGATGTGGCGTATTATAAAGGGCTTGATTTTGATTCGATTGTGTTGGATGAGGCGCAATATATTAAAAACGAAAGCGCACAAATATCTAAATGCGTAAAGAGCCTATCCGCGCGTTTCAAACTTTGTTTAAGTGGCACACCGGTAGAGAACAATTTACTCGAGCTTAAATCGCTGCTCGATTTTGTCATGCCTGATGTGCTGGGGACTAAGCAGCAGTTTAAACAACACTTCCAGATCCCAATAGAAAAAGAACAAGATCGCCCTAGAGCTCGAGAACTCAGATCGCTGATCGCACCTTTTATTCTTCGTCGTACAAAAGCTGAGGTAGTGAAAGAGTTACCCAATAAGACAGAACTCATCAAAGAATTAGAGTTCTCTGATGAACAACATAAGCTATATCAAGGTGTTCAGCACCAAGTAGAAAGCAAATTGCTCAATCTATTTCAGGAGCAAGGCGTTGAAAGAAGTAAGCTGGCGTTCCTCGATGCCTTGTTAAAGTTACGTCAGATCTGCTGTCACCCACAATTGGTTGATAAATCACTGACCGACCAACATGGCGCTAAATTTGAGTGGCTTGCGCAACACCTGCCAGTACTACTCAGTGAGGGCCGTAAGATAATTATCTTCAGCCAGTTCACCAGCGTGTTAGATCTCATTGCTGAGCAGTGCCAACAGCAACAGTTGAAATACACTATGCTGACAGGGCAGACAAGGCAACGGGATAAAGCCATTGAGGCGTTTACTCAAGGCAAGTGCAATGTCTTTTTGATAAGCCTAAAAGCTGGGGGAACTGGTTTGAATTTGACTCAAGCAGATACGGTTATCCATTTCGATCCTTGGTGGAATCCTGCGGTAGAAAATCAAGCAACAGATCGCGCCTATCGTATCGGCCAAGATAAGCCGGTATTCGTGTACAAATTGATTATGGCGAACTCTATCGAAGAGAAAGTGTTTAAGATGCAGCGCGATAAACAAGCCCTTGTTGACGCCTTATTTGCTGAGTCTGGTGTCAATCTTGGTCAGTTTGATGAGTCGCAAATGCTAGCGCTGATAAAAAATTAAAAATAATTTGGAACTAATCAACAAAGGTGAAGGTCTATGATAGTGCTTGTTGTGACATTGTTGAAACAGTAGGCATATGTTGATTTTCCCCCTTTGTTACTGATTGTAATAAGCCAGCTTAATTAAGTTGGCTTTTCTTTTTTCTGGCTCTAGGGCCTGTTTATCTTTCAAGTTTGTTTTTGCAGCAGTTTGACTGGTATTTATACAAGGCAGAGCCTGCGTAGCATAATCATTCTATGTAAGTCTGGCGATTACATAGTAGAAATGCCAATCAAGCGCTGCCCTTTGGGTTCACCTGAGTGCGCTTTGTTCATTGTTGCTCAACTTTTGCCTAGATTACTAGGCGGCAAGTCGAGCGTCGCGATCAAAACACACTCAGAAGAACAAAAATCAAACAGCAAAGGTCAACAGGCCCTAAAACATCATTCACTCCATTTTTATTCCATAATCTCACGCTTTAATAGCTATAACGGAGAAACGCCATAGACCAATTAGGATAACGTTATGCTTTGCTACGATGCGACAATTTCACACTTAAACTTTATTGAGACACAATCAGAATCAGACTATGATCTACTTAATGAAGTTGCGAGTTCCGAAGACTTGTCTAGTATACTGACCATGTTACTGTTCGATGACACGCTTTCAGACAAGTTAAAGCGTCAAGTTAGACAACAATTGAAAAAGTTAAAAGCAAAGAGTAAATAAATCCTATGTCTACCCCATCAAGAATTTTGCTCGTCGAAGACGACCAAGATATTGCAGAGCAGGTGCTGTTGTTTTTTAGAGCATCCGGTTTTGAAATGTTTCATATTGCAGACGGTGCTGAAGTTGTACTTTGGGTAAAGGCAAACCAACCAGATGCAATCTTGATGGATATCATGTTGCCGAACCAAGATGGCGTAGAGTGTATGCGTCAAATTCGAGAGTTTTCTGAAGTACCTATTGTTATGCTGACTGCCAAAGTGGCAGAAGCAGACCGTTTAAAGGGTTTAGAAGTCGGCGCAGATGATTATGTATGTAAACCTTTTAGCGCCGCTGAATTAGTGATGCGCATGAAAGCGATCTTACGTCGTTGTGTGAATACCAATGCGTATCAAAAGCCTATCGAAGTAAATCGCGAAGAATTAACGGTTAAACTGAATGGCAGTACATTAGGCTTAACCAAAGTTGAGTTTGACGTCTTTGCGCTTTTATATGATGCACCAAACCGTGTCTTTTCAAGACAGCAAATTCTTGATTATATTCAACCGGATAACTTTGATATTTCGGATCGCGTAATCGACAGCCACATTAAAAATATCAGAAAGAAAATCAAAGGATTAGATTTATCTCCGAAAATTGTAGAGTCGGTATATGGCGCCGGGTATCGCTACAATGGTCAACAGATCACTGAATGACTAAGTGATTGAAATTTATATCTAAGGTATTATCAAAGTAGAAGAACCGATGAGATCTCAATATGCTTTGGTCAATGCTCTCCAATACGCCTGCATGGTTTAGTCTTGCGCTATTTGCAGGCGGTGCGGCTACCTTACTCCCCGTTGTTTGGGTCATACGCAGCACTTTCAAAAATCAACTCAACACTCAACTCGCCTCCGAGCAAGCACTTAGGTCGCAACTAAGCCAAGCCGAGCAACTCGCTGAGCAATTAAGAGCACAGCAACTACAAAGTCATGGCCAACAGCAGCAATTGCAAGCAAGATTAGCTGAGCGTCAACGGCAAGCCGCTGAATATCAGCAGCTGTGGCAGCGAGAGCTCGATGCCAAGGAAGAAATTCAAGTACATGCTCATGAGTTAGAAGTTGAAATGGCCAATCTGCAAACCTTGCTGGAGCAAAAGCAACTCAGCTTTGAGCAACAGCTTGCGCAGCTTGAACAAGCGAAAGTCCAGCTTAAAGAAGAGTTTCACAATCTCGCGAATCAAATATTTGATGAGAAAAGCGAGCGTTTTAGTCATCAAAGTAAAGAAAAAATCCAGCAGTTGCTGCAGCCAGTACAAGGTGAATTAAAGGGCTTTAGAGATAAAATGGAAGCCATTCATAGTGAAGAGCTTAAGCAACGGGCGTCATTAAAAACTGAATTGCTGCACTTACAAGCCAACAATAAAGCCATGACTGAGCAAGCCGATCGTTTGACCACTGCGTTACAAGGTCAAAAGAAAGCACAAGGTAACTGGGGCGAACTCATGCTTGAAAATGTGCTAGATAGCGCTGGGCTACGTCCAGGTTACGACTATCAGCGAGAAGTAAGCTTTAATACCGACGAAGGAAAGTTTCGCCCTGATGTCGTGGTTTATTTACCGCAATCTCGTCATCTGGTTATTGACGCTAAAACCTCATTGAATGCCTATACACGGTATATTAATGCCACAACAGATAGTGAAGCGAATCAAGCCATTGTGGCACACACCGAAGCCATCACTGCACGGATCAAAGAGTTGGGTAGTAAGTCTTATGAGCGCTTACCTGGTCTTAACTCCCCAGAGGTAGTCATTATGTTTATCCCTGTGGAATCTGCATTTGTTGAGGCGGTTAAGCATAAGCCAACGCTTTATCAGGACGCTTTACAAAACAATGTATTGGTGGCAACGCCAACAACGCTTTTAACCAGCCTTAATATAGTCAAACAGCTATGGCGTTTTGAAGAACAAAGCAAGCACACCAGAGAGCTGGCGCTTCGAGCTGAGAAGTTTTATAACAAGCTCAATAGCTTCCTACATAGTATGGAAGGGGTGGGCAAACAGCTTGATAAAGCGAAAGAGAGTTACGAGCGCGCGTTTTCTCAGTTGTATATGGGTAAGGGCAACTTAATAAAGCAAGCCTCTGAATTTAAAGAGCTAGGTGTTGCTGTAGTCAAAGAGCTACCCGAAGAACTCGAAGAAAAAGCCAAACTTGAGCTTGAGCCGGTAAGCCCGCTTGGCAACCACGATAGCTCGAAATAAATATTGAATTAAAAAACAAAAAAGGCCCATCGGGCCTTTGAACGAAAGATAAAAGAATTTAACCTGAAATGATTAAGGTGCCTTGCACTTGGCATAATCGCTGTGGCGTGGCGTGTCCGAGTACAAATGCATATAAAGCGCAAACTGGCTGACATCACGCCAAACATTACTACTGGCCGGTGGGCATAGTGACTGCTCGATATAACCTTTAAGTGCCTGTCCCGTTAATGCGAGTTTAGTCGGGATACGGATAAACACATTGATGTCATCTTTACTGGTTTTTAAATGTGAGAACTGCCAGCTTCCAACCATGTACTGTTTGGTAAAGTGGCGGTTGATACGCATTTGGGACTCTTTACTAAGCTCCTGAGTGGGTGCCTCTGGCGTTTCGGTAACAAATGCCCATGCACTTACCAGTGAAATAATAGTGGCTAGTACAAAAGTCCAAATCACAGCAGGTGATAGTTTATTTTTTGGCTTTATTTGAAGTTGCTGCTGGTTCGCTCTAAATTCAACAATTTTCAACCATTCAGCATGTTTTAGCGTCCGTTGTGTCATTGGTACTCTCCGTTTCTGCATACTGGTATTTAAGCGCTTCAATGTGGAGTAAAGATGGAGTGGGCAAACATCAGACCAGTGCGCTTATGAGGTATAAGGTAGATCAAAAAATTCTTTATTCTCGGTGAAAGAATAATTCTAAAATCCGCGTCTTTTCTTATGATAGTGACTTAATTTTAGGCTGGTATTGAATTAGTAAGTACCAACATTTTGGTCATAAGTCGAATGGGTATCGTACCGCATTTTGTGTTATTTACTTGGGTGCCTTATTCAGTCTTGATTTATCTTCATATTGACTAAATTAAGTAGTAATCGGTCTTTTACAGACTCTGCGTTCAACATATTCACGGGACAAACTATGCAATTTATTAATAACAAGCTGGAAAACGCTGTTCGCAAGCCAATCTCGTTGGCTGTCGGTGCCGCGCTTCTTTCAACTATTTCAATTCATGCGCAAGCAGAAAGTAACAACACTGAAGCCAAAGAAAGTGTTGAAGTCATCGAAATCACTGGTACGCGAAGAAGTCTTCGTAGTGTTGCCGAGAGCACGGTGCCGGTAGATGTTATTTCTTTAGAAGATATGCAAAGTACCGGTCAGCTGGAGCTGAGCCAAGTACTAACTACGCTCGTGCCTAGTTTTAACTTCCCAAATTCAACACTGGCGGATGGTACGGATCACGCCCGTCCGGCAGTGCTTAGAGGTTTAGCACCGGATCACACTTTAGTACTGGTAAATGGTAAACGTCGTCATGCCGGCGCATTATTGAATTTAAATGGTACCGTTGGTCGTGGTTCAACGGCGGTTGATTTAAATACCATTCCAGCTGCCGCGATTAAGCGTATAGAAGTACTGCGTGATGGCGCTGCTGCTCAATACGGCTCAGATGCCATTGCTGGCGTTATTAATATTGTGCTTAAAGATGCCGAAGAAGGTGGCAGTATTAGTGTGACCTATGGTGAGCACGATACACAGATGGCTGGTGTCCCTGACTTATTACAAACCCGTGCAAACGCTGCGGGCGATTTAGAGTTTGTATTAGGAGATGACCGCAAGCGTAATGATGGTGGTACTACAACAATTGGTGCCAACGTTGGTTTTGCTTTAGGTAATGATGGTTTTATTAACCTATCTGCCGAATATAGAGATAAAAAACCAACTAATCGTTCAGGCTTCGATCCAAGAGAGCAATATGCTCGTGATGAAAATGGTCAACTTGACTCAAGAGAGTTTTCATTCGATCGCTACAACCACCGTTTTGGTAAAGCCGAAGTGGAAGACTTTGCACTATTTTATAATGCAGGTTACAACCTAGATGCGGAAACCGAACTTTATTCATTTGGTAGCTACTCAACACGTGAAGGTAACTCCGGTGGTTTCTATCGTCGCGCAAATGACAGCCGCAACTTAACGGCGGTGTACCCAGATGGCTTCTTGCCTCAAATCGTCAGCGATGTAGATGATTACTCTTTTGCGGTTGGTGTAAAAGGCACTCAAGGTGAGTGGGATTACGATATCAGTACAAACTATGGTGTGAATGACTTCGCCTTGGGTGTCGTAAATAGTTTGAATACTTCGATGGGGGTAACAAGCCCGACTGAGTTTAATAACGGCGCTTTAGTTTATTCACAGTGGCTTGTGAATGCTGATGCTAAAACGGCATTGGATTTGGGCTTACCGGATGACGTATTTTTCACGATTGGTGCAGAATATCGCCGTGAAACCTATGAAATAGAAGTCGGTGAAGAAGCGTCTTACCTCACCGTGCTTGATGCAGAAGGCAATCCCGTTGCGGCTGGTGGTGCGCAGGTGCTCGCTGGTTTCTCACCAGCAAGTGCTGTCGATGAATCTCGTCATAACATCGCTTTATTCGCAGAGTTTGATACCTACTTAACGCAGGACTGGAATGTCGTTTTGGCGGGTCGTTTTGAAGATTATAGTGATTTTGGCAGCACCTTCACCAGTAAACTGGCATCGCGCTATGTGGTGTCGGATAACTTTTCACTACGTGGTGCTGTAAGCACAGGTTTTAGAGCGCCTTCATTGGCTCAAACGTCCTATAAATCCATTGCTACGGTATTTGAAAATGGCGTACCGAGTGAAGTAGGCCACTTCCCTGTTGATACGCCAGCTGCAAAAGCGCTAGGTGCTCGAGAGCTTGAGCCTGAAGAGTCGGTCAATATGACGGCGGGCTTTGTCTATACACTAGACGCGTTCTCATTTACTGTGGATGCCTATCGAATTGACATCGACGATCGCATCGTACTTTCTGAGAATTTAGGTGGTCCTGAAGTCATTAATATTTTGCAGCAAGCGGGTGAGCTCAATACGCAAAGTGTAAGGTACTTCACTAATGCTATCGACTCGCGTACTCGAGGTGTGGATATCGTAGCAACGTACAGTTTTGATCTTGCCGACTACGGTGATCTGCGTTTAAGTGCTGCGGTAAACATCAATGACACTGAAGTGACGCATGTAAAAGCAAATCCTGCTGAGCTTGAAGCCCTTGGTGACAGCTATGAGTACTTTGCTCGTCGTGAAATTGCACGATTTGAAGATGGGACACCAAAAGACAAATGGAACCTAGCTGCAAATTGGCAATTTGGCGATTGGCAGACGACATTACGTGCCACACGCTATGGTGAAACGGTGGACTCTTCGAGTGCAGTAGAAGGCGATGAAGTATTAGACGCTAAATGGATCACTGATTTAGAAGTGGCTTATAACCTAGGTGACAACTGGAAGTTTGCTGTAGGCGCTAACAATCTATTTGATCAATATCCACAAGATACTGTTAGTAATATTGGTTATACAACGTTTAACCAGATCTTTCCTTACTCTGCGTTCTCGGCATATAACACCGATGGTCGTTTTGTGTATGGCAATATCAGCTACCGTTTCTAAGCAAGCTTAGAAAGAGGAAAGGCCAAGCATCTGCTCGGCCTTTTGTACTTTACTTAATATCAACTCGCATTTTATGCGGGTACTTTATGCTGGTACATCTACCGCGTGAGGTAAGTTTATCTGAATACACAAACCGCCATACTTCCCTGACTTCACTGTGATTTTTCCATTCATCGCTTCAATTAAACTCTTACAAATAGATAAACCAAGACCTGAGCCTCCTGTCGCACGACTTCTCGATGCCTCGACACGGTACAAGCGTTCAAACAGTTTGTTCTGCTCGGCCTCTGATACGCCTGGTGAGCTATCATCGACTTGTAGAAATAGTCCTTGTTTATTGACCACAGCTTTAAACCTTACCTTGCCGGGTTTATCTGTGTATAAACATGCATTCTTAGCAAGATTATCGATAACCCTATCCAGCTTAGGTTTATCAATATAAATACTCATATCATCGACGTGAATGTCGGCGATAAATTGCAACTTATTGCTTGTTACTAATCTTTCAATATCGTACACATAGCTTTGGATAACCGTTTTCGCGCCATGCTGCTGAGGATGGATCACAAGTGCGTCATGATCTGCTTGAGACAATTGATATACGTTCGAGATCAATTCATTTAGCTGATTTATCTTGTTGTTGATCTTGGCATATGCAATTGTGCTGTCATCAATAAGATTGTGTTCCATCGCTTCTATATGGAGTTTTAAGACACTGAGTGGCGTGCGTAACTCGTGGGAAATATCGGCCAGCATTTTATCTTTATGCTCAATGTTCAATTGATACATTTTTGCTTTTAGTGCCGCATTTCTATGTTTGACGACAAAAAATCCGACTAGAAATAATCCAGCTAAAAAGGTCGAGATTGCTGCGGTTACCCACATTTGTGTGGATAGCTTAGCATTTTGTAAGTTAACCTCGGTTATGGCTTGTGCTGAGCGGGCCTGCTCCAGTTGTTGAGATTGAATAAGCGCATCAATACTGGCTTTATAGGTACTTACTTGTTTTTCTAGTAATGCTTCATGAAGTCGAGTCTGCAGCTCTGAAGTCGATTTCATAAATTGATAGGCTTGGGCGTATTCATGATGTGCAGCAAGCGTTATCGCTTTAAGGCGATGATATTTTTCGAGCAGTAGCTCTGCCGTTTCAATTTCGGTTAGGGCGTCCAGCTTAGTGAGTAGTGTTTTTGCTTTGTTTAATTCTTTGCGTTTTAGCCTTACTTCTAACTCCGTCAGGTAGGCGTAAAATTGTTGCAGTGTTGAACTGGTTTGAGTGGCATACTCAATGCCTGCTTGTGCATCCGACAGGGCACTGTCTAAGTCAGCCTTAGCTATATGGATCAGTGCGGAAGTACGATATGCTCTGGCTAGAGAAACCCTTGCATTAAGCTCTTTTAGAAATTCAATGGCCTCTTTTGTTTGCGCTAACGCTTCGTCCGTCTTGCCGTTCTTAAACTTCAGCTCGCCCAAGCGAAGGGCTGTGCCTGCGACGTTGCGTAATTCTTTTGAAGCTTTATCTGCAACGAGAGCTTGTTGAAAGAAATACTCAGCATTTTCCTCATCCCCCATACGCACAGAAATATCACCGAGATTATAAAAATTAGCCCCTTGCTTTTCGTACTGATCAGTTCCTTTTAGTAATTCATAGGCTTTTAAGTGGTATTGCATAGATTGCGCAAGCAGATTTCTATGGTCGGCAACAACGCCTAGATTATTATAGGTTTGCGCAACTAAATTTGATTTATTCATTGCTTCGGCTGAAGTGAGCGCTTTTAAATAAAAAGACTCGGCCTGCTCAAGCTGGCTTAGGTTACGATAGTTAATACCTATCTCTCTGTATACTTCATACTTGCGCGCTTCGGTAAGGAAAAACTGCTTTTCGATATAGCTAAGGGTAGATATTGATTTCTCATATAAATCTTGCTTTCGATAAATCATGGCCTGCAAATAAATCGCTTGATATCGCGTTTCTTCTTCTTCACTGACACTGGCCGTTTCAATTTTAACTAAGGCTTCGGTGTATTTGCCTGCCTTTTCTAAATCTTCTATTTCCTTGATAACTGTATTCCCGGCCTGGCAATGCATCGCTATAAGCAGTGCTACTGCTTTTATTAAGTTCTTAATGGGGGTCATGTATCAACTTCAATGTACTGTAATCAGTTTTATAGTTTTACATGGAAAAGTGGGGTAAATATGGAAAGTGTAAAGGGGGTTTACAGCAGAATGAAGTGCTTATAAATCTGAGGTTAGTTATATTTTTATTTTTAGTCAAAATAAACTCAGAACAAAATTTTACTAAGTAAGTTAGTAAAAATGTGACCTGTCGCTGGTTTAGTTAGTAAAATTTTGGTTTGTGAAAGTGAAAAAAGTCACAAATGCGCTCTTTTTTGTCTGGATCTTAGATCTTTACTGTAAAGATCGGGATCGTTAGGTGTTGAGTTAATAAAATTCTGATCTCAAATAGGTCTAGGTTAGTAAAAATATGATCTGAACAACTGACGTTGGTAAATATGTGATCTAAGTTATCAGTGGCTAGTAAAAATCTGATCCACAATAGATAAAAGGGCCTGACGGCCCTTGCTGATTAAGGAACTATATAAGTCGTTATCTAAATCGAGTGTTTAGAACTGGTTCATGGTATTGGCTTCACCACCTGCTTTGAGTGCGTTCTCACCAGAGAAATACTCTTTGTGCGTGTCACCGATATTAGAGCCCGCCAAGTCTTGGTGTTTAACTGATGCTTGTTCGCGACGGATTTCTTGTCGTTGCACATCGCGTACATAGGCAAGCATACCCGCGTCACCGAAATAGCCTTCAGCCAGAATATCAGTGCTGAGCGCTGCTGTATGGTAAGTTGGCAGTGTAATAAGGTGGTGGAAAATCCCCGCTTCTCTTGACGAGTCACGCTGGAAGTTTTGCACCAGTAGATCGGCTTCTGTTGCCAATTCGGTTGCGTCTAACTCTGGTGCCATCAACACTTTTGCATCCGCGCTTGGATTTGGGTATGCCGATAAGTCTTTACCTTGTTCCTGCCATTGCTGGTATACCTGTTCACGGAATTTTAATGTCCAGTTGAACGATGGCGAGTTGTTGTATACAAGCTTAGCGTTAGGCACTTGTTCGCGAACTCGGTTAACTAGCTCGGCAATTTGCTCGATATTTGGCTTTTCGGTTTCAATCCACAATAGATCTGCGCCTGATTGAAGACTGGTTACACAGTCTAGTACCACACGATCTTTTTCTGTGCCTGCTCTGAACTGGTATAGACCGTTGTCTAAGCGAACTGGCTTTTGCAGTTCGCCACCCAATTTAATTGCCATCTCACCTTCTTGTAAGTCTGCGGCCGAGGTCACTGGCGTGGTGTCTAAATAGCTGGTGTATTGACTCGCAAGATCGCCCGGCGCTTTTGATACTGGCACTTTTTGCGTCAAACTTGCACCCAATGAGTCGGTGCGTGCGACGATAACGCCATCTTCAACACCAAGCTCAAGGAAAGCATATCGTACAGCGTTAATCTTAGCTAAAAAGTCCTCATGGGGAACCGTTACTTTACCTGCTTGGTGGCCACACTGTTTTGCATCCGATACTTGGTTTTCGATTTGAATTGCACAAGCACCCGCTTCAATCATTTGTTTAGCTAATAGGTAGGTTGCTTCTTCGTTACCAAAACCAGCATCAATATCAGCAATGATAGGCACTACATGGGTTTCGAAGTTATCGATTTTGCTAAGGATCTCTGTTGTATCTTGGCCTTTTGCTCTTGCTGCATCAAGATCTTTGTAGAGATGATCTAGCTCTCGTGCATCGGCTTGCTTGAGGAAGGTGTAGATCTCTTCAATCAAAGCTGGAACTGCTGTTTTTTCATGCATACTTTGGTCAGGTAGTGGGCCAAACTCTGAGCGCAGCGCAGCAACCATCCAGCCACTTAGGTATACGTAAGAGCGTTTTGTGGTTTTATTGTGACGTTTTACGGCCATCATCATTTGTTGCGCGGTAAAACCGTGCCAGCAACCAAGCGATTGCGTGTATTGGCTGCTATCTGCGTCGTACGCTGCCATGTCTTCACGCATCACCTTGGCCGTGTATTTTGCAATGTCCAAACCGGTTTTGAAACGGTTTTGTAGGTGCATACGGCTGGCATACTCAGGACTGATAGATTGCCAAGTTTTTCCTTGGCTTTGGCATAGACTAGAGAAATGATCTAACTGAGTTTGATACTGAGACATAATTAGCTTCCTTTGAACGGGTACTATAAATCAAATTAAATTCTGGTTGTTTGTTACACGAAACCAACCGGTGTGAGAGTGGTTGGCTGCGGGCTTAATTAAACACTAGGCCGATAAATTAGATTTTTTAAATTTATAGTTATTATTGCGAGTATATTTTTTGTGAATGGGAAAAGGGGTTCGTTTTTCCAAAAATTGTTTTATGTTTGACCTATCCCGTTCAAAAAATGTTAATCAAGGACTCTCCATGAGCAAGTATGTCACTCATTCAGGCTTCCAAATTGCGACTCCACTGGCGCAGTTTGTTGAGCAATCTTTACTTCCCGGTACGGGGATCGCGGTCAATCAATTTTGGCAAGGCGTAGCGGATATTTTTTCGGAACTTGGGAAGCAAAACCAAGCGTTACTCAACAAACGCGATACCCTGCAACAGCAAATTGACGATTACCACCTCTCTCATCCTGATTGGCAATCTGCAGAATATCGGACATTTCTTGAATCTATCGGTTATTTGCAGCCTGAGCCTGAAGATTTTGCCATCGAAACCGAGCATGTGGAGCCTGAAATTGCGAGCGCAGCTGGTCCTCAGTTAGTGGTGCCTGTTAGTAACGCAAGGTTTGCGCTCAATGCGGCTAATGCGCGTTGGGGCTCCTTGTATGATGCGCTTTATGGAACGGATGTCCTTGGCGAAGAAGATGGCGCTGAGCGTACTCAAGCCTATAATCCGAATCGCGGATTTAAAGTCATGGCTTATGCTAGGCAGTTTCTCGATAAAGCGCTGCCGTTGGCAGAAGGTTCTCACATAGAAAGTACGAACTACGCGATTCTAGACGGCAATTTGGTAATTACACTCAACGACAGCACCCAAGTTGCACTGCAAAAGCCTGAGCAGCTGGTGGGTTATCAAGGGGAGGCACAAAATCCAAGCGTGGTATTGCTGCGCCACCATGATCTGCATATTGAGATCCAAATTGATCCACACCATCCGATAGGACAGGCAGACAAAGCCGGGATCAAAGATGTCGTCCTTGAGGCTGCACTGACGACAATCATGGATTGTGAAGACTCGGTTGCTGCGGTGGATGCACAAGACAAAGTATTGGTATATCAAAATTGGTTAGGCTTGATGAAAGGGAGCTTGAGCGAAACCTTCGAAAAGTCAGGTCAATCGCTGACTCGGACGCTAAATGCCGACCGAAGTTACGTAGATACACAAGGCCAGCGTATGACACTCAAAGGTCGCTCTATGATGTTTGTGCGTAATGTTGGCCACCTAATGACAACGCCAGCGGTACTGGATGCAGAAGGAAACGAGCAGTTCGAAGGGATCTTAGATGCCATCATGACAAGCACGGCTGCGCTGCATGATTTACAAGGCAATAGTCCGTTTAAAAACTCGACGGCAGCAAGTATCAATATCGTGAAGCCGAAGATGCACGGCCCTGAAGAAGTCGCTTTCACTGATACCCTATTTAGTCGAGTTGAAACGCTGCTCTCGTTACCCAAAAATACCATTAAAATGGGGATTATGGATGAAGAGCGCCGTACTTCGGTAAACTTAAAAGCGTGTATCGCCGCCGCTAAGCAGCGTGTAGTATTTATCAATACCGGCTTTTTGGATAGAACAGGCGATGAAATTCATACCTCAATGCTGGCGGGCCCTGTATTGCCCAAAGTGGCAATTAAAGGACAGTCTTGGATAGCGGCCTATGAAGACCAAAATGTGGATATTGGCCTTAAAACTGGCTTTAGGAAAAAGGCACAAATAGGCAAAGGAATGTGGCCAATGCCAGATAAAATGGCGCTGATGATGGAGCAAAAGCAAGGTCATCCTGAGTCTGGTGCTAATACTGCGTGGGTGCCCTCTCCTACCGCAGCAACGCTCCATGCGATGCACTATCACTATGTGGATGTGTTTGCACGCCAACTTGAGATAAAAACACGTCAGCAAGCATCGCTCGATAACTTACTCACACCCCCGTTGATGTTAGAAAACGATTTGTCTGCGGAGGATATCCAAGCCGAATTAGACAATAATGCGCAGGGTATTTTGGGCTACGTGGTGCGCTGGATAGATCAAGGTGTAGGTTGCTCAAAAGTGCCTGATATCAATCACGTTGGATTAATGGAAGACAGAGCAACGCTTAGGATCTCAAGCCAGCATATCGCTAACTGGTTATATCATGGCATTTGTAGCGAAGAGCAAGTAGAAAAAACCTTTAGACGTATGGCTGCTGTGGTAGATGGTCAAAACGAAGGTGACAGCCTCTACCAACCAATGCTCAATGACCATAAATCGCTTAGTGAAAACCTTGCCTATAAAGCGGCGTTATCTTTGGTATTTGAAGGCCGAGTTCAACCGAATGGTTATACCGAACCGCTACTTCACGCCTATCGACAAGCCTATAAGCAGCAGGCTAATTAGTCCCTTTTCATTTCGATGTCACTCAAATCAAGGCTGGTCAATCCAGCCTTTTTGGTTTTTATGCTTGTGTCGAAGTAAACCTCGACCTAAATGTTTAGTTTGTAGATTGTGATTTATCACGACGAGCTTTTTCATCGTGGGTCGTTAAGATGCTTGTCGAGATTTTTGTTGAGGTATGTGTCGAGGTATGTGTCGAGGTAAACCTCGACCTACGTTGGGTTTGTAGGTCGTGATTTATCACGACGAGCTTTTTCATCGTGGGTTGCTAAGATGCTTGTCGAAATATTTGTTGAGGTATGTGTCGAGGTAAACCTCGACCTACGTTGGGTTTGTAGGTCGTGATTTATCACGACGAGCATAGGCTACATTTGCGATGAGGTGACTAACGGTACTCGTGTTGAAACACCGTTGAGTGCAATTTTGTGGATCATTTCATCTACGGCAGTGCAGCAATCACTGAGAATGTAGACATTGTATTGCTCCGCCGATTTCGATAGCGCGGTATGGGTTACACAGTTTTGTGTCATCATGCCGCAGATATATAAAGTGTCGATACTTTTAGATTGGAGCAAATCGTTTAAAGAGGTTTGCTCAAAGCTGTCGGCGTAGGACTTTACGATATGGTGGCCGTTTTCTTGCGCTTGGCGTAGGCCATTATGAAGCTCGACACCGCTAGTGTCGGCATTGAAAAATGGTGCTTTTCCTTGCTCTGGATTAGCTATGTGCTGGACATAAATGACTTCCATATTTTGCTCTGCTGCTTTTTTGATAGCTGTATTGATGTTTGCTAGTGTATTTTCGGTATTCCATAACGGGAAAAGCCCTCCAGGAAAGTAGTCATTTTGAATGTCGATCACCAATAGTGCGCTGTTGTTCATTTTTTTACCTCGTTAGTTAATTTGCAGAGGTATTGTGCTGGAGTTGTAACTTTGACTGGAGTGTCTAAAATGACATTTTTGAGTTCAAATTCGACAATGTAGATGAAACCAATCAAAGTGGCGATTTGTCACTATCCTCACGCGATGAAGTCGGCTGTGTATGGTCTAGAAGAGCTGTTTTTTCTAGCAGATAGAATTTGTATCGAAGAGTCACAGGATACCCGCTTTACAACACATGTTGTTACCTTCAGTTGTGCTGTAAAGGGGGATTTGCCGCCGAGTGTTAATTCTGATTACTACCTTAAACCTGAGCCTCAATTACTTGCTTGGTTAACTCAGCAACACCGACAAGGTGCAGTTATCGCCTCTGCCTGTGCGGGGGCTTTTATACTTGCGGCCTCGGGGCTAAGTCATCAGCGCTTACTTACCACGCATTGGGGGTTAACTGAGGCATTTAAACGGCATTTTCCTAACCAGCCTATCGATACGCGGAAAATTTTAATCGATCACAATGATATTATGTCGGCTGGTGGCGTAATGTCATGGCTTGATCTTGGATTAGAGCTAGTCAAAAAATATAGCGGTCACTTAGTCATGCGCAAGTTAGGCAAAACGCTAGTCGTAGATACGGCTCAGCGGGAGCAGAGCTACTATCATCAATTTCAGCCAAACTTTCAACATGGCGATGATGCTGTGCTGCGCGCTCAGCAATACATTAACACCCATTATGGTCGCAATATTTCAATTACAGAACTAGCTGATATCGCTCTACTTACGCAAAGAACCTTACAGCGACGGTTTGCTAAGGTGCTCGGACTCAATCCAAATCAATATCTGCAAAGGTTTCGGGTGCAGAAAATGTGTGATTTATTAGAAAGCACGAGCAAGCCATTTGATTGGATTGCGCACCAGGTAGGATACGAGGATACGACAGCCTGCCGTAAGGTGTTTAATAAGTGTATGGGCTTAACGCCAAACGAGTTTCGAAAACGTTTCTAGTTAACCTGAACCCGGGATAACAACTTGTTCTCTAGCAGCTGTTATCCCTTACTACTGCGTTAAATTAGCTTGCAATAGGCCAGCTATTGACGCACAAATTTGCCTTGTATTAAGAAATAACTTCTGGCTAGAGTGATATTACGCTTTTGAACTTAGGTATTTTAGTACCTTAACTAACTTCTTACCCCGAGTTCATATATGGTCTCCTCCCTTATTGCAAGGTTTCTTTAGTAAATAACAGGGACAGGATTGCTGTCATATATACGGTCTGTTAATGAGTTTTATTTGAAACTCTGACCTAGATGTAAATCGCGCATAT